>CAZVDN010000293.1:0-4769 GCA_964625665.1 uncultured Streptomyces sp. | reverse complement strand
TCAGGTCGAGGAACTGCAGTCCGCGGTTGGTGTACTTCTTCGCGATCGAAATCACCAGACGCAGGTTGGCTTCGGTCATCTCGCGCTTGGCGCGGCGGGCTTTCGCTTCGCCGGTGGTCATCTGGCGGTTGATTTCCTTCAGGTCCTTGATCGGGATGCCGACCGACTTCTGCAGGTCGATGAGTTTCTGCTGCTGCTCGACGATGCCCGGCACGAAGCGCTCCAGCGTGGTGCTCCAGGGCTTGGCCGCGGCGACTTCATTGGCAGCCCAGCGCATGTTGGATTCCTTGCCCGGGAACTCCTTGATGAAGTGCTGGCGCGGCATTTTCGCCTTGTTGATGCACAGGTCCATGATCGAACGCTCGTGCGAACGCACGCGCTCGACGAGTTTGCGCAGGCCGTCGCACAGCGATTCGACCTGCTTGGCGCCGAAACGGATATTCGTCAGCTCGTTCGAAATCTGGTCGCGGGCCTGCAGGTAGGCCTTGCTCCGCGGGCCGTCCTTGGCGAGGGCACGCAGCATTTTGTTGTAGAGGTTGCGGATGACGGCAAAACGCTTGAGGGCCTCTTCTTTCAGGCGCAACAGGTCGGCGGTCTGCACCGCGGCCTGTTCCTCTTCACTCATTTCTTCTTCTTCGATCGCCTCGTCGTCGGCTTCTTCTTCCTCTTCGTCGTCGGCTTCAGCAGCGAGTTCGTCAGCGGTCGGATCGACCAGCCCGTCGACCACGTCATCGACGCGGATTTCATCTTTTTCAATCTTGTCGGCGAGCGCGAGGATTTCCGCGATCGTCGTCGGACAGGCGGAAATCGCCTGGATCATGTGCTTCAGGCCGTCTTCGATGCGCTTGGCGATTTCGATTTCGCCTTCGCGCGTCAGCAGTTCGACCGAGCCCATTTCGCGCATGTACATGCGCACCGGGTCGGTAGTGCGGCCGAACTCGGAATCCACTGTGGTCAGCGCGCGCTCGGCTTCTTCGACAACGTCTTCGTCGGTCGCCGCCGGTGTCGCATCAGACATCAGCAAGGTCTCGGCGTCCGGCGCCTCGTCATAGACGTTGAGGCCCATGTCGTTGATCATGCCGATGATGTTTTCAATCTGCTCGGCGTCCATCATGTCGTCGGGCAGATGGTCGTTGACCTCGGCATAGGTCAGATAGCCGCGCTCCTTGCCGAGCATGATCAGGTTTTTCAGGCGCGAACGGCGTGCTTCCGCTTCAAGCGGCGAGAGTTCCTTGCGCTCGAATTCGCGGACCAGCGCCTTTTCCTTGGCTGTCAGTCGTGCGCGCCCCTTGCCCTTGCTGTCGGCTGCGGGTGCGGCAGCTGCCGGCGCTGCGGCGGCCGCTGCGGCGGCCGCTTTTTCCTGCTTGCCGGCCTTCACTGCTGCTTTTTCCAGTGCCTTGGCGTCTTTTTTCTCGGCGCGCAATTTGGCCGCGAATTGTTTCGGCGTCAGCGTCTTCGGTTGGACCTGTTTGTCAGCGGCCGCGCGCGACGGCTTCGCCGACGCTTTGGCCGAAGTTTTAGCCGGCGCTTTCGCCGCAACCTTGACTGCCTTGGGTGCCGCTTTGCGCGGCGCCGGTTTTTTGGCCTTGGTCTTTGCTTTCGGCGCTACCGCTTTTTTCGCCACCGTCTTTTTGCGTGCCGGTGCCTTGGATTTCGCCGACTTTTTCTGTTTCGCCATAGCCAGTCTCGCCTGTGAGGTGATTGCGCTGAAAAACCAGCGATTTTATCAAAATCCCGGGGGGCTTACCCGTTTACTTTGGGACCTGCGACCCCTTTTGTAATGCGCAGCCGGGCCAAATCTTCACTCGTAAGCCCATGTTTTTTAATATTTTCCGACTGCAGAGCCAGTTCCAGCCGCTGGTTCAGCTGCCGCCAGCCGTCGCGAAATTCGGCACGCAGTTCGTCCTCGCTCCACTCGGCATACTGGCTCTTGAGCAAAGCCGATTCGATCTGCAAAAGCAAAGCGGCATGTTCCGTGTCGCGAAAATACTCGGGCCAGTTGACCACCGATGATTCCGCAGCCGCGGCGTCCAGCAAGGCTGCCAGCGTTTTCTGTTCGGCAGACTCGTCGGACAACGCCGCGCTCGCGTGCAGCGCAACCGGGTCGACGTCGTGTGCAAACTTCGGGTGCAGCATGACGATTTCAATCAGGTTGCGCGTCAGCGATTGCCGCACCCGCGCCGATTGCCGCGGCGGTGCTGCCTGCGCCGGTGCAGGTGTTTGCGTCACGGCTTTGATCTGGAACTGCCCGTCGAGTTCCTGCTGCGAAATGCCGGCGACCTGCGCAAGTTGTTTGCGCAACATCAGCGACAGCAGCGGCGCGGCGATCTGCTTGATGCGCGGGGCTGCCTCCTGCAACAGCTTGGCGCGCCCTTCGGGCGTCTGGATATCGACCTGCGATTTCAATTCATCGAGCAGAAACTGCGACAGCGGTTTGGCTTCGCGCAGTTGTTTTTCGAAGGCGTCCTTGCCGAACTGGCGCACATAGGTGTCGGGGTCTTCGCCCTGCGGCAAAAAGAGGAAGGACAGTTGTTTGCCGTCGACCAGTTGTTCGAGGCTGTTTTCCAGCGCGCGCCAGGCAGCGCGGCGCCCGGCATTGTCGCCGTCGAAACAAAACACGACCTGCTCGCTTTGGCGCAGGAGTTTCTGCACATGCGTGGGCGTGGTTGCGGTGCCGAGCGTTGCCACCGCGTAACCGACCCCGTGCTGCGCCAGCGCGACGACGTCCATATATCCTTCAACCACAATCACGCAGCCGGCGTCGCGAATGGCGCGCCGTCCCTGATAAAGGCCGTAGAGTTCGCGGCCCTTTTCGAACAGCGCGGTTTCCGGCGAGTTCAGGTATTTCGGCTCACCCTGATCGAGCACGCGCCCGCCGAAACCGATGATATGGCCGCGCGTGTCGACGATCGGAAACACGATGCGATCGCGAAAGCGATCGTAGCGCTTGCCCTCGTCACCCTGAATCACCAATCCGGCAGCGACCAGCGACTTGGCGTTGTAATCGGTAAACGCCGCCTGCAGGTTCTGCCAGGCCGCCGGCGCATAGCCGATGCCGAATTCCTTGGCGATCTCACCGGAGAGCCCGCGTTTTTTCAGGTATTCGATGGCGCGCGGCGTGCTTTTGAGCTGCTGGCGGTAATACTGCGCGGCCTTCAGCATCACTTCGTGCAGATCATCGCCTTCTTCGGTTTTGTTGCGCGGCTTTTCAAACTTTGTTTCCGGCACCTGCATGCCGGCGATTTGCGCGAGGTCTTTGACGGCGTCGATGAAGCCCATGCCGCTGTACTCGATCATGAAACCGATTGCGGTGCCGTGGGCGCCGCAGCCGAAGCAGTGATAAAACTGCTTGGTCTGGCTGACCGTGAACGACGGCGATTTTTCGGTATGAAACGGGCAGCAGGCGACGTAATTCGCGCCGGCGCGCTTGAGCGGCACGTAACGCTCGACCACATCGACAATGTCAACGCGGTTGAGCAGGTCCTGAATGAAGGATTGCGGAATCAAGCGTGCGGGGCCCGGCGTCTGACACGATGGTTGCGGTGAAGACCGAATTTCATGCAGCGGTTACCGCGCATGATAGCGGAGTTCGAAACGATTCCGGCGGCGCGCCGAAGTCGCGGACTAGCCCAGTTTCGCCTTGATCTGCGCCGAGACCTTGCCCATGTCGGCGCGGCCGGCAAGCTTCGGCTTCAGCACCGCCATGACCTTGCCCATGTCGGCCATCGCCTTGGCGCCGGTGGCCTCCATTGCGGCGGCGATTTCCGCATCGATTTCGGTTTCGGACAGCGCCTGCGGCATATAGGCCTGGAGCACGCCGAGCTCGAATTTTTCATTTTCCGCGAGGTCCTGGCGCCCGCCCTTTTCGAACTGGGCAATCGAATCGCGGCGCTGCTTGATCATCTTGTCGATGATGGTAACGATATCGGCATCGGACAATTCGACGCGCTCGTCCACTTCCTTCTGCTTCATCGCCGCCTGCAACAGGCGGATTGCGCCCAGGCGCGCCGCATCCTTGGCACGCATTGCGGTTTTCATATCGTCCGAAATTCTGGCTTTGAGCGACATAGGAAACTCCAGGATGGGGAATTAGGGAGTGAAGAACGGGGCCCCAGAAAGCAAAATGCGGGCATTGCCCGCATCCGCTGAGTTCTGATTTCCGAAACGCTTAGTACATCTTCGGCGGAAGCTGGTGCGCGCGCAGACGTTTGTAATGGCGCTTGACGGCTGCAGCGTGCTTGCGCTTACGCTCCGAGGTCGGCTTTTCGTAGAATTCGCGTGCGCGCAATTCCGTCAGCAGCCCGGTTTTTTCAATGGTGCGCTTGAAGCGGCGCATGGCTACTTCGAACGGCTCGTTCTCTTTGACGCGTACGGTCGGCATAAAGCGGTTACCCAGTCGGAAATTGCGAAAGGCGCGTATTATAGCAGCGGCTTTTAGGTTGTCAAAGCACTGATTCAGGCCGATTTTTCGCCACGATTGCGCTCAAAAATGGCTCAAAAATGCTGATTCTGGGGATCGAAACCTCCTGCGACGAGACTGGCATCGCGCTTCATGACAGCGCGCGCGGCCTGCTCGCCCACGCCCTGCATACCCAGGCCGCGCTGCATGCCGATTACGGCGGCGTCGTGCCCGAACTGGCCTCGCGCGACCATATCCGGCGGGTCTTGCCGCTGACCCGCGATGTGCTGGCGCGGGCCGGCCGCCACCTCGCCGATATCGATGCGGTCGCCTACACCGCCGGGCCGGGCCTCGCCGGCGCCCTGCTGGT
>CAZVDN010000292.1:0-4798 GCA_964625665.1 uncultured Streptomyces sp. | reverse complement strand
GTGCTCGCCGACTGGTACAACAGCGGCAGTTATCTGCGTGTCGATGCCGCGGGTTGCCGCAGCATCGCGCTCTGAACCGGCTCTAGAAACGCCCCGGCGACGCGAAGTTTTCGAACCGGGTGTATTTGCCCATGAAGGTCAGTTTGACGGTATCGATCGGGCCGTTACGCTGTTTGGCGACGATGATTTCTGCCGTACCCTTGTCGGGCGACTCTGGGTTGTAGACCTCATCGCGATAAATAAACATGATGAGGTCGGCGTCCTGCTCGATGGCGCCCGATTCGCGCAAATCCGACATGACTGGCCGTTTGTTTGGGCGCTGCTCCAGGCCGCGATTGAGCTGCGACAATGCCATCACCGGCACATTGAGTTCCTTGGCCACCGACTTCAGTGCGCGTGAAATCTCGGCGACTTCAGTCGCGCGGTTTTCGGTGCTGTTGCCGGTTTCCATCAGCTGCAGGTAGTCGACCACGATCAGACCGAGGCCGGGGCCGCCGCACTGGCGGTGCAGGCGCCGCGCGCGGCCGCGCAGTTCACTCGGATTCAGCATGCCTGATTCGTCGATAAAGACCGGCGCTTCGTTGAGCCGGCCGACGGCACTGGTCAGCTTCTGCCAGTCATCATCGGTCAGCGCGCCGGTACGCATGCGTTGCTGATCGAGACGCCCAAGCGAACCGAGCATACGCATTACCAACTGGGTACCGCTCATTTCCATACTGAAGATCGCGGCCGGCATGCCGACGTTGAGCGCCACATGTTCGGCAATGTTCAGTGCAAATGCGGTTTTCCCCATACTCGGGCGACCGGCAACCACCACGAGATCGCCGGGCTGCAGACCCGATGTGAGACGATCAAGGTCTGTATAGCCGGTTGAAATGCCGGTGACATCGCTTTGATTGTCGCGTTTGTAGAGCGTGTCGATACGCTCGACCACCTTGGTCAGCATGGGGCCGATGCCGCTGAAGCCCTGCTGACCGCGCGCGCCCTGCTCGGCGATGGCGAAAATCTCTTTCTCCGCCTCTTCGAGCAGATCCTTCGCCGAGCGGCCGAGCGGCGAATAGACCGACTCCGTGATGCCGGTCGAGATGGCCGCGAGGCGGCGCATGATCGAACGCTCGCGCACGATTTCCGCATAGCGTTTGATGTTGGCAGCGCTCGGCGTATTCACCGCCAGCGAACCGATATAGGCGCGGCCGCCGACCTCTTCGAGTTTGCCGCTGCGCTCGAGACTTTCGGTTACCGTCAGTGCGTCGGCCGGCTTGTTGTCGTCGATCAGCTTGGCGATGTGCCGGTAAATCTCACGATGATCGGCACGGTAGAAGTCCTCATCGCGCAGAACGTCGCCGATTTTTTCCCAGGCCTCATTGTCGAGCAGCAGGCCTCCGAGCACCGATTGTTCGGCCTCGAGCGAATGCGGCGGCAGCTTGAGCGCTTCGAGCTGGGGATCGCGGGTCAGCGGGGTTACGGCCTGGGCCATCGAAGATGCCAATCGTCAAAATCTGGATTTGCCGCAAGGGAATTCGCGGCCGCCGGCGGGCGCAAAACATTAGCGCCGCACGCTGCAATTTACCAAAAAAAAGGGCTGTCGCCAGCCCTTTTTTCAACGCGAAATTTCGATCTCAAAAACAGTGCTTAAGAGGCGTCTCCGAGCACCGAAACCGTGATCGAAACCACCACGTCGGAATGCAGCGCAATGCTCAGCGCCTGGTCACCGATCTGCTTGATCGGGCCCAGCGGCATGCGGATCGCCGCGCGCGGCACATCAAAACCCTGCGCCTTCAGCGCCTCGGCAATGTCGATGTTCGTCACCGAACCGAACAGTTTGCCGTCGACGCCCGCTTTCTGCGTAATCTGGACCATCAGGCCGTCGAGTTTGGCGCCGCGTTCCTGCGCTTGCGCCAGCAATTCAGCCTGCGCTTTTTCGAGCTCGGCGCGGCGCTTTTCGAACTCAGCCAGATTGGCCTGCGTGGCGCGCTTGGCCTTGCCCTGCGGAATCAGGTAATTCCGCGCAAAACCGTCCTTGACCTTGACCACATCGCCGAGCTGACCGAGGTTCGGCAGTTTTTCCATCAGAATGATTTGCATGCGACTCCCCTTAGTGCAGATCGGTGAACGGCAACAACGCGAGGAAACGCGCGCGGCGGATCGCGATGCTCAACTGGCGCTGGTAATGCGCCTTCGTGCCGGTGATGCGTGCCGGCATGATCTTGCCGTTTTCGTTGATGAAGTCCTTCAGCACGCCGATGTCCTTGTAGTCGATCTGCTTGACCTTCTCGACCGTGAAACGGCAGAACTTCTTGCGGCGAAACAGGTTCTTTGAACCGCGTTTCTTGTCCTTGTCGTTCTTGCCTTTGCCTTTGCCTCTTGAAAATGCCATCGTTATCTCCTTGGTTCCTGTCTTTATTCAGCGTCGCCGGCGGTTTCAACTTTGGTCGCATGCAGCATCAGCTTTTTGTTGCCGATGGTGTTGCGTGCCAGAAAACCCGTCACCTGCAAACCCTGGTTCAATTTCAATCCGTCAATCCGTGCCGCCAGTTCGCCGATTGCTACCGCATCGATGTCGCACTGCACCTTGCGCCTGCCGCCCGCTTCGTTCTGCACCGAGTTGTGTGCAATCACGAAATCCACGATGGGCACGCCGGCCGGTGTGTAACGTATCGCGCTGCGCTTGAACAACCGACCGCCAATGACGGCCGCATTGCGCATGCGTTACGTGCGGGCCGCTTCCGGCGCCGGGGCCGCGGCAGGTTTCGCCGCTTCCGGTGCGCTGGTCAGCGAACGCGATTTCTCTTCCTTCATCATCGGGGAAGGCGCGGTCACCGCTTCGGTCATCTTCACGGTCATGTGGCGCAGCACTGCATCGTTGAACTTGAACGAATGTTCGAGTTCTTCGAGCACGTCGGTGCCGCACTCGATGTTCATGAGCACGTAATGCGCCTTGTGCATCTTCTGGATCGGGAATGCCATCTGGCGGCGGCCCCAGTCTTCAAGGCGGTGGATCTTGCCACCCTTGGCCTGCACGATCGAGCGGTAGCGCTCGACCATCCCGGGGACCTGTTCACTCTGGTCGGGATGTACGATGAACACGATTTCATAATGTCGCATGCAAAAATCTCCTTATGGGCTGTGAGGCCTCCCGTTATGCGATGACGGTGAGGCAAGGAATTGCCGCCAGATGGCGGCAAACGAGGCGCGGATTCTACAGAAAAGTCAGGCAGATAGCAACGGTGTCTGCCTGCCGGCCGCTCAGAACTGGACGGCCACCGTGGCGTTCAGCATCTGGTCGTTTTTGGCCTGATTGCCGGCCGAATCGATCACATTGGCCCAATCCAGGCGCATCGTCAGATACTTGCCGTAGCCCATACGCGCCCCCACCCCGACGCTCGCCCCGCCGGCGCCCTTGGAAAGGTCGCCCGCCTGCAGGCTGTTGCGCCCGGTCATGCCGAAATCGTAGAAGCCCAGCAGGCGCATTTTGACGTCGGGCCAGTTGAATTTCGCCCCGAGATCGGGCGTGTAAACCTCGACCTGGGCGGCATAGCCCTTATCGTTGGCAATCTCGCGAACGCCGAAGCCGCGCACCGAATCCGGTCCGCCGTAACCGAATTGCTCGCCGGAAACGAGCGCGTCGTCACTGTATTGACCGGTCAGGACGGTTCGGAACTGCCAGTCCTGAGCGAAAACCCGGGTGTAATTGGCACCAACGCGCCAGATGCGGTAATCCGCGGTGGACCCGGCGCGTGACAGCTTGAAATCGCTGTCAGCACCGTCGTTGCCGCCGTGAAAAAAATTGCGCGCATAACTGACGTTGAAGCCCGCTTCCGAATTGCTCATCCGCAAAAGCCCGTTATAGGTCAGGCTGAACGGATGGATGGTGATATCCGGCACCTGCCCCGCCCCTGTGCCGATCAACGTGACATTGTTCTTGAACGCACGATAGTCGAGTCCGGCCGAAACACGGTGCTCATATTCGCCGAATTTCGGCAAATGCCAGTTGTATTTCGCCCCGAGGATGGTGCCGCTGCCGCTGACGTTGAACAGCCCCAACAAGGTGCCGGAACTGACATCGGAATAACCGCCGAAGACGTCGATCGACGCGTTCTGCGCGTACAGCGGGATGCGATAGCCGGCGCCGTAGATCGAAACTTTGTTCGGGTTTTCCGGCGAAGTGACATACTGAAGATTGCCGACGTGGTCGCGATTGAACAGGTTGGCATGCTGAACGGCAAACCCGGTGCGGAAACGGCCCGTTTCAACCGAGCCGGAATTGTCCGCGGTAACGACAAACTTGTAGGGCCGCTCGTCCGTGACCTTGATCGCGGCATCAATTTCGCGGTCATTCGCGCCGGACTTCAGGAGGACCGTGGTCTGCTTGCTCGGATTCTCCGCAAGCAACTGCAGGTTCTGTGCAATCCGGATCGAATTCGGAGTCGCCCCTGCCACCAGCTCCGGCATGCTGCGACGGACATTCGTTTCATCGTAAAAGCGGTTGCCCTCGACCGAAATCTTCCCGATGCGCGCTTCGATTACCCGCAGCCGCACAACGCCGCGCGTAATGTCCTGCTCCGGCAGCAATACCTGAACGACGCCGAAGCCGCGTTTGCGATAGACCTCTTCCAACACCTCCAGCGCCCGTTGAATGTCGCCGAAGTTTTTCCGCTCGCCGGTCAGACCCGCCGTGGCCGCCTCGATCTCGGCCGGTTTAAGCAGGGTGTTGCCCTCAACCTCAAATCGGTTGATGGCGAACCGCGGGGCCCCCGCGTCCGCGGCCGGCTCCGCCGCCGGAACGCTGAAAGCCAAT
>CAZVDN010000291.1:0-4827 GCA_964625665.1 uncultured Streptomyces sp. | reverse complement strand
CGAGGTCGCGCGCGATTTCGGCATCGCGGCCCTCGAGTTTGATGTCGCGGAACAGCGCGCCGATTTCGCCGACCGCCTTTGAAGTCAGTTCGGCGATCGATCGGCCGTGATAGTGCACTGCCAGCGCTTCGCGGTTCAGGCGGTGGCCGTTGCACGACGGGCAGGTTTCATCGACTTCGAGCCAGTCGATCCACGAATCGAGCACATGGTCTTCGGTACCGCTGTTGGCGCGTTCGTCGTCCCATTTGACGTCGGTGAGCTTGAGGCCGGTGCCGTAGCAGTCGCCGCACCAGCCATGGCGCGAGTTGAACGAGAACAGGCGCGGATCGAGCTCGGGAAAGCTGCGTCCGCAGGACGGACAGGCGCGCTTGATCGAAAACACCGTCTGCGTCATCTGCGCCAGCGCGGGATTGTTCTCTTTCATCGCGCGCTCGAGCGCTTCGAGCGGCGCCAGCACGTGCACGACACCCTTGCCGAAGTCGAGGGCCTGCGCGAGCGCTTTCCGCAGGGCCGGTTCGTTGTCCGCGGCGACGCGCACATCGGCCACCGGCAGCTCGATCGAATGTTCCTTGAAACGGTCGAGCCGCGGCCAGCGGGCGGTTTCTATAAATTCGCCATCGACGCGCAAATGCGTGTAGCCCTTGCTGCGCGCCCATTTGGCGAGGTCGGTATAGAAACCCTTGCGCGAAACGATCAGCGGCGCCAGCAGACCGATGCGCGTGCCCTTGTAATCGCGCAGAATGCGCGCCGCCATGGCATCGAGCGTCTGCGGTTCGATGGCGCAGTCGCAGTCGGGGCAATGCTGGGTGCCGAGCTTCACGTAAAGCAGGCGCAGGAAATGGTAGATCTCGGTGAGTGTGGCCACCGTGCTCTTGCGCCCGCCGCGGCTGGTGCGCTGTTCGATGGCGACCGTCGGTGGAATACCGAATATCGCATCGACATCGGGTTTCGACGCCGGCTGCACGAACTGGCGCGCGTAGGCATTGAGCGATTCGAGGTAACGCCGCTGGCCTTCGGCGAAGACGATATCGAAGGCGAGCGTCGATTTGCCCGAGCCCGACACGCCGGTGACGACGGTGAACTGGTCGCGCGGGATTTCGACGTCGATGTTCTTCAGGTTGTGTTCGCGGGCGTTGTGTACGCGTATCGAATTCGATTGCACGGCAGGCGTTCGTGCAAGTGCTGCCGGGCGTTCCTGGGCGGCGTGTTCGCGCGCGGTCGGCGTTACGCCACCGCTCAACGCGAACTCATACTCTGCCAGCGCCTTGCCGGTGTGCGAACGCGCCTCCCACAGGATATTCTGCGGCGTGCCGGTGCAAACCACTTCGCCGCCGGCATCGCCGCCTTCGGGGCCGAGATCGATGATCCAGTCGCTGGCGGCGATGACGTCGAGATTGTGTTCGATGACGATAAGCGAATGGCCGGCGGCGATCAGCTGGCGGAAGGCACGCAGCAGTTTGGCAACGTCGTCGAAATGCAGGCCGGTGGTCGGTTCGTCGAAGAGGAACAGTTTGCCGAGCGTTGTTGCAGGTGCTTTGGACCTGCCGCCCGGTTCATTTTTTCTGACCACGCTTTCGACCAGATGCCCGGCCAGTTTCAGGCGCTGGGCTTCACCGCCCGACAAGGTCGGTACCGGCTGGCCGAGGCGCAAATACTCTAGGCCGACATCGGCGAGCGGTTTCAGCGCCGCCTGCACGGGCTTATGTGCGGCAAAGAAGGCGAGCGCTTCGCTGACCGTCATGTCGAGCACATCGGCGATCGATTTGCCTTCGATTTCAACTTCGAGAATTTCGGCGCGGAAGCGGCGGCCGTCGCAATCGGGGCAGCGCAGATAGACGTCCGACAAAAATTGCATCTCGACGTGTTCGAAGCCGTTGCCGCCGCAGGCCGGGCAGCGGCCGTTGCCCGAGTTGAAGCTGAAGGTGCCGTGCGTGTACTGGCGTTCGCGTGCCAGCGGCGTTTTCGCAAATAGATCGCGGATCGATTCGAATGCACCGACGTAGACGGCCGGATTCGACCGCGTGGTGCGGCCGATCGGCGTTTGATCGACCATGACGACGTCGCCGATCAGATGATGGCCGTGAATGGCGCGGTGCGCGCCCGGTGTTTCCGTCGGCTTGCCCTTGTGTTTCAACAGCGCCGCATACAACACATCCTGGATCAGTGTCGATTTGCCCGAGCCCGACACACCTGTGACGCAGACGAGGCGATTGAGCGGCAGTTTGACGTCGATGTTCTTGAGATTGTGTTCCGATGCGCCGAGGATTTCGATGGCCTGCGACGACGGTGGCAAGGCGTGGGGCGCAGCGGCGTGTGCCCGCTTGCGGCCCGACAAATAGGCACCGGTCAGCGATTGCTGATTGTTTTTGACGGCCTCCGGCGTGTCGAAGCAGACGATTTCGCCGCCGCGTTCGCCCGGACCAGGACCAATGTCGAGCAGACGGTCGGCGGCGAACATGATCTGCGGATCGTGTTCGACCACCACCAGCGTATTGCCGGCGTCGCGCAGCTTTTGCATAACGGCGACGACGCGGCCCATGTCGCGCGGATGCAGGCCGATCGACGGTTCGTCGAGCACGAACAGCGTGTTGACCAGCGAAGTGCCGAGCGCCGTGGTGAGGTTGATGCGCTGTACCTCTCCGCCGGAGAGTGTTCGCGACTGGCGATCAAGCGTCAGATAACCGAGGCCGACTTCGCAGAGGTAGGACAGGCGCGCGCGGACTTCCTTCAGCAGCAGGTCGGTGGCTTCATCGATCGCCGCCGGCAGATGCAGGTTGTCGATCAGTTCGCGCGTGCGCGAAATCGGCAGCAGCATCAGGTCGTGCACGGTGAGGCCCGGCAGCGCGCGCAGGATTTCGTCGTCGAACTTCGTGCCCTTGGCGCGATAACGCAGTGTCGGCTTCAGCACGCTGTCGGCGTCTGCCTTGCTGCCAAGCCGCCAGGCCAGTGCGTCGGGCTTGAGGCGCGCGCCGTCGCAGTATTTCGACAGCAACACGCGGATGTGCATCTTGTAGGCTTTGGTTTCCAGCCACTTGAAAAAATGCCGCACGCCGTACCAGGTGCCGGGCCAGGATTTGCGCCAGCTCTTCCAGTCGTCTTCGCCTTCGAGCACCCAGTGCTTTTGTTTTGCCGTGAGGTCGCGCCACGGCGTGTCGAGTGGAATGCCGCGCAGCTTCGCGTATTTGAGAATGTCGTCCTGACATTCGCTGAAACTCGGCGTTTGCCACGGTCGCACGGCGCCGTCGCGGATCGATTTCGATTCGTCCGGCACGATGAGGCCGAAGTCGATGCCGATCACGCGCCCGAAGCCGCGACAGTCTTCGCAGGCGCCGACCGGCGAGTTGAACGAAAACAGGCTTGGCGTCGGTTCGCCGTAGTGGATGTCGCAGTCGGCGCAGTGCAGGTCGGAGGAAAATTTCCACACGATCTCACTCCCTCCCCCTTGAGGGGGGAGGGCAGGGGGGGGGGTGGAGCCTATGTGCTCGTCAGCGAGCACATGTACATTCACGCGGCCCTGTCCCACCCGCAGCGCCGCCTCCAGCGCCTCAACCACCCGCGCCGGCTCGACACTGCCGAAACGAAAACGGTCCTGCACCATTTCCAGCAGGCCTTTTTCCTGGCGATGGATGCGGTCGTAGCCCTGTGCGGCCAGCAGCGCCAGCACTTCCTTCTCGGCAAAATTCTTCGGCACGGCGACCGGAAAGGTGACGACGAGCCGCGGGTCGCCGGCGAGTTCGCTGCGCGTTTTCAGCGCCGCGAGGATGCTCGCCGGCGTGTCGCGATGGATCGATAGTCCGCAGCCGCGGCAGAACAGCTGGGCGGCGCGCGCGAACAGGAGCTTCAGGTGGTCGTTGAGCTCCGTCATGGTGCCGACCGTCGAGCGCGAGGTGCGCACCGGATTGGTCTGGTCGATGGCAATCGCCGGCGGAATGCCGTCGATGGCATCGACCTGCGGCTTGTCCATGCGGTCGAGGAACTGCCGCGCGTACGGCGAGAAGGTCTCGACGTAACGGCGCTGGCCCTCGGCGTAGAGCGTGTCGAACACCAGCGACGATTTACCCGAGCCGGAAACGCCGGTGACAACGATCAACTCATTGAGCGGCAGCGCCAGCGACAGGTTTTTCAGGTTGTTCTGGCGCGCGCCTCTGATCACAATAGCGTCAGCGCGGTCTTGCAGGTCATCGCGGGAATTCATGGCTTCAGGCGGGGGGCGGGGCGGTTTTCTGGATACGTATTCTACAGTGCCGCGCCGCATGACTTGCATCAAGTGGCAGCGCCGCGAACTGCTGGTATGCTGGCGGCTCGAAAACGGAGAATTCAGTGAACAAACCGCTGCTGGAATGGTCTCAGGCGCTCGCGCTCGACCACAACACCATGGACGACACGCATCGCGAGTTCGTCGATCTATTGAACCGCGTAGCCGCCGCGCCGGCCGACGACCTGCTCGCCAGCCTCGACGAATTCGTCAAACATACCGAAGAGCATTTCGGCCAGGAAGAGCGCTGGATGGCGGAGTTTTCTTTTCCGCCGCTGCATTGCCATCAGGGCGAACACGCCAACGTGCTTGAAGTCATCCGTGAAGTGAGAAAGCGCGTCGCTGACGGCCAGATGCAGCTCGGCAAGACGCTAACCGAAGCGCTCGCCGAATGGTTTCCGCAGCACGCCGGTTCGATGGATGCCGTGTTGGCGATGTACATGAAGCAGATCGGCTACGTGCCCGGCGGCGACAACGCGGCGGCGATTGCCGCGGCGGCGGCGGCCAATGCGGCACACGCCGCACCGGGCTGCGCGCCGGGCGCCGATGCCTGCGGGCATGACGCGCCGGCC
>CAZVDN010000290.1:0-4856 GCA_964625665.1 uncultured Streptomyces sp. | reverse complement strand
GCACGACGCGCGTCCAGCTGCTGGCGGGCCTGATCGCCCGCGCCATCGGCGCCGATGCCGCACAGGCCGAACGCGCCGCCTGGCTGGCCAAAGCCGATCTGCTGACCAACATGGTCGGCGAATTCCCGGAACTGCAGGGCACGATGGGCCGCTATTACGCGCTGGCCGACGGCGAAGCCGCCGCCATCGCCACCGCCATCGGCAATCAATACCGCACGCGCTTCGGCGAGGACAATACCGCTGACACGGTCGCCGCCAGCCTCTATCTCGCCGACCGCATTGAAACGCTGGTCGGCATCTGGGGCATTGGCCTGCAGCCGACCGGCGACAAGGACCCGTTCGGCCTGCGCCGCGCGGCGCTCGGTGTCATCAGCGTGTTCGAGTGGCTGGGAGCAAAGGGCCCTGATCGACCACGCCGCGGCGCAATTCAAGACCGGTGTGCTTGGCAATGACATCAAGGCACCGTTGATCGAATTCGTCTACGAACGCTATCGCAACCAACTGGCGACGAAGCACGACCGCAGCGCGGTCGAAGCCGTGATTGCGCTGCAACCGCCGTTGCAGGAAGTCGCCGCCCGCCTGAATGCTGTCGTGACCTTCAGCGGCCTGCCCGAAGCGGCCTCATTGGCGGCCGCCAACAAACGGATCGGCAATATCCTGAAGAAAGCCGAAGGCAACGTCACGGCCGTCAATCCGGCGTTGTTTGCCGAACCGGCCGAACGCGCGCTGGCAGCCGCATTGGATCAGGTGCGACCGGACGCCACGGCGCGTTTTGCCGCCGGCGACTACGCCGGCAGCCTGACCCTGCTGGCCCGTACCCGCGACGCCGTGGACGCCTTCTTCACCGATGTCATGGTAATGGCTGAAGACCCTAAACAACGCGACAACCGCATTGCGCTGCTGCGCGAACTGCACAGCCTGATGAACAAGGTCGCCGACCTCTCGAAGCTGGCCGCATGAAACTCGTCATTCTCGACCGCGATGGCGTGATCAATCACGACAGTCCCGAGTTCATCAAGAACCCGGACGAATGGATACCGATTCCCGGCAGTCTGGAAGCCATTGCGCGCCTCAACCAGGCCGGCTGCCATGTGGTGCTGGCGACCAACCAGTCGGGCGTCGGGCGCGGCCTCCTGGATATCGCCACGCTGTGCGCCATCCACGACAAGATGCACCTGGCGCTGGCGCATGCCGGCGCCCGCGTTGATGCCGTGTTTTATTGTCCGCACGGTGCGGAGGCCGGCTGCAGCTGCCGCAAGCCCAAGCCGGGCATGCTGGAAGACATCGCACACCGCTTCAATGTCGATCTGACCGACGTGCCCTGCGTCGGCGATTCGCTGCGCGACCTGCAGGCCGCTGATGCCGTCGGTGCGCAACCGATGCTGGTGCTGACCGGCAAGGGCAAACAAACCAAGGCGGCGGGCGGACTGCCGGCGCGCACCCTCATTCACGCCGACCTGGCGGCGGCGGTCAAATCCATCGTGTCATGAACGCCGGCATCGTCCTGCGTTCCTGCCTGTTTGCCGCTGTACAGTTGCTGATTACGCCGCCGTTTTCGGTGATCGCGCTGCTGACCTTCCCGTTCCACCCGTTCACGCGCTACCGCATCATCCGTTACTGGACGCGCTTTGTGTTGTGGGCGCTCAAAATGATCTGCGGCATCGATTTTCGCGTCACCGGCACCGAACATCTCCCACCCGGCCCCTGCGTCGTGCTGTCCAAACACCAGTCGGCCTGGGAAACGATGGCCTTTCAGCTGATCTTTCCGCCGCAGGTCTACGTAATCAAGCGAGAATTGCTGTGGATCCCGTTTTTCGGCTGGGGGCTCGCCATGTGCTCGCCAATCGCGATTAACCGCAGTGCCGGTCCGCGCGCGGCGCGCCAGATGTTGAGCCAGGGCAAGGACCGCATCGCCGCCGGCTTCTGGGTCATCGTGTATCCGGAAGGCACCCGCGTTGCGCCCGGCACACGCGGCAAGTATCAATCGTCCGGCAGCGCCATTGCCATCCATGCAAGTGCGCCGGTGGTGCCGGTCGCGCACAATGCCGGGCGCTGCTGGCGCCGCAACGCCTTCCTAAAGCACCCGGGCACCGTCACCGTCAGTATCGGCCCGGCCATCGAGAGCCGCGGCCGCAAGGCAGACGAACTGACGCGCGAAGTCGAACAGTGGATTGAAAGCGAAATGGCCCGAATCGACGCCGGTCATGGCTGATCCGACGCAAATGCCGTTCGCTTTTGATGCCCCCTCCCCTTCAGCCGCGGAACACTGTCGATACGAGCTCGCCGGGCTTGCCGTCGAGTACACCCTGCGGCGCAGCGCCCGACGCCGCAGCATCTCGCTGACGATCGATGAGCACGGCTTGCGGGTGGGTGCGCCGTTGCGCGCATCGCAGCGCCGCATCGAAGACGCCCTGAAGGCCCACGCCGACTGGATCGCACGCAAGCTGGCGGTCTGGCGTGAACGACGCCCTGCGCCCTTCTCGTGGTCGGCAGGCGCGCAACTGATGCTTCTGGGCGAACCATTGGTCCTGGCGCCCGACCCGCTGCAAACTGTGGCTGTCCTGCGCGGCGAACAATTATTTCTGCCGGCGAAAGCCGGCGATCCACAGGCGCTCGCGCGGGCCGCCATCGACTGGCTGCGTGCGCGGGCCAACGAACATTTCGCGCTGCGTGTCGCGCACTTCGCCCCCTGCCTCGGCGTAAAGCTGCCGCTGATCAGACTATCGAATGCGCGCACCCGCTGGGGCACCTGCCACCCGCACGGCAGAATCCATCTGAATTGGCGGCTGATCCACATGCCGCCGGAATTGCTCGACTATGTCGTCGTGCATGAACTCGCGCATCTGCATGAACCGAACCATTCGCCGCGTTTCTGGCGCCACGTCGAACGCATCCTGCCGGACCATCTGCAACGCCGCCGCCGGCTGCGCACCGATGCCTATCGTTTCCTCCTGCCATGAGCGGCCGGCCTGCAGGCCTATGCTAATATTCATGCGCATCCGCTCCCCGAAAACATTCATGCGAAATCTTTTGATCGTGCTGTCAGTGACCGCCCTCCTGTCGGCGTGCGGGTTGAAGGGGCCGCTCTATCTGCCCAGTCAGAAACCCGTTGCGACACCGCCTGCCGCTGCGCCGGCCGGCGATGCCGACACGAAGAAATCGCCGGACGCTGCCAAACCGTGACCTTTTTCACGCAACGCGACGGGCAACTTCATGTTGAAGACCTGCCGCTGAATCAGATTGCTCAGGCCTGCGGTACCCCGTGTTATGTCTACTCGCGCGCCGCCCTTGAGGCGGCTTACCGCGCCTATGACGAAGCGCTTGCCGGTTGCGACCACCTGATCTGTTACGCAGTCAAAGCCAATTCGAACCTCGGGGTGCTGAACGTATTTGCGCGCCTCGGCGGCGGCTTCGATATCGTTTCCGGCGGCGAACTGGCACGGGTCCTCAAAGCCGGCGGCGATGCGAAGAAAATCGTTTTTTCCGGCGTTGGCAAGACGGCGGCCGAAATTCGCGCGGCCCTTGAGGCGGGGATACTCTGCTTTAACGTCGAATCGGAAAGCGAACTCGGCCGTATCAACCGGATTGCCGGGGAACTCGGCAAAATCGCGCCGGTCAGCCTGCGGGTCAATCCGGACGTCGATGCACAAACCCACCCGTATATCGCAACGGGCCTCAAGGAAAACAAATTTGGCGTCGCGTTCGGCGATGCGCTGCGGCTTTATGAAAGCGCCGCGGGCATGAGCAACCTCAAAATCCGCGGCATCGATTGCCATATCGGATCGCAACTGACCGAAATTCCGCCCTTTGTCGCTGCACTGCAAAAAATTCTGGGGCTTGTTGACCAGTTGTCGGCACGCGGTATCGATATCTCCCATATCGATATCGGTGGCGGTCTGGGTATTCGCTATCGGGATGAGACACCGCCGCCGGTTGCCGCCTACATCAGTGCACTGCGCGAATGTCTGGGAACCCGGCCGCAAAAGGTGCTGTTTGAACCGGGACGATCCCTCGTCGGCAATACCGGGGTGCTGTTGACCCGCGTCGAATACCTGAAGCATGGCGAAGACCGCAATTTTGCCGTGGTCGATGCCGCCATGAACGATCTGATGCGCCCGGCCCTCTATGAAGCGTGGCACGACATTCAACCTGTGGCGACGCGCAGCGGCGCACCGCGCCGCTATGAAATCGTCGGGCCCGTTTGCGAAAGCGGCGATTTCCTCGGACGCGATCGTGAACTCGATCTGGCCGAGGGCGATCTCGTCGCAATCATGTCGGCCGGCGCCTACGGCATGTCGATGAGTTCGAACTACAACACGCGACCGCGTGCGGCTGAAGTCATCGTTGATGGAAAGAAATTTCACGTCGTCCGGGCGCGCGAAACGTTCGAACATCTGATCGCGACGGAAAAAATCGCGCCTTGAGCGCGCAAAACTGTCGAAATTTCATCGCTTGAATGCGATTTCGAAGTTTTTTTTCTGAAAATTTTGCTTCGCGCGCAAAAAAATCCATCGATGCGCTGTTGGAAATTAAAAATTCCAGCGGTATACATACAACAATTTTTTCGCGTACTAACAAATTCCTTTACAAAAGTGTTGCATTTTTTTTTGAACGTAGCTTAGAATTGGCGCACCAAGCGTTGAAATCCTGAATTGGAAACGAAACAGGAGTCACAGCAACAACGTGATAAACGTTTTGGGAGTGCAGAAACAAAAGCTGTTTGCACGAAAAGCCAACTACCATAACTCGTAAGGAGATCAACATGGCAGCGAAGAAAAAAGCCAAGAAAGCAGCAAAAAAGAAGAAGAAGTAACGTAAGTTGCTTGAGCGGGAGCTGGGCTCCCCAGCTCCCGTTA
>CAZVDN010000289.1:784-4861 GCA_964625665.1 uncultured Streptomyces sp. | reverse complement strand
TTTGGCCCGTCGGGTACCGGCGGCCTGCAGCATCCGGCCGGCCACCTCTCTGCCCACTCGGCCGGCGTGCCCCTCCTGCACGTGCCGTTCAAGGGCGCCGGCGCGGGCATTCTTGCGATTCTCGGCGGAGAAGTGCAGACCGGCTTCTCGACGCTGCTCGGCGTCAAGCCGCATGCGGCCTCGGGCCGCCTGCGTGTACTGGCGATCACTGCGGCGAAGCGTTCGTCCACCGCCGCTGAATATCCGACCGTTGCCGAAACCATCCCGGGCTACGAAGTCGATCAGTGGTACGGCCTGGTGATCTCGGCGAAAGCGCCGCCGGCGCTGGTCAGCAAGATCAATGCGGCGGTCGTCGGCGCGCTGAAATCGCCCGATGTCATCGCGCGCCTCGGCGCCGATGGCTCGACGCCGGTCGGCAGCAGCGTCGAGCAATTCACCAATCACGTGAAAACCGAAATTCTCAAATGGCGCAAGCTGGCAAAGGACGCCAATCTGGCGCTGCAATGATGCGCTTGTCCGTTGCGGCGCTCGCGCTGCTTGCGGTCGAAGGTGCACACGCGCAAACCGGCGCGCCGTCCTACCCGCAGCGCCCGGTGCGCATCATCGTCAACGTTTCCGCCGGCGGCGGCGTCGATGCGCTGGCGCGCATTGCCGCGCAGCACTACAGCGGGTTGTGGGGCCAGCCTTTCGTCGTTGACAACCGCACGGGCGCGGGCGGCAGCATCGGCGTCGAACTGGTGACCAAGGCCGCGCCCGACGGCTACACGTTGCTGGTTTCCAGCAGCACGGTGATTACCACCGCTGCGCTGAAGCCGCAGAACTACGATCCGGTACGCGATCTCACCGCCGTCACCAAGCTGACCTCGAACCCCTACATCGTCTGCGTTGCGCCGCAGCTGCCGGTGAACAACATCCGTGAACTCATCGCGCTGGCGAAAACCAAACCCGGCGGCATGAGTTTCGCCTCGGCCGGCATCGGCAGCATCGTGCACATGGGCGCCGAGCTTTTGACCGTGATGGCGGCGACCCCGATGACGCACGTGCCCTACAAGGGCGTGTCCGATGCCTATCCGGCGGTGGTGTCGGGCCAGGTCGACTGGATGATCGGCAGCCCGATCTCGGCGCTGCCCTTCATCAAATCGAACCGCATGCGCGGCATCGCGGTGACGAGCGCGGTGCGCAGCAAGGCCATGCCCGAACTGCCGACCGTGGCCGAGTCGGGACTGCCCGGTTACGACGTGGTGGCGTGGTTCGGTATGCTTGCGCCGACCGGCACGCCGCCGGCCATCATCGAACGGTTGCAGCGCGAAGCGAAACGCGCGCTTAATACGCCGGAAGTGCTGCGCCGCATGGACGTCGAAGGCACTGATGTCGTCGGCAGCGAGGCGCGCGAGTTCGGCGCCGACGTCAAGACGGAATACGAAAAGTGGCGTGCGCTGGTCAAGAAGACCGGCATGAAGTCCTGAGGCGCCGGCGGTTTATTCGTCGGCGGTGGAGAGGGCCGCCGTTTGCAGACTGATCGTAGCGCCGTCATCCGCAGTGGCGCCCGGCGCAAAACCCTTGAAGCTGTTGTCGCGGTTCAACACATCCTCGTGCACGGCGGCCAGCGTCATGCGTTCATTGCGCGCGGTGACCTGTGCGTTGTCTTTTTTCGCCGTGCACACCGGATCGGTCGAGATGACGTTCATCAAATGGCAGTCGGCGCCGACCAGTTTGGAGACGGCGTGGTCGGTGACGGTCTTGCCGGACTTGATATAACTGAGGCCGTCGCTGGCGAGTTTGAAGCGGTCGATCTGCACGGCGATCTGCGTGGCGGTGTTGCCATAGCCCATGATGGCGACCAGCGGCGCGCACGCGGGCAGGCCGGTGACGACGAGGGCAATTGAAAACAGGCGTGTACAGAATCGCAACATTGTGATAATTCTCACAGCAAGCGTTGTGCCAGAGTTTGAGATGGGTCAAACCGGCCCGGCCGGGGCGTTTGATATGCGTCAAACCCCGATTTCGCGGTCTGCGGGGCCGTTTCGGCCCCTGTCAACGCCCCGGCGCGCCCCGCCGTGGTGCATGCGCGGTTCAGCATGGTGCGCGGTTGGCGCCTGTTAACATAGAGTCTAAAACGGATACCCCTCCATGAAACTGCCCTCGCTCAATACCCAGATCCTGCTCGGCGTCGTCCTCGGCATCGGCGTCGGGCTTGGCTTTTCCGCGCTGGGCAAGGCCTCGCCGGTCACCCAGAACGGCCTTTATGTTGCCGGCATCGTCGGCACGCTGTTCGTCGATCTGCTGAAGATGGTGCTGGTGCCGCTGGTGTTCACTTCGATTGCGGTCGGCGTGGCGAGCCTGCGCGCGCACAAGCAGATGCACCGGGTCTGGGTGGTGACGCTGGGCTTTTTTGTGCTGTCGATGGCGATTGCCATCGTGCTCGGCCTGTCGGCGGCGAACATTTTCGAGCCGGGCAAGGGCCTGCAGCTGTCGATGTTTGCCGACGCGACGGCGGCCTTCCAGACCAAGCAGATGTCGATGTCGCAGTTCGTCTCGCAGTTTCTGCACGCAATCTTCGTCAATCCGGTCGCTGCCCTGGCGCAGGGCAATGTGCTTGCGGTGGTGGTGTTTGCCCTGATCCTCGGCGTCGCGCTGGTGATCGGCGGCGAGCGCTACAAAAACCTGCTGCAGCTGCTGCAGGAACTGCTGGAAATTTCGCTGATGATCGTCGGCTGGATCATGCGGCTGGCGCCGCTCGGCATCATGGCGCTCCTGATCAATCTGGCCGCCACGCAGGACGCCGCGTTGATCAAAACACTCGGTTATTTTGTGGCGGTCGTGATCGGCACCACGCTGGTCCACGGCGTGATCGCGCTGCCGCTGATTCTTTATCTGGTCACGGGCGTCACGCCGCTGCAGTTCTGGCGCGGCGCGCGCGAAGCGCTGATCACCGCGTTTGCGACGAGTTCGAGCTCGGCCACGCTGCCGGTGACGCTGCGCTGCGTCGAGCAGCATCTGCATGTGAAGCGCGATATCGCCGGCTTTGTCGTGCCGCTCGGTGCGACGGTCAATATGGACGGCACCGCCCTGTATGAAGCGGCGGCCGCGCTGTTCGTCGCCAATCTCGCCGGCATTGATCTCAATCTCGGCCAGCAACTCGTCGTGTTCTTTACCGCAGTGCTGGGCGCGATCGGCGCGCCGGGCATTCCGAGTGCGGGCATGGTGACCATGATCGTCGTGCTGCAATCGGTTGGCCTGCCGGCCGAGGCGATTGCCATTCTGCTGCCGATCTACCGCCTGCTCGACACCGTGCGCACCGCGGTCAACGTCGAAGACGACATGATCGCCAGCATGGTGGTGCAAAAACTGACGCGCGAGGACTAGTCGCGCGCGATGAAGCCCGGCCAGTTCACTTATCACGCGCCGCGCACGATCGACGAAGCAGTGGCCCTGCTCGGCGAAGTGGCCGCCAATGATGGCCGCGTGATTGCCGGCGGACAGAGCCTGGTACCGACGATGGCGCTGCGCCTTGCGCAGCCGACACACCTTGTCGATATCAACGGCGTGGCCGGCCTCGACCGCATCGACGTCGTCGATGGCGAGCTCGTCATCGGCGCCTGCGTGCGTCACAGCGCCTTCGAGCGTCCGGTGGTGGACGGCCCGCTTGGTGTGTTGCTGACGCAGGTGGTGCACCACATTGCGCATTGGCCGATCCGCACGCGCGGCACGTTCTGCGGCAGCATTGCGCACGCCGATCCGGCGTCCGAATGGTGTCTGGTGGCGGCGACGCTGGGGGCGCGCATGCGCGCGCGCAGCGTGCGCGGCGAACGCCTGCTCAGCGAACCCGGTTTTTTCGAAGGCATGATGGCGACGGCGCTGGCGCCGGATGAGCTGTTGCTCGATACACGCCTGCCGGTGCTCGGCGCCGATACGCGCGCGGGCTTCAATGAATTCAACCGCCGTGCCGGCGACTTTGCGATTGCGATGGCCGTCGCGGCCTATCGTCTGGACAAGGGCGTGATCGTCGAAGCGCGGATCGGCGTCGAGCCGCCGGACCCGGTCGGGATCGGTCGCGGTGAGTTGGGGCTGGCCGAG
>CAZVDN010000289.1:344-774 GCA_964625665.1 uncultured Streptomyces sp. | reverse complement strand
CGGCGCATCGCCGCCGCCGAAGCGCTGCTCAACGGCAACAAGCCCTCGGCCGCATTGTTCGAGGCCGCTGCAGCGGCCGCCGCAGATGACATCGAACCGCTCGAACAGAACGCCGACAGTGTGGAATTCAAGCGCGACATCGTGCGTGCTGTAGTGGCGCGCGCGCTGGCGGCGGCGGAAGGCAGTCATGAGTAACGAACTCGACATCGTGCTCGATATCAACGGCGAGCCATACCCGCTGCGCGTCGAGGCGCGGCGCACGCTCGCCGACACGCTGCGCGAACAATGCGGGCTGACCGGCACCAATTCAGGTTGCGAACATGGCGTCTGCGGTTCGTGCACAGTGCTGATCGACAACCAGCCGGTGCGTTCCTGTCTGATGTTTGCGGTGCAGGCGCAGGGCCACAAGCTGCGCACCG
Source organism: uncultured Streptomyces sp. (assembly GCA_964625665.1). GTDB lineage: Bacteria > Pseudomonadota > Gammaproteobacteria > Burkholderiales > SG8-41 > PALSA-1004. The sequence goes on along the minus strand of CAZVDN010000289.1, from coordinate 355 downwards.
TCGAGGGCCTC
>CAZVDN010000289.1:0-334 GCA_964625665.1 uncultured Streptomyces sp. | reverse complement strand
GGAGGCCTTCGTCGAGCATCACGCCCTGCAATGCGGTTTCTGCACGCCGGGCTTTCTGATGCTGGCGGTGAGCGCGCTCGAACGCAATCCGGACATCGGTGACGACGAACTGCGCGAGGTGCTGTCGTCGAACCTCTGCCGCTGCACCGGATATCAGAATATCCTCAAGGCAGTGCGCGCAGCCGCTGAAAAAATGCGCGCGACGCAGGCGAAGACCGCATGAACGCGCCGCCGCAGAAAAAACGCTGGATCGGCCAGTCGGTCACGCGCCTCGAAGACCTGGATGCTGCTGTAGATGCCCATCGCCGCGCCCTTTGCTGCCGGCGGCGCGAGC
>CAZVDN010000288.1:0-4881 GCA_964625665.1 uncultured Streptomyces sp. | reverse complement strand
TGTATCACGGCGTGTCGAAATTCAAGCCCGACGACGGCATCGTCGGCGGCAAAAGTGGCGGCAAGCCGACCTATACGCAGGTGTTCGGCGACTGGCTGTGCGACATGGCGGCGCTCGACAAGCGCCTGGTCGGCATCACGCCGGCGATGCGCGAAGGTTCGGGGCTGGTTCGATTTTCGGAACAGTATCCCGAACGCTACTTCGATGTCGGCATCGCCGAGCAGCATGCGTTGACGTTTGCCGCGGGGCTCGCCTGCGAAGGCAGCAAGCCGGTGGTTGCGATTTACTCGACCTTTCTGCAACGCGCCTATGATCAGCTGATTCACGACGTCATGCTGCAGAACCTGCCGCTGGTGCTGGCGATCGACCGCGGCGGCGTGGTCGGTGCCGACGGCGCCACGCACAACGGCAGCTTCGATTTGTCGTACCTGCGCTGTCTGCCGAACATGACGGTCATGACGCCGTCCGACGAAAACGAATGCCGGCAGATGCTGTTCACGGCGTACCAGATGAACACGCCGGCCGCGGTGCGTTATCCGCGCGGCAGCGGACCGGGCGTTACAGTCAAAAAAGACATGACCGCATTGCCGGTCGGCAAGGGTGAAATCCGCCGTCAGGGCAAGAAGGTCGCGCTGCTGTCGAAAAAGGTGGCGATACTCGCTTTCGGCAGCATGCTGAATGTGTCTCTCCAGGCGGCCGAGGACATCGACGCCACGGTCGCCAACATGCGCTTCGTCAAACCGCTCGACGACGATCTGGTGGCGAAGCTCGCTGAAAGCCACGATCTGCTGGTTACCGTCGAAGAAAATGTGATCGAGGGCGGCGCCGGCAGCGCGGTGCTCGAATCATTGCAGCGCCAGGGCATCAAGGCCGCCGTGCTGCTGCTCGGCCTGCCCGACCGTTTTGTCGATCACGGCGATTCTGCATTGCAGCTTGCCGATTGCGGGCTCGACCGCGCCGGAATCCTTACTGCCATCAGGGCCAAACTGGCGGAGTAGGCCGGAGTATACTGGCCGGCCTGTTTTACCAATCACGGTGAAGAGATGAGAAGACGTGCTACCGACGCTCCGTCGCACGACGGCGATGTCGACGGTTATCTGAAGATCGACCAGTACAACCAGCGCACCGTCGATAACATCGCCTGCCACTTTCACGGCGTGCTCACCGAGCTTGGTGAAGACCCCAACCGCGAAGGCCTGGTGAAAACGCCGGAACGCTACGCCAAGGCGATGCATTATCTGACGCATGGCTACGATCTCGATCCGGCGGCGATTCTGCGCTCGGCGATGTTCAAGGAAGAATACCGGAACATGGTGATCGTCAAGGACATCGAGGTCTATTCGATGTGCGAGCACCACGTGCTGCCGTTTTTCGGCAAGGCGCATGTGGCCTACATTCCGAACGGTCAGATCGTCGGGCTGTCGAAGATTCCGCGCGTCGTCGATGCGTTCGCGCGCCGGCTGCAGGTGCAGGAGCGCCTGACCACCGAAATCCTCAACTGCATCCAGGACACGCTGCAGCCGCTGGGCGTTGCAGTGGTCATCGAAGCGCAGCACATGTGCATGGTGATGCGCGGCATCCAGAAACAGCATTCCATCGCCACCACCTCGGCGTTCACCGGCGGATTCGAGCAGGAAAAGACCCGCGCCGAATTCATCCGCCTGGTCACGCGCGGCAGCGATTAAGCAGACAGACGGCGAAACATGAGCGAAAAGAATCCAACCAGCGAATCCGTGATCGAGCAGTTGCTGCCGGTCGTGCGGCGCGGCGGCATGCTGATCCTCGTCGATGACGAGGACCGCGAAAACGAAGGCGACCTGTTTGTGGCCGCAGAGCGCGCCACCCCGGAAGCCATCAACTTCATGGCGCTGCACGCGCGGGGCCTCATTTCGCTGGCGCTGACCGAGGGACGCATGCGCGAACTCGGGCTGGCGCTGATTGCCGACGAGCAGGGCAACCAGACCAAATTCGGCACTGCATTCGCCACGCCGATCGATGCGCGCGAGGGCGTCGGTTCGGGGATGTCGGCGCAGGACCGCGCGCGCACCATTGCCGTGGCGATTGCCGACGGCACGCGGCCCGGCGATTTGATTCGTCCCGGTCGCCTGCAGACATTGCGGGCAGTGGATGGCGGTGTGCTGGCACGCCGCGGCCACACCGAAGCGGCGGTCGATCTGGCGCGCATGGCGGGGCTGAAGCCGGCCGGTGTCATCTGCGAAATCATGAAAGACGACGGCACGATGGCGCGCATCCCGGATCTGAAACAGTTTTCAGCAGACCACAAGATCCCGATTCTGCGCATTGCCGACTTGATTGCCTACCGCAAACACGAACGCCAGATCCGGCGCAAATCGGAAACGGTGCTGCCGACGCGCGACAGCGGCAGCTGGCGCTTCATGGTCTACAGCGACGATCTGGAAACTACGCCGGTCGTCGCGATGGTCAAGGGCGAAATCAATGCCGACACGCCGGTGCTAACACGCTTGCATTCCCAATGCCTGACCGGCGACGTATTCGGCTCGGAGCGCTGCGATTGCGGAGAACAGCTTGAGGCGGCGATGGCCAGAATCGAGGCCGAAGGCTGCGGGGTCATCGTTTACATGTTCGACGAAGGCCGCGGCATCGGCCTGCTGAACAAAATCCGCGCCTATGCGCTGCAGGACCAGGGCAAGGACACGGTTGAGGCCAACCATGCGCTGGGGTTTGCCGCCGATATGCGCGACTTCAAGACCGGCGCGCATATTTTGTTCGATCTCGGCGCGCGCCGCGTGCGGCTGATCACGAACAACCCGGAAAAGGTCAAGGCGCTAGAAGACTATGGCCTGACCGTCAGCGAGCGCGTTGCGATCGACATCGCACCGCGCGAAGCCAATCGCCGCTATCTCGATACCAAGCGCAGCAAGTTCGGCCATTTGCTGTCGATGGCCGGCGAAAAAAAGAACTAAGGACGCAGACGGCGGATCTGGGCGGGTTCGTGCGACACGTGTAACCCCGCGCATTGAACGAAGCTGATTTCTAGAACCGCTTCGTCAGCACCATTTTCTCGCCGTCGCGCTTCATTTCCATCCTGTTCAGAAAGCTGTTGCCGAGCAACACGACCGGCAGATTGTCGCTGGCGTGCACCATCGCGTCGATATTGTTCAGCGTGATCTCGCCGACCTTCACGACATCGAGTTTGACGCGGTAGGTCGGCACTACGCCGTTGGCCGTCGAGGAAAACGATTTCTGCCCGTTTTCGTAATTGATGCCGATGCGTTTGGCTTCCGAACTGCCGAACGAAATGTAGGATGCCCCGGTGTCGACCAGAAACTGCACCGGTACGCCGTTGATCGAGCCGTCGGCGACAAAATGGCCGCCGCGCCCGGCGCTGAGGGTGACGCTTTGATTGCCGGCACCGCCAGAGGCACCGCCGCTCAATCGCTCGTTCTGGCCCATGGTCAGCGTCTGGCGTTTGCCGCCGAATTCGACGACCGCCGACTGGCCGTTGACGCTGATCAGTTTGATGCCCTCGGCGGTGGTCTCGCCGCTATTGAGCCAGCGTGGTTTACCGCCGTCGATCACCACCAGCGCCTTGTTGCCGACGACGCCGTTGATATTGATATCGGCAGCCTGCACGGCGCAGGCGGTGGTTAGCAAAAAAAACAGCGCTAACGTATGATGGATCGCAACACAAAAGCGTTTTTTCATGGCGAATCTTTGATGAATCCGGTAGCGATTTTCAGGCATTTCCATACCGAAGGTCCGGGTTATTTTGCCACGTTCCTCGAGCGGCACGGCATTCCTTGGCAGTTGATCAAAATCGATGCAGGCGAGGCGGTACCGCCGCAAGCCTCGGCCTTCAGCGGCCTGGTTTTTATGGGCGGGCCGATGAGTGTGAACGACGACCTGCCATGGATTGCGCCGGCGCTGGCGCTGATCCTCGAGGCGGTGGCAACCGGCGTGCCGGTGCTCGGGCACTGTCTCGGCGGGCAGTTGATGTCGAAGGCGCTCGGCGGCACGGTGTCGCGCAATCCGGTCAAGGAAATCGGCTGGGGCAAGGTCAGTGTTGCCGAAAGTGCTGAGGCACAGCGCTGGTTTGGCCATGCGGCGCCGGCGTTCCGTTCCTTTCACTGGCATGGCGAAACCTTCAGCATTCCGCCGGGCGCGCAGCGCCTGTTGTGGAGCGCGCACTGCGGCAATCAGGCGTTTTCCCTCGGCAACAGTCTCGGCATGCAATGCCATATCGAGATGACGCCGGAGATGATTGCGAGCTGGTGCGAAAGCGGTGCGCGGGAGATCGTGCGGTCAGCGGACAGCCCGGGCGTGCAGCACGGGGTGGAGATCACGGCCGATCTCGACGCGCGCCTGCGCGGGTTGCACGCGGTCGCCGACGGCGTATACGCGCGGTGGATTGAGAATCTAAGGCGTTAGCAGAATCGCCGGCGCAGTGATCCGGCGGCGCATTCGCTTGCTCAGTCGCGGAAGTTCTTGAACTGCAGAGGCACTTCGGTGACCTGCCGCTTCATCAGCGTGATGACTTCCTGCAGCACGTCTTTTTTCGCGCCGGAGACGCGCACCGTGTCGCCCTGGATGCTGCCCTGGGCCTTGAGTTTGCTTTCCTTGATCAGCTTGGTGATCTTTTTCGCCAGCTCCTGCTCGATGCCGTTGCGCACCTTGAGCGGCTGCTTTACGGTGTCGCCGGCGGATTTTTCAATCGTCCCCGGGTCGAGCGAGCGCACATCGACATTGCGCTTGGCGAGTTTGCCGGTGAGCACGTCCTTGACCTGGCCGAGCTTGAAGTTGTCGTCGGCAAAGACCATCAGCACGGTTTCTTCGCCCTGTTCCTGGATTTCGACGCGCGCGTCTGAACCCTTGAAGTCGAAGCGGTTGGTGACCTCCTTG
>CAZVDN010000287.1:0-4886 GCA_964625665.1 uncultured Streptomyces sp. | reverse complement strand
CCGCGAAGAAATGATTCCGCCGATGCGGAAGAAAAAGGCGCAGCGCGGTCTGCGCCTTTTTTTCGTCCGGCAATCTGTTGAATCCCCGGTCCTGAACCCCCGATCCTGACGTCATGGCCATCTACGCAATCGGCGACGTGCAAGGCTGTTACTCGGCGCTGCGCCGCCTGCTCGACAAATGCGGCTTCGATCCGGCGCGCGACCGCCTGTGGCTGGTCGGCGATCTGGTCAACCGCGGGCCGCATTCGCTGGCCGTATTGCGTTTCGTCCGCGGACTGGGCAGGCGCGCGATCACCGTACTCGGCAACCATGATCTGCATTTGCTTGTAGTGGCCGCCGGTTATGCAAAAGCACACCACGGTGACACCATCGACGCGATCCTGCGTGCACCGGATCGCGACGAATTGCTGCACTGGCTGCGCCACCGCAAATTGATGCACCAGGGCGACGGTTATGCGATGGTGCATGCCGGGCTGTTGCCGCAGTGGACGATCAAAAAAGCAATGTCGCTGGCGCAGGAAGTCGAGGCGGCGCTGCAATGCGACGACCACGACGAATTCCTGCGCCACATGTACGGCAACAAACCCGACCGCTGGCGCGAGAGCCTGCGCGGCTTTGACCGGCTGCGCGTGATCACCAATGTGCTCACGCGCATGCGTTTGTGCACAACGGCAGGACAGCTCGAATTCAGCCACAAAGGCAGTCCGGTCGATATGCCGCGCGGCTTCATGCCCTGGTATGCGGTACCGGGCCGCCGCAGCCGCGGCACACCGGTGGTCTTCGGACACTGGGCCTCGCTCGGTCTTTACACCGCCTCAAACGTGTTTGCGATCGACACCGGCTGCATCTGGGGTCGCAGCCTGACCGCGCTCAGACTGTCGGACCGCGCGCTGTTTCAGCACGCTTACTCGGGTCGGCCAAGCCAAGCGTAGCGGCAATGCGCTGCGCCGCTTCGTCGGCGAGCTCGCGCCGGTGCCTGCCGGCGCAATCGATCGGTGGCAGAAAATGCAGGTCGAGATGGACGCGTTGCTGCGTCACCAGTTGCAGCAACGACTGCGCCAGCGATTTCTCGCCTTCATAGTCGGCCTCGCTGCACAGGCTGCCGTCGTCGCGGCTGTAGCGGACCGCCACGGGAAAGATCTTCGCATCGCAGGTCAGCGCCGGCTGCAACAGCGACGCATGAAACGGCAGCAGCACATCGCCGTGCGTGGTGGAACCCTCGGGAAAAACCGCAAACGCCTCGCCCGCCCGCATCGCCGCCGCCATTGCGGCATTGATATCGCGCGTGTGGTGACGGCGTGCGCGGTCGATAAACAGCGTGTCGCCCTGCGCGCACAACCAGCCGATCAGCGGCCAGCGTCGGATGTCCGATTTGGCGACAAAACGCGTCGGCCGCACCGCATTGATGGCAAATATGTCGAGCCACGAAACGTGGTTGGAGACGATCAGCACGACGCCCTCAGCGGGCGGCGCGCCATGCACGCGCAGACGGATCTGCAGAATGCCGAGCAACTTCACAGACCACTGCTTGAGGCGGCGACGGCGCACCGGGCGGTCGATCCACGGATAAACGATGGCCGCCACGGCAACACCGTACAGCAGATGCCCGAGGAAGCGCAGCAGGCGAAACCAGCGTGTGCCCGCATTGGTGGTATGGCGTGTCATGCGGGCCGGCAGGATCGATTGCGCATGGCGCGATCAGTGCGTGACGCGCGTGCCCTGTTTGTCCGACAGCACGCGCACGCGTTCGCCGGGCTTGAAGGTTTCGCCGTCGGGCTGCAGCACGAGAATCTGGCGGCCAGAATCGAGGCGCACGGTGATTTCGAGGCCTTCGCGACGCGTTGCGTTGCTTGCCAGCACGCTGCCGGCTATGGTGCCGGCCACTGCCCCGGCAACGGTGGCGGCCTGACTGCCGCGCCCGCTGCCGACCGCGCTGCCGGCTGCCGCACCGACACCGCCACCGACCACTGCACCGGCAATGCCGCCGCCACGGTCGCCAAGCGGAACCCGCCGCACTTCTTCCACGACACCGCCGCGTTCCGGTTCAACCGGCAGCGGCTCGGTGTGATATGAACCGCCGGCACAGCCGGCCAGCATGAGGACAACCGCGAGCAGTGTCGCGCGGCTCACCACAATGTGGCGTTGAAACTCTGCTTGTAACGCGCAGCGACTTCGTCGCGCGTGAACCTGTGGTTCTGGCCGCCGCGGTGCGCGATCTTCCACGCGCCGATCAGCGACGCCAGACGGCCTGTGGTTTCCCAGTCCATGCCGTTGGCCAGGCCGTAGAGCAGGCCCGCTCGATAGGCATCGCCGCAACCGGTCGGGTCGACGATGGCGTCGGGCGTCGCGCAGGGGATCTCGATGGTGCGGCCACCGCTGAAAATCTGCGAACCCTTGGCGCCGCGCGTCACGATGAGACCCTTGAGGTTTTTTGCCAGCACCTCGAGTTTTTCGCCGGTTTTATCCTGCAACACGCTGGCTTCGTAGTCATTGACCGAGAGGTAGTCCGCCAGCTTGATGAAATTGCGCAGCTCTTCGCCGTTGAACATCGGCAGGCCCTGGCCCGGATCGAAAATGAACGGGATGCCGGCCTCGTGAAATTCGCGCGCGTGCTGGATCATGCCGTCGCGGCCGTCCGGCGCGACGATGCCGATGGCAACGTCCTTCGCGTCGGCAATGTGGTTCTGGTGAGAGAAATTCATCGCGCCGGGATGGAAGGCCGTGATCTGGTTGTCGTCGAGATCGGTGGTGATGAAGGCCTGTGCGGTAAACGAATCAGCCACCTTGCGGATGTGTTTCTGGCTGATCGCCAGCTTGTCGAGCCGCTGCTGATACGGCGGGTAATCGTCACCGACGGTGGCCATGATCAGCGGTTCGCCGCCGAGCATTTTCAGGCTGTAGGCGATGTTGCCCGCGCAGCCGCCGTATTCGCGGCGCATGTCCGGCACCAGGAAGGCGACGTTCAGGATGTGCAACTGCTCTGGCAGGATCTGCTCCTTGAACCGGCCGGGAAACACCATGATGGTGTCGTACGCAATGGAACCGCAAATCAGGGTGTGCATGTCGGATTTTGTCTGCATGAAAGGCGCGCATTATAACATCGGCCCCGTGACGGCCCGCCGCGCGCTTCTGCTATCATCTTCGCATCAACACACGATATCAAAGGGGGTCAGGCCATGCTTGAAGAGTTCAAAAAATTCGCCATGCGCGGCAACGTTGTCGACATGGCGGTCGGTATCATCATCGGCGCGGCATTCGGCAAGATCGTCGATTCGCTGGTCAAGGACCTGATCATGCCGCCGATCGGCCTGCTGCTCGGCAAGGTCGATTTCTCGAACCTGTTTTTCGTCATGAAAGAAGGTGCAACCGCCGGCCCGTACCACAGCGTCGATGCCGCGCAGAAGGCGGGGGCCGTCACCTTCAATTACGGCATGTTCATCAATACCTGCATTTCGTTTCTGATCGTCGCCTTCGCCGTGTTCGTGCTGATCCGCGCGATCAATCGCCTGAAGGCCGAAGAGCCGTCGGCGGCGCCGCCACCGACGCCGGAAGACATCACGCTGTTGCGCGAAATCCGCGACGCGCTGAAAAAATAGCATTGGCGGTCTGCAATGAAAAACGGCGCGAAATCCGCGCCGTTTTTTATTTTGCATGAGCTTGCGGAAAACCGTTCAGCAGCCCATTAGCCGAAGGCGATGATCAGCCATACGGCAACGACATTGATCAGCGACAGCATTACCGCGGCGCTGCCCATGTCCTTGGCGCGTTTGGCCAGCACATGGTTTTCAAGCGAGATGCGGTCGGTGATGGCCTCGATGCTCGAATTCACCAGCTCGGCGATCAGCACCAGCACGATGCTGCCGATCATCAGCGCCTTGGCGACCGCGCTCACATGCATGTGCAGCGCCAGCGGCACGAGGATCAGCGACAGCAGCACTTCGATGCGAAATGCCTCTTCGTGCCGGAATGCCGCGGCCAGGCCGTCGAGGGAGTAGAACAAGGCGCTCCACAACCTTTTCATACGGCCTTACCCGCGGTGATGACGCATGAACAATGCGCGCGTGGACGGCCTATTTCAGTGCGGCCAGTGCGGCATCGTAGTCGGGCTCGTTCTTGATTTCCGGCACGAGCTGCGAATACGTCACCTTGTTGTTTTCATCGACCACGACCACGGCGCGGGCGGTCAGGCCCTTCAGCGGACCGTCGGTGATATCAACACCGTACTTGGCGTGAAAATCGCGGCCGCGGAAGCTCGACAGCGTAACGACGTTGTTCAGGCCTTCGGCTTCGCAGAAGCGTTTCATGGCGAACGGCAGATCGCCCGACACAACGAGCACCACCGTGTTGGCGAGGCTGCCGGCCTTTTCGTTGAATTTGCGCGTCGACGTCTGGCACACCGGCGTGTCGAGGCTCGGCACGATGTTGAGCACTTTGCGCTTGCCGGCGAAATCCTTGAGGCTGACTTCCTTGAGGTCTTTGCCGGTCAGGCTGAAGTCGGCGGCGGCGGCGCCGGATTTCGGAAAATTGCCTGCGACGTTGATGGGATTGCCGCCGAGAGTAACGCTGGACATCTGCTTTCTCCTTGATGCGATTAAGAGGGGAATTACGCGGCCGCCAAGTATGCCCGTCGCCCTTGGGGCACGCAACATCGCGCCCGGTCGGCGAAATCAAGACCCTGATTTCGAAATGGGCTCTTGCGTCTTCGAAGGCCCGCGTGCTGCCGTGCGGCGCTAACCGGCGTCGGCGACTTTTTGATAGGCCTCGGCGTTGAGCAACCCGGCGAATTCGGCGGGATTGCTCGGCTTGAGCCTGAAAATCCAGGCCGCATAGGCATCGGCATTGATTTTTTCAGGCGCATCCGCCAGTTCCGCATTCACGGCAATCAC
>CAZVDN010000286.1:4374-4901 GCA_964625665.1 uncultured Streptomyces sp. | reverse complement strand
TCCAGGCCAGATCATCCCAGTTGAGACTGGCCTGATATCGCGGATCGCCGCCCGACTCGCGCATCAGAAAACGATTGTTGATGTCGCGTTCGCGGCGGCTGTAATACGCACGGTCAACCGTAATGCAAATGGCACGGTAGCCGACCGCCTTGGCGCGCTGCAGAATGTCCTTGACCCAGGCCTTGTCGCTGCGCACATAGAGCTGAAACAACAGCGGTTTGCCGACGGCCTTCGCCACTTCTTCAATGCTGGGTTTGGCGGCCGTGCTGATGAATGCCGTGGTGCCACGCGAAATGGCGCCCTTGGCAACCGCGATGGCGCCCATGGGGTCGGCGAGTTGCAGAAAATTGCCCACCGGCGCTATGAACACTGGCAGCTTCAGCTTCTGCCCGAGCAGCGTGGTCGAAATATCGATGTCGGCCACATTGACCAGCACGCTGTGGTTGGGGCCAGGGCTTTGGCGCTCGATCGCCACTTCCAAAATCTCGGGGCGGTAGCGCTTGCCGTCGCAGTCGGGGCAGCGCAGG
>CAZVDN010000286.1:1635-4364 GCA_964625665.1 uncultured Streptomyces sp. | reverse complement strand
CAGCGACAGACAATCGAGCGCGTGGCGGTTGCGCCGCAGCGTGGTTTCCGAATCGGAACCCCCGCACAGCGTGTCCCACAGCAGTTGCGACAGATTGCGCCGCGCTGCGATGGCGATCTCCTGCATGGTGTGCATGTCCTTGGCGAGTTCCTCGCGTTCGGATTTGCGTTCGAGCACCAGCGGAATGGATTTGTTCGCGAGTGCCTGTTTCTTTTTCGTTGCCATTGCTGCCTTTCGGATGCGAATCAGTAATAAATCAAATTGTGCGGCGGATTTTATTCGGGTTTGATGCCGGCCGCTTTGACCAACGCCGCGTTTTTTGTGACTTCAGTTTTCAGGAACTGCGCAAACCAGTCCGGCGTGCTGCCGACAATGTCCGAGCCCTCGCCGGCCGCGTAGTCCCTGAATTCCGGTGTGGCGATCACTTTCAGCACGCCCGCGTGCAGGCGATTGACAATGTCTGCCGGCGTACCGGCCGGTGCGAGCAGGCCCTGCCACCCGCCGTATTCATAACCCTTGATGGTTTCAGCAATCGTCGGCACCTCCGGCAGACTTGCAATGCGCGCCGTGCTCGAAATACCGAGCAATCGAAGCTTGCCGGTCTTGCTGTGCGGCACCGCCGTGGACACCGGCGAGAACATCACCTGCCCTTCACCGCTGATCACCGCGACCACCATCTGGCCACCGCCCTTGTATGGCACGTGCAGGACCCTGGTGCCGGTCATGCTCTGGAACAATTCCGCCGCCAGATGGCTGGTCGATCCCGCCCCGGCCGACGGCACCACCAGCGCGCCGGGACGCGCTTTGGCGAGGGCAATCAGGTCACGCACCGATTTGGCCGGCACCGACGGATGCACCGACAGCGCGTTATAGAAACGCGTGATCAGCGACACCGGCGCGAAATCACGCACCGCATCGTAGCTGACCTTCGGATAGATCACAGGGCTGATCGCCAGCGACACCGAGCCGCCGATATAGAGCGTATAACCGTCGGGCGCCGACTTCGCCGCCACCTCGGTGCCGATGGTCGCACCGGCGCCACCGCGATTATCGACCACGACCTGCACGCCGAGATTCTCGCCGAGCTTCTGCGCAATCATGCGCGACATGAGGTCGGTGCCGCTGGCCGCCGCCCACGGCACGATCAATCGCACTGGTTTCGAGGGATAATTTTGCGCGGATGCGCCGGTGGCCAGTATGGCGCCGCACAGCGCGATTACAAACGAAGGGATTTTGATGATCGACATTGCAGTCATTCCGGTTTCACGCCGGCGATTTTGACAACCCTCGCCACACGCTCATATTCGGCATAATAAAACTTTTCGAATTCATCCGGCGATTTGCTGCCAAGCGGCGACAAGCCCTGGTTTGCATATTGTTGCCGAACCTCGGCGTCAGCAAGAATTTTCTGCAACACGCCATGCAGCTTCAAAACGACGTCGCGCGGCGTCTTGCGCGGGGCGAACATCGCGTTCCAGCTGGTGTATTCATAGCCGGGCACGCCGGCCTCATCAATCGTCGGCACCTCCGGCATCAGCGGTGAACGCCGCTTCGATGTGATGCCCAGCGCGCGCAAACGGCCGCCCTTGATCTGCCCCGCAACCGAGGCTGCCGGCGCGATCAGCCACTGCGCCTCCCCGGCAACAACAGCCGCAGCCATCGGCCCGCCACCCTTGTAAGGCACATGCACACTGTCGATGCCGGCGAGGCTGGTGAACATCACGCCGGCGAGATGGCTCGACGAACCGATGCCGGCCGACGCCATATTGAGTTTGCCCGGCTGCGCTTTCGCCATGGCCAGCAGTTCCTTGACGCTGCGCGCCGCCACCGCCGGATGCACAGCCAGCACGGCTTCGGCATCGACGATGGGCGAGATCGGCGCGAAATCGCGGCGCCAGTCGAACGGCAGCGAGCGATACGTGAAATTGGCAATGATCATCGAACTGGGCGCGCCGATCAGCAGCGTATAGCCATCAGGCATGGCGCGCGCGGCGAGCTCAACGCCGATGATGCCGCTGGCGCCGCCGCGATTATCGATGACGAACTGCTGCCCGAGTTGATCGGACATGCGATTGGTGACAATTCGGGTGATGGTGTCCATCGATGAACCGGCCGATTGCGCAACAATCACGCGCACCGGGCGGTCCGGATAATTCTGCGCAATTGTTTCTCCGGCCGCCATCGCCGTTGCGGCGACGGCAACTGCGAGACCCGCACTCAGGACATGCAACATCATCATGCGCCCCCTTGCGCCATTGCTAGAGCCACACCCCTTCCAGGGCGGTCGGCGTATAGCGCTCACCGGCACCGGCGCCCGGCGCGAAAATTTCGCCCAGGCGGCGAATTTGATCAGCCCCCAGCACGATGTCCACCGCAGCGACGTTCTGTTCGAGATTCGCCACCTGATTGGTGCCGGGAATCGGAATAACTTCCTCGCCCTGCGCCAGAAGCCAGGCGAGCGCCAGCTGTGCATTGCTGATGCCGAGCGCCTTCGCCATCGCATCGAGTTGGGCCACCAGTTCGACATTGCGCACGAGGTTTTCGGTTTTGAAGCGCGGGTGCCGCCGGCGACGGTCGTTCGGCGCGAGATCGTCGATATGACGGATGCGCCCGGTCAGCAGGCCGCGACCGAGCGGCGCATAACCGACATAGGCAATGCCGAGCTCGCGGCACAGCGGCAGGATTTCGCGCTCGCAGTCACGGAACCACAACGAGTATTCGGTCTGCAC
>CAZVDN010000286.1:0-1589 GCA_964625665.1 uncultured Streptomyces sp. | reverse complement strand
ATGGGCGCGGCGAAGGGTCGCGGGTGCCACCTCGCAGACACCGACGTAACGCACCTTGCCCTGCTCGACGAGGCGCCCCATCGCACCGACGGTGTCCTCGATCGGCGTGTTGGGATCGACGCGATGCAGATAAAACACATCGATGACATCGACATCGAGGCGCTTGAGACTGGCTTCGCAGCATTGCACAGCATATTCCGGCTTCGCATTCGGCGCTTTTTTGCCGTCCGGCAGTTCGATGTTGCCGAATTTCGTCGCCACCAGCACCTTGTCGCGACGGCCCTTGATGGCCCGTCCCAGCAGCACCTCATGGCGCGTGCCCCAGTAGGCGTCGGAACTGTCGAACAGATTGATGCCGAGGTCAACGGCGCGATGAATGGTGTCGTTGAAGGCTTTTTCCAGCGGCGAATCAAACTGCACCGGCTGGCTGCCGCGCCCGAGACCGATCGCCGACACCAGCGGGCCGTTGCGGCCGAGTCGCCGTTGTTTCATGCTGCTCCTCTCCAGTCTGAATTCAGCGACCAGCCCGGCACTGCTCCGGGCGATCGCCGGTTAATGCGGCCTGGTGCCGGCCGCCCGATATTTCCGCCCGCCGGCACGCGCCGCGACCGTCAGACAGGTTTCGTCCATGACCTGCCCGCCGAAAATCTCAATCAAGAGAGACCGTCGCCGACGTCGACGTTTTCGGATTTGAGCTCAATCCCCGACGCCTTTGCCTGCAGCAGCAGAAGCTGCGAAAAGTCCTGATCATAGCCGTGGCCGATCAGGGTCTGCACCTGATCGCGCGCCGCCGAGGTCGTCGGCATCGGCACTTCATACTGGCGGCCGGCACTCAGACCGAGATCGATGTCCTTGCGCAGCAGTTCGGGCGTGAACGTCACGTGGAAGTCCAGGTTCGACAGCGCCGGCGTTTTGTAGGCCGTGAACATCGAGCCCATCACGCTCTTGTTGAGGAAGTCGAGGAAAGCATGGCGTTGCATGCCGGCCTTTTCCGCGAGCACGGTGATTTCGCAAAGGTTCTGGATCACCACGCCGAGCATGACGTTGTGGCAGATCTTGGCAATACGCGACAACTCGCCGTCGCCGACGTCGCTGACACCGCGGCCGATCGCGTTGAGGTACGGCGCCACCGCATCAAAAGCGTCTTTCGGCCCCGAGGCGACGACCGTCAATTTGCCGGCCTTGATGACCTTGGCATTGCCCGACACCGGGGCCGAGAGAAACTGCACGCCCTTCTCGGCGAGCTTGGCTCGGATTTCCGCCGACTCCTCGATCGAAATCGAGGTGCTGTCGACGACCATTTTCGGCTTGCCGCCCTTGGACATCACGCCGTTGGCGCCGAACAGCACTTCCTTGACGTCCTTGCCGGTCGAAACCATGGTGAAAATAATGTCGCAGCCGGCAAGATCGGTCAGCGCATCGACCACCCTGGCGCCCGATTTGGCCAGCGGTTCGGCTTTCGATTTGGTGCGGTTACACACCGAAATGTCACAGCCGGATTTGGCGAGGCGCTCCGCCATCGCGTAACCCATGCGTCCGATGCCGATCCAGCCGAGTTTGTGCTGCTTCATGTTCGTTGCCATGATTTC
>CAZVDN010000285.1:0-4901 GCA_964625665.1 uncultured Streptomyces sp. | reverse complement strand
GGCGCTGCAACAACCGGCGCCGCTGCGGGCTGGGCCGGCGGTTCAGCCCGCGCTGCGGGCGCTGCGGGCACTGCCGGCGGCGTCACCGGTGCCGCCGTCACCGGCGGTGCAGTTTCAGCCGGGGCAGCCGGCACAGTCGGCACGACTGTTTCAGCAACAATTTTCGGTGCCGGCAATTCGACCGCATGCGTATCGACGTTTTCGGGTGGCGCGTCATCGCCGAAGAATTCATACCCGACCAGCAACGCGATGATCGCGACCGCGGCGAGCGCGTAAGGCCGCCATTTGAAACTTTGCTGACCCGGAAACGGAATCGCTTCGCTGGCCGTTTCGGCCTGCTCGACGACTTCCGCAGCAGCGGCCTGGCTGGCGATTTCAGCCAGCAAAGGCGCCGCATCGATTTTCAGCAGGCGCGCGTAGTTGCGGATGAAGCCGCGCACGAAAACCGGCCCCGGCAATCGCGCATAGTTGCCCGACTCGAGCGCCTCAACCTGCCACGGGGAAAGCTTCAGGTGCCGCGCCGCATCAGCGAGCGTCATGCCTGCAGCATTGCGCGCCGCCGCGAGCACGCCCGGCGCCGGCGCGACGGGATTGCCCTGCTCCGCCTCGACGACGCCGTCATTCATTCGTATTTGCCTGCAGCAAGCGCGCGTGCTTCGCGCGACTCCGGAAAATTTTTCTGCAATTGAAACGACAGGCTCTGCTCGGCATTGCGGTCACCGAGCGAACGTTCGACGCGCAATGCCAGCCACAAAAACTCCGCCGAGGGAGAGCCCGCATCGCGCTGCACGCGCGACAAATAGGTCTTGGCGCCGACGAAATCGCGGCGACGGAAAGCCATGTCGGCGAGCTGCTGCAAGGCCTGCGGCTGGTTCGGGCGCAATTTGATGGCGCGCTGAAAATAATCCTCGGCGTTCGCCTGATCGCCGGCCTGGCGCGCGCAGATGCCCGCATTGACCCACGACTTCTCCGGGGTCGCATACAACGGATTGCGCAGCGCATCGAGAAAATATTTCACCGACTCTTTTTCGCGTTTGCGCTGACAGAGAAACCAGCCGTAATTGTTGTTGCTGTCGGAATCAAGTGCATTGATGCGCAAGGCACGCTGAAAACTGGCCTCCGCGGATTTGTCGTCGCGCAACTCCATGTAGGCGAGGCCGAGCACGTTGTGCGCGGGCACGTAATTGGCGTCCGACTTCAGTGCCTCGTTGGCCTCCTGCAGTGCAACGCCGTAATTGCCCAGTTCGAGATAGCCGGCCGCCAGTTCGGCGTGTATGCGCGCCCGCGTGTGCACTTCGCTGTCCGCCGCCTGCGGCGTATAACCCGCCGGTTCCGGCGCACGCGATGCGCATCCGCCCAGCATGCAAACCAACCCCGCGATCAGAAGTTTTTTCATGACGCCCCCGTTAACCCGTCACTGCAATCCGCCGCTCCCGCCGCCGCGTCTTGTCCTGCACGCGCCCGGCAAGTTGTCCGCAGGCGGCGTCGATGTCATCGCCGCGGGTCCTTCTTACCGTCACGATCAATCCCGCATCCGCCAACACATCCTTGAAACGCTCAACGGCCGGCGCACTCGAACGCGTGTAGCCGGAATTCGGAAACGGATTGAACGGAATCAGATTGATCTTGCAGGGCACCGGCGACACCAGACGCATCAGTTCGCGCGCATGCGCCACCGAGTCGTTGACGCCGTCAAGCATCACGTATTCGAAGGTGACGAAATCGCGCGGCGCCTTCTCGATATAGCGCAGGCAGGCCGCCATCAGCTGCTTGAGCGGATATTTTTTGTTGATCGGCACCAGTTTGTCGCGCAGCGCATCGTTTGGGGCATGCAGGGAAACCGCCAGCGCCACCGGACAGGCATCGCCGAGCCGGTCCATCTGCGGCACCAGCCCCGACGTGCTGAGGGTGACGCGGCGCCGCGACAGCCCGTAGGCATTGTCGTCGAGCATCAACTCCATCGCCGCCACGACATTATCGAAGTTCGCCAGCGGCTCGCCCATGCCCATCATGACGACGTTGGTGACGCGCCGTGCCTCGTCGCCGCCGTCCGCGGCCAGGCAATGGTTGGCCAGCCACAGCTGGCCGATGATTTCCGCGAGCGTCAGGTTGCGGTTGAACCCCTGGCGACCGGTCGAACAGAACGAACACTCGAGGGCGCAACCGGCCTGCGACGACACGCACAGCGTCGAACGCGTGCGCTCCGGGATAAAAACGGTTTCGATCGCATTGCCCGCATTGACGTCCAGCAGCCATTTGCGCGTGCCGTCGGCGGCCGTCGAATCGCTGATGACCTTCGGCGGACGCACTTCGCAATCGCGCTTGAGTTCCGTGCGCAGCGACTTGGCCATATCCGTCATGGCATCGAAATCATCGACGCCGGAATGATGGATCCAGCGCATCAGCTGCCGCGCGCGAAACGGCTTTTCCCCCAGATCCGTACAAAACTGCACGAACTTTTGCTTCTCAAATTCGAGCAGGTTGACGGTCATGGTGTGTGCAGTTCAGCGCGAATAGATATTCAGCGAAGGGAAAAAATAGGCAATTTCGGCCTGCGCCGTCTCGGGCGCGTCGGAACCGTGCACGGCATTGGCATCGATGCTTTGAGCGAAATCGGCGCGGATCGTTCCTTTGTCCGCTTTTTTCGGATCGGTCGCGCCCATCAGGTCGCGGTTTTTCTGGATCGCGTTTTCGCCTTCCAGCGCCTGCACCATCACCGGGCCGGAGATCATGAAATCGACCAGGTCCTTGAAAAACGGACGGGCACGGTGGACCGCGTAGAAGCCCTCGGCTTCCTGGCGCGACAGGTGGACCATGCGCGCGGCCACAATGCGCAGGCCGGCTTTTTCAAAGCGCGCGAGGATTTCGCCGATCACGTTTTTGGCAACGGCGTCAGGTTTGATGATCGAAAGAGTGCGTTCAACTGCCATGACAATTCCTTTGTACATGAATATTAAGGATAATTTTCAAGTGTACCACGATAAGGC
This sequence comes from uncultured Streptomyces sp., assembly GCA_964625665.1. GTDB lineage: Bacteria > Pseudomonadota > Gammaproteobacteria > Burkholderiales > SG8-41 > PALSA-1004. The sequence goes on along the minus strand of CAZVDN010000285.1, from coordinate 1,914 downwards.
CTTGAAATAAAGCGATTTCGTGCCATCGCCGCCAGTGCAATCAGACGGAATCGGGACGCCAGTCCGGTTCGACGCCGGGCTCGCCGTTACCCGCGCGAAAAGCCGCATCCACCCCCAGCCCCGGGACATAAACCAGCGCATCACCGGCAAACAGCAATGGACAACCTTCGCGCAGCCATTGCGGCGTGCGCGCCTCCTGCCAGAGGTTTTTCAGCGTGCGGCTCGGCCGCGATGCCGCCAGCCGCAGCCGTTCGCCCCCTGCCCGGGCGCGCACCACCAGGTTTTTGCCGGCGATTTTAGCCAGACTGATGCCGCGGCCCCGCTTGGATGTCATCACCAGCACGCCGCCGAACCGCGGCAGTGCCAGACTTTCTTCGCCGTCCCAGCGCACCGGATCCGGGCGCCCGACGTTCCTGCCGGACACCGGCACCACGTGCAATTGGCCACCGTAACTGCGCAAATCATGCGCACCGGCCTGCAGGATGATGGCGTTCGCCGGGTCCGCCCGCATCAACTGGCGCGCAAATTCCTCGATGCGCCGCGCATTCGGCATGCGCACACCGTGGCGCGACAGAAAATGGCGCAGCGCATTTTTGACCCGCGCGGCCGAAAGTCCCTGCAGCCGCGCCAGCTCAAGCGTGTCATCGACGCCGCCCGCATCCACCACCGCCCACGCGTCGAGCAAGGCAGACGCCTCGGCAAAATTCCGGCTCGCCCGCGACAGCGTCTGCCGGTAGGCCGGAAAGCGTTCAGCGATGACCGGCAACAGACGGTGCCGCAGAAAATTGCGGTCGAACGCGGTGTCCGCATTGCTGTCGTCTTCCACCCAGGCCAGTTTGCGCGCCCGCGCATAGGCGACGATTTCACTGCGCGGCACGTCGAGCAAGGGACGCAACAGCGCGGGCTTTTCAATTCTGAATTCCGGCATCGCACTGACGCCCTTGACGCCGCTGCCGCGCAGCAACTGCAGCAGCAGCGTTTCAACCTGATCATCCTGATTGTGCGCCAGCGCAATCGCATCGCATTTCACACCGGCATACACCGAATATCGCGCGGCACGCGCCGAGGCCTCAAGGCTGTTGCCGCGTTTGACCTCGACTTTTTTGACACTGAGTGGAATACCGTAACCGCGGCACAGCGTGCGACAGAACCGCGCCCACGCATCGGCGGCAGGATTGAGCTGGTGATTGACGTGCACGGCGGTGAGTTCGACGCCGCCCCGCTGCGCAATGCGCTGCAGGAGGTCCAGCAACACCACCGAATCAATGCCGCCGCTCAGGCCGACGGCCAGACGTTCGCCGCACTGCATATGCCGTTCGACCACTGCCGTGGTCCGCGCCAGCAGCGTGCTATTTTTCGGCGACTTCCTTGAACTTGCCATAGCCCATCAGCCTTTCGAAGCGCGCTTCGAGCAATGCGGTGACCGGCTTGTTCTGCAACGGGCGCCAGGTTTCGAGCAGCGCCTTTTTCAGGTTTTGCATCATGCCATCGTGGTCGCGATGCGCGCCGCCCAGCGGCTCGGGAATAATGCGGTCGATCAGGCCGATGGTTTTCAGACGGTTGGCGGTGATGCCGAGCGTTTCCGCGGCTTCAGCGGCGTGTTCGGCGCTTTTCCAGAGAATAGATGCGCAGCCCTCGGGCGAAATCACCGAATAGGTCGAATACTGCAGCATCAGCAACGCATCGCCGACGGCAATCGCCAGCGCGCCACCCGAGCCGCCCTCGCCGATGACCGTGCAAATGATCGGCACGCGCAGATCGGCCATCAGATACAGATTGCGGCCGATCGCCTCCGACTGGCCCCGTTCTTCAGCACCCACACCCGGATAGGCGCCGGGCGTATCGATGAAGGTAAACACCGGCATGCCGAATTTTTCGGCGAGCTTCATCAGGCGCATCGCCTTGCGATAACCC
>CAZVDN010000284.1:0-4914 GCA_964625665.1 uncultured Streptomyces sp. | reverse complement strand
CGCCATAAAATCCGCTAAAATTCGGCGAACTTCGGCGAAGTCGCCATAACGCTTCAACTCCGGCCTGTGGATGCCGGAGGGTGTTTAGAAAAAAAGCGGAAAACCAAACCTCATGCCCACGCCCCGAAAAATCCTGGTTCTTCATGGACCGAATCTGAACCTGCTGGGAACCCGTGAACCGGCGCACTACGGTTCGGCAACCCTGGCGGCGATCAACCAGAAGCTTACCGACCGGGCGCGTGCCGCCGGCGTCGCGCTGGAAACTTACCAGAGCAATATCGAAGGCGAACTGGTGGACCGCATCCAGCAGGCTCAGCGCGAGGCCGTCGATTTCATCATCATCAATCCGGCCGCCTTTACGCATACCAGCATTGCCATGCGCGACGCCCTGGCGGCGGTGGCCATACCGTTTATCGAAGTCCATCTTTCCAATGTGTTCGCCCGGGAGAAATTCCGGCACCACTCTTATTTCACCGACCTCGCGGTCGGCATCGTCAGCGGTCTGGGCGGCAAGGGCTACGAGCTTGCACTCGACTACGCCCTGCAGCATTCACCGGGAGCATGACCATGGATTTGCGCAAGCTGAAGAAACTGATCGACCTCGTCGAGGAGTCCGGCATCGCCGAACTCGAAATCACCGAGGGTGAAGAAAAAGTCCGCATCAGCCGCGGCGGAACCCAGATGGCGGCACCGGCCATGGTGACCCACGCTGTTGCCGCAGCACCGGCGGCGCCCGCCGCCGCACCAGCCGCAGCGCCCGCGGCCGCCGAGCCGGCGGCGCCGGCGCAACCCGACGGGCATGGGCTGAAATCGCCGATGGTCGGCACGTTCTACCGCTCCCCCAGCCCGGGCGCGAAATCGTTTGTCGAAGTCGGGCAGAGCGTCAATGAGGGCGATACCGTCTGCATTATCGAAGCGATGAAGCTGCTCAACGAAATCGAAGCCGACCGTTCGGGCGTGATCAAGGCGATCCTCGTCGAAAACGGCCAGCCGGTCGAATACGGACATCCGCTGATGGTGATCGGTTAATGGGCGAGGCGAACCGGCACTGCGCGCCTGTTTTGTCCCGCGCGCGCTGCTTCCGCCGCACCGCATTGTGCCTGCCGCCTTACCCCTCAAGCCTCACGGTCATTGCCCATGTTTGAAAAAATCCTGATCGCCAACCGCGGCGAAATTGCCCTGCGTGTGCAGCGCGCCTGTCGCGAAATGGGCATCAAGACGGTGGCCGTGCATTCGGAGGCCGATGCCGAAGCCAAGTACGTCAAGCTGGCCGACGAGTCGGTGTGCATCGGGCCTGCTGCGCCTGCGCTCAGTTATCTGAACATTCCGGCCATCATCAGTGCGGCGGAAGTCACCGACGCCGAGGCGATCCATCCCGGCTACGGTTTTCTTTCCGAAAACGCGGATTTCGCCGAGCGTGTTGAAAAAAGCGGTTTCGTTTTCATCGGGCCGAAAGCCGAGACCATCCGCCTGATGGGCGACAAGGTCAGCGCCAAGGCGGCGATGAAAAAAGCCGGCGTGCCCTGCGTGCCCGGCAGCGAAGGTTCGCTCTCCGAGGTGCCCGAGGAAATCGTCAAGACGGCGCGCGCGATCGGTTACCCGGTCATCATCAAGGCGGCCGGCGGCGGCGGCGGCCGCGGCATGCGCGTCGTGCACACCGAGGCCGCGCTGCTCAATGCGGTGCAGATGACGCGCGCCGAGGCGCAGGCGGCGTTTTCGAACCCCATGGTCTACATGGAAAAGTATCTCGAAAAGCCGCGCCATATCGAGATCCAGGTCCTCGCCGACAAATTCCGCAATGCCATTTATCTGGGCGACCGCGATTGCTCGATGCAGCGCCGTCATCAGAAGATCATCGAAGAGGCGCCGGCGCCGCATCTGTCCGCGCGCAGCCGCGCGCGCGTCGGCGAACGCTGCGCCGAGGCCTGCCGCAAGATCGGCTACGAGGGCGCGGGCACGTTCGAATTCCTCTATGAAAACGACGAGTTTTATTTCATCGAGATGAACACCCGCCTGCAGGTCGAGCATCCGGTGACCGAATTCGTCACCGGTATTGACCTCGTGCAGGCGCAGATTCGCATTGCCGCCGGCGAGCGCATGCCGGTCAAGCAGCGCGACATCGTCTTGAAGGGGCATGCCATCGAATGCCGCATCAACGCCGAGGACCCGGCCAAGTTCACGCCGTCGCCCGGGCGCATCACCTCTTGGCACATGCCCGGCGGGCCCGGCATCCGCGTCGATTCGCATGTCTACAACAATTATTTCGTGCCGCCGAACTATGATTCGCTGATCGGCAAGCTGATCGCCTACGGCGACACGCGCGAACAGGCGATCGCGCGCATGCAGATCGCGTTGTCCGAAGCCGTGGTCGAAGGCATCAAGACCAATCTGCCGCTGCATGTCGAGCTGATGCAGGACGCCGCCTTCAAGCGCGGCGGCACTAGCATTCACTACCTCGAAGAAAAACTCGCCAAGTCCGTCAAGAGCGGATGAGTGCGAGAGGCATCCGCAAACAGGATGAGCGTTGAGCCGCATGCGAACTCAATCGGCGCGCGCAATCCCTGATCGTCAAATCTAGGCCCCGCGCCATGCCCTGGCTTGCGATCACGCTCGATGTCAGCCCGGCCAACGCCGACACGCTGGTGGATGCCTTGCTCGAAGCGGGCGCGGTCTCGGTCGAACTGGGCGATGCCTATGCCGGCACGCCGCGCGAATGCGCGCGCTTCAATGAACCGGGCGAGCCCGGCGCACCGAGCTGGGAACTCGCCCGCGTTTCGATCCTGTTCGACGAAAAGGCCGACATCGCGGCGGCCATGCCCGCTGCGCTGGAAGCGGCCGGCTACGACCCCGCGCAGTCCTATGCGGTCGAACGCATGGAAGACAAGGACTGGGTGCGCGCGGTGCAGGCCGATTTCCAGCCGGTGGCGGTGTCGCCGCGCATGTGGGTGGTGCCGACCTGGCATGTCGCGCCGGATGCCGGCGCCATCAATCTCATCATTGATCCCGGTCTGGCGTTCGGCACCGGTACGCATCCGACCACGCGCCTTTGTCTCGAGTGGCTTGACCGCAATCTGCCTTCGGGCGCCAGTGTGCTTGATTACGGTTGCGGTTCCGGCATTCTGGCGATTGCCGCGATGAAACTCGGCGCCGGCGCGGCGATCGGCATCGATATCGATCCGGCGGCCGTGCTTGCGGCGCGTAATAATGCAATGCAAAATCAGGCCGCAGTGCGCGTTGAAGGCGCCGACCATGTGGTGAATGAAACCTACGATGTGGTGGTCGCCAATATTCTGGCAAATCCGCTGAAGCTGCTGGCGCCGCTGCTGTCGCGGGCGACCCGCGCCGGCGGGCACGTGGCGTTGTCGGGCATACTGGATCATCAGGCCGCCGAAGTGCGCGCCTGCTATGACGAATGGTTTGACATGAATTTCGAGCAACATGAAGACGGCTGGGTACTGCTGGTCGGCTGCCGCCGCTGACCGTCACCGCCTGATGCGAGAACCATCATGAGCATGACCACGCAATGCCCGTCCTGCAGCACCACGTTCCGCGTGACGCCGCAGCAATTGCAATCGCAGCAGGGCATGGTGCGTTGCGGCCGCTGTGCGACGGTGTTCGACGGCTTCAAGGCGCTGGCGACATTGCCTGAAGACGTGCGGGCGGAACCGGCGCGCGCGGCGCCGGCGCCGGTGGAAATGCCGGAACCGGTCAGCGCGCCAACCGACAGCGAAATTGCAGCGGCAGTCGCCGGGCCGGCAACGCCTGAAATCGACGCGACCGTTGCTGAAGAACCTGCCGAAGCGCCGCTTGCGCAAACGGTGGGCGAAGAGAACACTGCGGTCGCTGAGCCGGAGCACGGCGCGCCGGAGGCGGCAACAACCGGCGATGCGGAAATACAGAACGCAGAGCTGCCGGACGCCGCCAGCGAAAATGCGGCAGCGCCTCTCGCGGAACCCGAATCTGCGGCGGAACCAACGATCATCGACGCACCACCGTCGGCACCGGCCGATCAACCGGCAGCGCCGCAGCCACTGGCGATTGACGATGCTTATTTGACGCCGCCCCCGCAGGCACCCGCGCGGCGCGGTGCCGTGTGGGCCGTTGCGTCGATCATTCTGGCGCTGGCGCTCGGCGCGCAATTCACTTATCTCTATCGCGGTGAAATCGCCGCATCGGTACCGGAGGCGCGGCCGGTTCTCACCGACTGGTGCAAGACGATCGGCTGCACGGTGGCGCTGCCGCAGCGGCCGCGCCAGATCAGCATCGAAGCCTCGGACATGCAGGCCGCGGACACCGCCAACAGCGGGCTGATCGTATTAACGGCGACGCTGCGCAATCAGGCGACGATCACGCTGGGTTATCCGGCGCTCGACGTTGTGCTGACCAATACGCGTGACCACACGGTGGCGCGGCGCATCTTTCTGCCCGGCGAATATCTTGCCGATGTCCGCGAATCGCGCGCCGGCATTGCGCCCAGTGCGGAAATCACCATTCGCCTGAACATCGACAGCGGCGACCTCGGTGCGGCCGGCTTCCGGCTCGAACTGATGGCAGCACCGGCCGGTTGATGGCCCCACTTATCGTCAAGGAATTGTCATGACTGCACCGACCGATCTCAGATATTCGCCCGAACACACCTGGCTGCGTCAGGAGGCCGATGGCAGCGTGACGGTCGGCATTACCGACCATGCGCAGGAAACGCTCGGCGACCTCGTGTACGTCGAAGCGCCGGCGGTGGGCCGTCACGTCAGCAAGGACGAGGCCTGCGGTGTCGTCGAATCGGTCAAGACGGCGTCCGATGTGCATTCACCGGCATCCGGTGAGGTGATTGCCGTGAATGCGGAACTGGCGGATGCACCCGAAAAAATCAATGCCGATGCCTATGCGGCCTGGATTTTCAGGCTCAAGCCGAGC
>CAZVDN010000283.1:0-4916 GCA_964625665.1 uncultured Streptomyces sp. | reverse complement strand
ATCGAACAGTGCGCCGCCGAGCCAGCCGCCCAGCGCCATGCCGGTGCCGGCGCCGACCGTCTGGAACGCGTAGATCGAACTCAACGGCGCTTTTTCGCCGAACAGCTGGCGGTTGATGATCGGGAAGCCGACCATTTCGCCGCCGTAGCAGATGCCGAAGACGACGGCGAACAGATAGAACATCCAGACCTGGTTGGCGAACAACAGGATCAGCACCGAGGCGCCCTGGCCCAGCACCGCCAGCGACAGCACGGTGCGCCCGCCGAGGCGTTCGGTGAGAACAGAGAAACCGAATCGGCTGAAAACCGAGACGCCGGCGATGACGCTCAACACGCCGGCCGACTGCACGCCGGGCAGTCCGCAGATGGTTGCCATCGACACCACGTGGGCGAGGACGACGGCGTGTCCGGCGCAGCCCAGATGATGCACGCCGGCCAGCAGCCACACCTGGCGCCGGCGCAGAATGTCGCGCAGGCCGGCCTGCGATTTTGCCGGCGCGGGTTTGCCATCGGCTGCACTGCCGTCAGCCGGCGCGCCGTAGGCGCTGAGGCCTTTTTCGCGCGGGCTGCCGACGACCAGCATCGAGAACGCAAGCAGCACGACGCCGAGTCCGGCGCCGACGATGGTGAAAGTTTGTTCCCAGCCGCGCGTCTCGATCAGCCAGCGGAACAGCGGGGCGAAGATCATGGGGCCGGCGCCGAGCGCGGCCCAGTAAATGCCGAGCGCGATGCCCATGTGTTTGTGGAACCAGCGTGTGACGATGACCGGCAGCAGCACGGTGAAGGCCGCGTGGCCCATCGAACCGACGAATAAACCGTAGAGCAGATAGAACTGCCACAGTTCGCTGATGGCGCCCATCAGATAAGTGCCGCCGCTGATCAGCAGCGAGGCGCCGAGCATCAGCGTGCGCGCGCCGAAGCGGTCGCCCAGCCAGCCCATCACCACCACCGCCGGCAATCCGACCAGGAAGGCCAGCGCGTAGGCGAATGAGATGTCGCCGCGCTTCCAGGCGAACCGTTCCACCAGCGGATCGACGAACACCGCGAACGAGGCCGAGTCGGCACGCGCGACGATGCCGAGCACACAGGCGGCGACGAGAATGACCCAGGCGTAGTGAAAGCGCCGGCCGAACAGCGTCATGCCGGCACCTCGGCATGCGGGCGCGGACGCGTGATGGCGAGCACGCCAACCGAGGCGAAGATGCAGGCGATGCCGGAGATGAGAAAGGCGCCGGTGTAGACGCCGAATTCCGCGCGCAACAGGCCGCCGCCGCCGGCCGCCAGCGCCGAGCCGCACTGGTGGCCTACATAGATCCAGCCGAAGACGATCGGGCCGTTGCGGCGGCCGAAGGTGTTGGTGGCGAGCCGCATGGTCGGCGGCACGGTGGCCACCCAGTCGAGCCCGTAGAACACCGAAAAGACGGCGATGCCGACGAGGCTGAGATCGCTGAACGGCAGATACATGAGCGACAGGCCGCGCAGACCGTAGTACCAGAACAGCAGCTTGCGGCAATCGAAGCGGTCGGTCAGCCAGCCTGAGAACGAGGTGCCGACGAGGTTGAACAGGCCCATCGTGGCGAGGATGCTCGCCGCCTGCAGCTCGGGCATGCCGCCGTCGTAGCAGAAGGAGATGAAGTGCGTGCCGATCAGGCCGTTGGTGCTGAGGCCGCAGACGAAGAAGGTGGCGAACAGCAGCCAGAAGTCGCGCACGCGCGCCGCTTGCAACAGCATTGATATGGCAAAGGCGGCAGGGTTGCCGGTGGCGGCTGCCTGCGGCGCATCGTCTTCCTGCGCGCCGTAGGAACGCAAGCCGAGGTCGCGCGGCCGCTCGACCATCAGCCAGGCGACCAGCGGAATCAGCAGCATCACGGCGCATGACACCGTCCACGCCACTGCGCGCCAGCCGAATTCTGTGGCGACTGATGCAAGCAGCGGCAGGAAAATGAGTTGCCCGGTGGCGGTGCTCGCCGAGAGCATTCCGCTGACGAGGCCGCGGCGTTCGGTAAACCAGCGGTTGGCGACGGTGACGGCGAGCACGTTGGCGCACATGCCGCTGCCGATGCCGACGATCAGGCCCCAGGTCAACAGCAACTGCCACGGCGCGGTGATCTGTGTGCTTGCCGCGGTGCCGATGGCGAGTAGCGTGAGACCGGTCAACACCGTGCGGCGGATGCCGAAGCGCAGCATGGCGCTGCCGGCGAACGGCCCCATCAGACCGAACAACACGAGATTCAATGCGACCGCCGAAGAGACGGTGGTGCGTTCCCAGCCCAGTGCTTTCTCGATCGGTATGATCAGCACGCCGGGCGTGGCGCGCACGCCCGCCGAACACAGCAGCATGGCGAAGACGATGCCGGCGACGATCCAGCCGTAGTGCATGCGGCCGGAAACAATGCGGGCCAAAGCGTTCACTGGCCGTTTCCTTGATTGATCGAAAAATTCGGCATGAGCCGCGTGCGGTTGGCGCAGCCGAAACGCGCGGGCTTCGACAGGCTCAGCCCGAACGGAGGTTTATCTTGTGAGGGCGCGCGCCGCGCCGCGTTCCATTTCACTGCGGCTCGATCTTGGCCGCTTTCATGATCACGGCAAAGCGTTTGAGATCGGCCTTGAACAGCTTGGCGAACTCGGCGGGCGGTGCCGCGGCCGGCTCATAGCCGGTGCTCGAGAACGAGTCGCGCAGCGCGCCGCTCTCAAACGCTTTTTTGACTTCGGCGTGGAAGCGGTTGACGATGGCAGCCGGCGTTTTCGGCGGCGCAAACATGGCGTGCCAGCCGGTGTCGAAACTGTAGCCGGGCAGGCCGCTCTCGGCGATCGTCGGCAGATCGGGCAGCGAGGAGATTCGTTTGTCGCCGGTGAAGCCGATGCCGCGCAAACGGCCGCCTTTGAGATGCGGCACGGCCACACTGGCGCCGGGGAAATGCAGATGCACTTCACTGCTCAGCACGGCCGTCAGCGCCGGGCCGCCGCCCTTGTAGGGAATGTGCTGCAGCGTGATGCCGGCCTTTTGCGCCAGCAGTTCGCCGGCCAGATGCTGGCCGTTGCCGATGCCGGCCGAGCTGTAGCGCAGCGTCTGCTTTTTCGCCACGTCGATCAGTTCCTTGATGTTGCCCGCCTGCACCGAGGGATGGGCGACAAGGATGTAGCCGAGGCCATTGGCGTAGTTGGTGATCGGCGTGAAATCGCGTTCGCTGTCGTAGGGCAGCGATTTGTACATCGACGGATTCACCGCGAAAGCAACGGAGGTGGCGAGTATCGTGTAACCGTCAGGCACCGACTTCGCGACAATGTCGCAGCCGACGATGCCGTTGGCGCCGCCACGATTGTCGATGACCAGCGGCTGGCCCATCGAGCTCTCCATCTGGCGCGTGAGTTGACGGATATAGGTATCGACGTTGCCGCCGGCGGGAAAAGGCACCACCACGCGAATCGGTCGCGACGGAAAGGGCTGCGCGGCCGCCGGTTGCGCGAGCAGGGTGGCCGCGCCGGACAGCAGGGCACAGATTGATGCAATGACTTTCATTGAAGCTCCTCGGGGTCGCCAGCGTGATATTTTTTAAAAATCATAACACGCATGTGTGCCGGTCAGCCGCCGCTGAATGCCACCCACGCAATGAAGGCCAGCAGGCCCCAGCCCAGCACGACGAAAATCACCGGTTCGACCGCGTGGGATTCAGCGGAGCCCATCAACGCAGAACCGCGGCGGCGCAGCACTGCCGCGAACAGCGGGCTGCACCAGATCATTGCCAGCAGGATGAGGCTGCCGGCGCCGACAGCCAGCGCGGCCGAGTCGCCGGCCCGCCGCCAGACCTGCAGCACACAGGCGGCGGCGAGTGCCGCCGACGCTGTGCGATTGAACAGGGTGGGCCTGCCGCACCGCGCGGGAATGCGCAAATCCGCATTGGACAATCGGCACCTATACAGTTGTGCGTGGTTGCGTGCATTATACGCAGTCGAAAATCATGTTCGCCGAACGCGCAGGTGATCTGCCCCGGGGTATTGCGGCAGCGCATTGCGAAATCGGACTTTCAGCGGAGTTGCGCCATGAAAAATTTGCTTCCTGCCGTTTTGTTTGCGCTTTCGCTTTCCGGTTGCGTTGCAGTGGCGCCGGGCGCATTGCCGCCGCATTACGGCCAGCCCGGCAGTGCATCAACGTACGACAATGTTGTGTATACCAAACCGGATGCGAAGTGGGTCAATGTGACGAGCGGCGAAACCGTCAAATTCGTCAATACGGCGAGCGGCAAAAGTTTCGTCTGGCATTTCGATATGCGCAATTTTGCGGTGTTCGATCTGGCGTCGGTGGCGCCGCGCGGCGTGCTCAGTCATGAACACCTGACGGTCTACGTCGCGCAGGACATCCGCGAAACCGACGACAACTGAGCATCACTGACAACCGCCGGCAAAGTCCGCGCCGGTTCACTGGAAATATTATGGCGGCACGCAGTGCCAGAGACTGGGTTTTGCTGTTTGCACTGAGTGCGATGTGGGGCAGCGCTTTTCTGTTCATCAAGCTCGGTGTCAACAGCGTGCCGCCGGCCACGCTGGTGGCGTCGCGTATCGCGCTGGGCGCGTTGATTCTTTATGTGGCATTGCGCTGGCGCGGACTGGCTCTGCCGCGCGCCGGGCGCGCGTGGCTGCCCTTTGTGGTGATTGCGCTGGTCGGCAACAGCGCGCCGTTTTTTCTCATCAGTTGGGGCCAGCAAACGGTGGACAGTGCGCTGGCCGGCATTCTGATGGCGATCATGCCGCTGACTACACTGTTGCTGGCGCATTTTTTTGTCGCCGGCGAACGCATGACGTTCTGGCGCACCAGCGGTTTTGTCATCGGCTTCAGCGGCATCGTCGTGTTGATGGGGCCGACGGCGCTGGCGGGGCTGGACGGCCATATCGTGGCAGAGCTTGCGGTGCTGGGCGGCG
>CAZVDN010000282.1:0-4931 GCA_964625665.1 uncultured Streptomyces sp. | reverse complement strand
TGCTTTTGCGCTCGTTGCTGCGGCGGGCTGCGGCAGGTCTATTGCTGCTGGCGGCGCTGCAGGCGCACGGTGCCGGCCTGGTCGCCGACGAACTGGTCACGACGGCAAAGACTGCCGACGGCGAGGCGGTTCCCTATGTGCTGAATGTCGCAAACCCGCAGCCCCGGTTTGTCGTCATTCTGTTCCCTGGCGGCAGCGGGCAGATGAATCCGCGTCTGGACAACGGGCGTGTGGTTTATGGATTCGCCGGGAACTTCCTGATCCGCGGACGCGAATTCATCGTCGATGACGAATTCGCCACGGTCGCCACCAACACCACAGCCGATGAGCCGCGCATGCAGGCGCTGCTTGATGACCTCAAGCGCCGCTATCCGAACGCGCAGGTTTATCTGATGGGCACCAGCCGCGGAACCATCGCCACGGTCAAACTCGCGCCCTATCTGTCGGACCGGATTGCCGGCGTGATTCACACGTCCTCGATGGGCACCAGCATCTATTCGTTCAACGCGAAGGATTACCGGAACCGCCAGCTGATCGTCCATCATCGCAATGATCAATGCCGGCTCACGTTTTACAACGCGGCCCGGCGCTCTCACGAGGCCTACGGCAACGAACTCATTACGATGGAAGGCGGTGTTTCCGAAGGTGATCCTTGCGAGGCCTTCGCGCACCACGGTTATCGCGGCATCGAACGTGACACCATGGTGGCGATCAAGGCCTGGATCAGGCGCGGTCCCTGAGCAGGGCGCCGCGCCGCGCGTGGGTTACTGGATCGATTTGACGTTTGCTTCCTTGACGACGCGGATCCATTTCGGAATTTCGCGTTTGAGCATGTCGCCCAGCTGGCTGGGCGGGCCACCGGCCGGTTCAAGGCCTTCCGCGGCCATGCGTTCCTTCAGTTCCGGTGTGGTCATGGCTTTGGCGATTTCCGTGTTCCACAGCGTCACGATGTCCTTGGGCAGATTTTTCGGGCCCCATGCCGCGTACCACAGCACGGCTTCATAACCTTTCAGCGATTCGCCGACGGTCGGCACGTCCGGCAGTGCGCCGACACGTTTGCCGGTAGTCACCGCGATGCCGCGCAGACGCCCGGCCTTGTGCTGCGGCACCATTGCCGGCAGCGCGCCGAAAATCAGCTGAACCTGCCCGCCGAGCACGTCGGTAATGGCCGGCCCCGTGCCTTTGTAGGGAACATGGGTCATTTTCGTGCCGGCCATGATGTCGAACAGTTCGGTGGCCAGATGCGTGATGCCGCCGGTGCCGGTGGAGGCGTAGTTCAGGCTGTTCGGCTTCGCCTTGGCCAGCGTAATCAGTTCGGGAATGGTTTTCGCCTGCACGCTGGGATGCAGCGAGACCAGAAAACCGGTTTCGCCGATCAGCGAGATCGGCGTGATGTCATTGATCGGGTCATAGGACAGCTTGAATAGCGCCGCGTTGGCGCCGTAACTGCCCGAGACCATGGCCAGCGTATATCCATCGGGAACCGCGCGCACCGTCGTTTCAGCACCGATGGTGCCGCCGCCGCCGGCGCGGTTGTCCACCACGACCGATTGGCCGAAGGCGGTCGTCAGGTTCTTCGACAATGCGCGCGCGACGATGTCGGTGCCGCCGCCCGGCGCAAACGGCACTATGAGGCGAATCGGTTTGGTCGGATATTTGTTTTGCGCGTGTGCCGGGAATGCCGGCAGGGCAAGTGCAGTGGCAACTGTGATGGCGATCGGAGTAATTTTCATGAGGAGGTTCCGGTTAGCGTTTGCGGGTCAAAAGGTCGAGCAGTTCGCGTGCAGAATGTTTCTCGATCGCCAGCGCGCAGCCCGCAATGGCGTCGGTGTCGAGGTGCGGATTGATGCCGCGGAATTTCTCCGTGATGCCCGCCGCATCGATCGGCACATGGATCGAGCCGGTCGGATTGAGAATGTCGACACGTTCCCATTTGCCGTTGTGTTCGACGGCGACCCAGCCGGCAAAATCCTTCGGATAGAGTTTGTCGAGTTCCGGATCAGGCAAGAGTTCAAGGCCCTGGGCGAGGCCGACGATGGCCGGATCGTTCATCTTGGCATCGGTGAACTGCGCCGGCAATGCGGCGCCGTCCATCAGCGCGACGGCCACGGCGTAACGCAGGCTCATCTGCGCGTTGAGCGCCGAACTCGGCACGTAATCGAAGCCGCATTGCACATCGACGACCTTGCAGGTGCCGACGCGGACTTTTTTCTTCGTGTCCCACGGCGCGCCGAGTTTTTTGCGCAGCGCCAGCGCGGCGTCGATATAGGCATGCGTGCTGCCGCAGCAGCAATAGGGCTTGATCGAATTGTTGTCGACGTGGAAAACCTTGCCCAGATCGCGTGTCAGCGGCGCCGGATCTGAATTGTCGGAGAAGGCCTTCAACACGCCGCCGTCCTCGAATTCGTAAATCGACGTCGGGCCGCTGAAGCCGAGTTGCGCGAGTTCGGCGGCGAGCACGCCCGAATGCGCGGCCTTGCCCGGATGCAGACGCTTGCTCATGGTGCCGTCGGCGTTGAAGGCCCACAGCCCTGCGCCTTGGGTGCCGCCGAGACCGAGTGCCCAGGCCGTCTGTTCCGCGTTGAGCTTGAGCAGTTTCGCGCAGGCGGCAGCCGCGCCGAAGGGGCCAGTCACGCCGGTCAGGTGCCAGCCGCGCAGGCGTGCCGCCGACGGATTCAGTGCCAGGCTCGAACGGATCATGACTTCGTAGCCGGTGGCAATCGCGGTCAGCAGGTCCTGGCCGCTGCTGTTCAGGCGTTCGGCGACGGCCAGCGCGGCGGGGATCACCGCCGCGCCGCAATGCAGCTTGGCATTGTGATAATCATCGAGTTCGAAAGCGTGCACCGCCACGCCGTTGACCAGCGCTGCATCGGCGCTGCGCAACGTGGCGCCGGTTTCGCCCCACACGCGCGATTCGGTGCCGCTGCCGCCGCGTTTGACCCAGGTCAGCAGCTTCTGCGTCCACGGCGTGTTAAAGCCGTAAAGACCGGCGCCGAGCGTGTCGAGCAGGGCGATGCGCGTGACCTCGCGCGTGCGCTGCGGCAGATCGTCATAGGTCAGCGCGGCAACCCAGCTCGCCAGTTCGCGGGTGGGCGCGGCAATGGCGCGGCGGTCGAAATTCATGGACGTCTCCTCAGATGGAACCGGTGGCCTGACTCGCTGCAGTCGTGGTCATGCCATGCCGGAAATTGGGTCGTTACAGGCAGTGATTGGCAGCTATTGTAAAGCGCCCCCGGGTGGATGTCATACGCCGGCGCAAGGCCCGTAACATGCCGCAGTTCGGCAATCTATTCGCCGTCGCGGCGCATCAGCTGCAAACGGATGCTGAGCGCGGTGCTGACATGGCGGCGCGCAGCCTTTTCTGCGGCCTCCGCATCATGATTTTCAATGGCGCGGACAATGGCCGTGTGTTCCTTCAGTGCTTCGGGCGGACGCTGCGCCCATGAAAACGTGGTGCCGCGCAGTTGCGCCAGTTCATCCTGCAGTGACTGCAGCGTGCGCACCAGGTAGCGGTTGTTGGCGGCACGGTAAATGCAGCCATGCAATTCGCTGTTGGTGGAGAGCAACTGCGACTCGTCGTTTTTCGCCGCCGCCTGTTCCAGCAGGATCTGTTTCATGTATTCAACCTCGGCCGGCGAGGCATGACGCGCGGCCAGTGCGGCGGCCGCGCCTTCGAGCACTTCGCGGATCGCATAGAGCTCGAAAATCTGGTTGCGGCTCAGTTGCGGCACGGCCAGCCCGTGTTCGGTCGAGACCAGCAGATTTTCGGAAAGGAGGCGGCGCAGCGCTTCACGCACCGGCGTGCGGCTCACGCCCAGCCACTCGGCCACGGCTTCTTCGCGCACGCGTTCGCCGGGCTCGAAGCGCGTGGTTTTCAGCGCCGCCTTGAGATCACTGTAGACGCGTTCGGCCAGCGACTGGCCGGTGGCCTTGCGCGGTGATCTGGTTCGGGTTGCCGGCATGTTGAGTCCGAAGTCGATGAATATTAGTCCGAATCTGCGCGGTTACGGCGCAGGCTTGACGCTAAATCTGCTCGCAGGATACTATTGTATACAATTGGATGCAAACAGCCGAAACCGGTTCCTTTGGCCGGCCGCAGCAGTGGCGGCGGCGCGGGCGGTTCGGGTCCTGTCCGGCGTGCAATTCCATTTTTTGCAGGGTTCTGACCGATAACGGAGGTTGTGGAAATGAGTATTGTTGATGTGGTCGTGGTGGGCGGCGGCAATGCCGCTTTTTCAGCCGCAGTGGCGGCGCGCGAAGCCGGCGCGAAAAAGGTCGTGCTGCTCGAAAAGGCACCAAAAGAGCAGCGCGGCGGCAACACGCATTTTTCCGGCGCGATTTTCCGCCACGTCTTCAACAAGGCCAGCGACGTTGATCGTTTCGTGCCCGATGTCGAGGAAAAATATCCGGGCTTTCACGCCGGTGTCAAACCTTATACCGCCGATCTCTTCCGTGAAGACCTGATGCGCGTCACCGACGGCCGCACCGATCCGGAACTGTCGAAAATCCTCATCGACGATTCCTGGGACGCCATGTGCTGGCTGCAGGACGTCGGCCGCCATAAATTCGAACTCGCGCAGTCGGTGATGGGCATCAAGGTCGACGGCAAGGTCAAATGGCCGGTCGGCGCCATTATCCGCACCGTGCACGAGGGCGTCGGCCTGTCGAAGACCTGGTTCGAGACCGGCGAGAAGGTCGGCGTGGACATCCGTTACGACCATGCGGTCGTCAAACTCACGCAGGACAAAAGCGGCCGCGTCAACGGCGTCGTGGTGCGCACGCCGAAGGGCCTGCAAACCATCAACGCCAAGGCGGTGATTCTCGGTTGCGGCGGTTTCGAAACAAATCCCGAGTGGCGCCTGCGTTATCTGGGCAAGCCCTGGGACCATGCCAAGGTGCGCGGCTCGAACTTCAACTACGGCGACGGCCTG
>CAZVDN010000281.1:464-4941 GCA_964625665.1 uncultured Streptomyces sp. | reverse complement strand
CTTCCGTATTCAGCTTGGCGACAATGTCCCGCGGCGTTCCCGCCGGAGCAAAAAATCCGTACCAGGAATTCGCATCGAAACCGGCGATGCCGGCTTCCCGCATGGTCGGTATTTCCGGCAGGATGGTCATGCGATGGTCGGCGCCGACCGCCAGCGCGCGCAGCTTGCCGGCGCGGATCTGCGGCAGCATGACCGGTATACTGTTCAGCATGATCTGCACCTGGCCGGCCAGCAGATCGACCACCGCGGGCGCCGCGCCCTTGTAGGGCACGTGCACGATGTCCGTTGACGTCGCCAGTTTGAACAGTTCGCCGGCGAGGTGCGCGCCGTTGCCGATGCCGCCCGAGCCGTAGTTGAGTTGGCCGGGACGGGACTTCGCGAGCGCTACCAGGTCCTTGACCGATTTGACCGGCAGGGAGGGATGCACCACCAGACAAAGCGGTTGCACGACCACCAGTGTGATCGGCGCAAAATCCTTTACCGTGTCGTAGGGCATTTTCAGACTCAGCGCCGGATTGATCACCATCGGCCCGGTGCTTGAAATCAGCAGCGTGTAGCCATCGGGCGGTGCCTTGGCCACCTGCTCGGTGCCGATCATGCCGTCGGCGCCCGACCGATTGTCGATGATGATCGATTGTCCGAGGGCCGGCGACAGCCGCTGCCCCAGAGCGCGCGCCACCAGATCAAGGCCGCCACCGGGCGGAAACGGTGCGACGATGCGCACCGGTTTGGCCGGATAGCTCTGCGCCGACGCCATGGCGGCGCCGAGCAATAACAGCAATGCGGCGAGCCGCTGTGAATTGTCCATAGCATCTCCTCACGTTCCGAAGCGACGGCGGAAAAAACGGTGCCAGTCGGCGCTGTATTATTTGAATTTGGCAACCCTGACGCCGGCATTTGCATCTTACAATACCGAAAACATTGCGTTGCAAAAAAACCGATACCGCGAGGAGAGTGCATTGAGTGCCGCCGCCGGCAAGCCGCCGAACCATTTCATGTATTTCCCCGGCCACTACCGCTGGTCCGCGGAAATGCTCGCCATCCTCAGTACTGCCCCCTACGGTGGCGCTGATCTTTCTGAAGTCGACCGTATCGGCCGCAAGCTGCGCGATCATGTCGGTGACGATGAGGCCTGGTTTGCGGCGTGGCGCGAAGGCGGGGACCTGCTGCGCAGCCGCGCCGAGCTTGCCGAGCAACGCGGACATCCGCTGACGGCGGCGTCGAATTACCTGCGCGCCTGCTCGCAATACCAGCACGCCGACCATTTTCGCCAGCCGAAGGACGCGCAGGCGATGGCGGTGTTTCGCCAGTCGATCGAATGCTTTCACAAGTTCCGTGAATTGAATGACCGGCCGCGCATTGAGGCGGTGGACGTGCCGTGCGAAGGCGGCGCCTTGCCCGCCTATTTCATTCATGCCGAAAACACCACGGAGAAACGCGCGCCCTGTGTCGTGCGTTTCGGCGGTTTCGACACGCAGAAGGAACTGCAGTATCTGCGCGGCGTGGCTGAAATCGCCCGCCGCGGTTTCTCCTGTCTGCTGGTGGACGGTCCGGGGATGGGCGAGGCGATCCGTTTCCGCAATATTTATCTGCGCCATGATTACGAGGTCGCCGGCACCGCGGCGCTCGATTATCTGGCGACGCGTGCCGATGTCGATATCGACCGCGTCGGGGTGATCGCGCTGAGCCTTGGCGGTTATTACGCGCCGCGCTGCGCCGCCATGGATGCGCGCTACAAGGCCTGCATCGCATGGGGCGCGATCTGGGATTACCACGAAGTCTGGCAGCGCCGCATCGAACGCCTGAAGCAGGCCTCGCTGTCGGTGCCGGCCGATCATCTGCTGTGGGTGTTCGGCGTCAAGACCTTCGAGGAAGCTCTGGCCAAACTCGAGGGCTTCAAACTCGACGGCATCGCGCAGAAAATCCAGTGCCCGTTTCTGCTCACGCACGGCACCGAGGATGAACAGGTGTCGATGGCCGATGCGCAGAAACTGTTCGATGCCGTCGGTTCCAAAGACAAGACCTTCCGCATCTTTACGCCAGAGGAAGGCGGGGCGCAGCATTGCCAGCGCGATTATCTGACGCGTGTCAGCGATGTAATGGTCGACTGGCTCGAAGAGAAGCTGAAATAGCGCTCTTGCCCGGCACGCAGGGCATCGACACCTACAGACGATGACACAATCGATCACGCTGCCACCGACGCTCGGCAATAACCGCCGCCTCGACCGCTGGGTGCGCATCAATGGTGACGGCACGGTCACCGTGCGCAGCGGGAAGGTCGAGATCGGCCAGGGCATCGTCTCGGCGATGGCGCAGGTGGCGGCCGAGGAACTCGACGTCGACTACACGCGCATTCGCATGCTGCCGGTCGATACCACGCAAAGCCCCGACGAAGGATCGACCTCGGGCAGCCGTTCGGTCGAGGAGGGCGGCACTTCGATGCGTCAGGCCTGTGCCGAGGTGCGCGACCTGTTTCTGCAGGCGGCGGCGCAGAAGCTCAATGCCAGCCTTGAACGTCTCGAAGTCGACGACGGCACGATCCGCCTGCGCGGCGGCGATCAGGCGCTGACCTACTGGCAGCTGGCGGCGGAGGTCGATCTGTCGCGCGAAGCGACGGGGCAGGTAAAGCCCAAAGAACGCAGTGAACTGGCCACGGTCGGCCGGCCGCTGCCGCGGCTCGATATCCCGGCCAAGCTGGCCGGCGCCGCATTCATTCATGATCTCGAACTGCCCGGCATGCTGCATGGGCGCGTGCTGCGTCCGCCGTCTTATCGCGCCACGCTGCAGGCATTTGACGCCGCAGCGGCGCGCGCTTTGCCCGGCGTGGTTGCCGTGGTGCAGGAAAACAATTTCATCGGCGTCGTGGCAGTGCGCGAGGAGCAGGCGGTCAAGGCGCTGCAGGTCATGGCGAAGACCACGCGCTGGAACGAAAAAGCCGATCTGCCGGACGAACATGCGCTGCCGGCGTATTTGCTGGCGCAGCCGACCGAAGACGAAGTATTGAGTGATCAATCTGCCGCGGCCGTCGCCGGCGAGGCGGGCAAGCGGACTGCCGCAGAAGGCGTGCATTTCTCGGCAGTTTATACGCGGCCCTATCTGGCGCATGCCTCGATCGGCCCGTCCTGCGCGCTGGCGTGGTGGCACGACGGTCTGCTCGAAGTCTGGTCGCACAGTCAGGCGATATTTCCGCTGCGCGCGGAACTGTCAAAGATCCTGCAGCGCGACAAGGAGTCGATCGTCGTCCGTCATGCCGAAGGTGCGGGCTGTTACGGACACAATGGTGCCGATGATGCGGCGCTCGATGCTGTCTATCTGGCGCGTGCCGTGGAGGGACGGCCGGTGCGTCTGCAGTGGATGCGCGAAGACGAATTCGGCTGGGAACCGTTCGGCCCGGCCATGGTGGTGAAGCTCGAAGGTGCCATCGACGCGGCAGGCATTGTTGCGCATTGGGACGAACAGATCTGGGGCAATCGCCATCTGACGCGCCCCGGCCGTCATCCGAATCCGGGCTTGCTCGCGGCCTGGCACGCCGACCCGTCGCTGACGCCGCCGCCGGCGATCGACATGCCGGTGGCGATGGGCGGCGGCGGCCATCGCAATGCCGTGCCGTATTACGATTTTCAGAACGAGCGCGTGATCAATCACGCGGTGCAGCCGACGCCGTTGCGCGTTTCGACGCTGCGCGCGCTCGGCGCGCATCTGAACGTCTTCGCCATCGAATCCTTCATGGATGAACTGGCGGCGGCAGCCGGCGCCGATCCGGTGGAATTCCGTTTGCGCCATCTCAAGGATGCGCGGGCGCGCGCGGTGATCGAGGCCGCAGCAAAGAAGGCGGATTGGCAAGCGAAGGCGAAGGGCGACGGCGCGCGCGGCTGCGGCATTGCCTTCGGCCGTTACAAAAACATCGGCAATTACGTGGCGGTGGTGGCGCGCGTGTTCATCGACGAGGTCGTGCATGTCGAACACGTGGTGTGTGCCGTCGATTGCGGCCGCATCATCAATCCGGACGGCGTCATTAATCAGGCTGAAGGCGGCATCGTGCAGGCAGTGAGCTGGACGCTGAAGGAACAGGTGCGTTTCGACCGCACGCGCATCACCTCGCGCGACTGGGAGGGCTACCCGATCCTCACCTTCAACGAAGTGCCGAAAATCGATACCGTGCTGATCGACCGCCCGGACGAGGCCTGGCTCGGCGTCGGCGAGGGAATGGTCGGGCCGACGGCGGCGGCGATCGGCAACGCAGTTTTCAATGCCATGGGAATTCGCGTGCGCGACATGCCGATCACGCGCGAGCGTATTCTTGCAGCGATGGCGTAACGGGGTAATAGGAACATAGAGTAATAGGGCAACGGCGGCACCGGTCAACACACTCGAGGAGGCAATCATGATGCGCACCATCGGCGGTTTTCTGTTCGTGCTGCTGTCGTTTGCAACCGTGTTCGTTTCCGTGCCGGCCGGCGCGCAGGGTTATCCGGCG
>CAZVDN010000281.1:0-454 GCA_964625665.1 uncultured Streptomyces sp. | reverse complement strand
CGCTATGCCGATCGCCATGGCCTCAAGCGCCCGGTGGGTTGGAGCGTGTTGCTGGGCAGTGTGGGCACCGGTTTGGCCGTGGTGTGGCCCACCTTCCCGGTGTTGTGCCTCAGCGCCTTGTGCACGGGCGGCGCCACCGGTGCGGTATTCCGCATGCTGGCGCCGCGCCTCTCGGAGAACCTCGGTCAGCAGGTGGTGGTTGATAACCGGCCGGGCGGCGCTTCGACCATCGGCATGGACATGGTGGCCAAGGCAGCGCCCGACGGTTATACGCTCGGCGTCGCCAATCTCTCGTTCAGCATCAATCCGACGCTGTTCGGCGCCAAGCTGCCCTACAACACCGAGAAAGACTTTGCGCTGGTCAGCCTGGTCTCGATAGTGCCGCTGGTGATGTCGGTACATCCGTCGGTGCCGGCGCGTTCGATCAAGGAACTCATTGCGCTGGCGAAAGCCA
>CAZVDN010000280.1:0-4969 GCA_964625665.1 uncultured Streptomyces sp. | reverse complement strand
ACGCCCTGCGAGTTCGTCGAGGGCGATGTCTGGGGCCACCGCGGCCTCGATCCGCTTCACCGCCAGGTCGTACTGCTCCTGCGAGATGTCGGCTTTCGGCCGTGCCCACAGCGCGTTGGCCTGGTTGACGGTTTCGTCCTCGTCCTTGACGACGTATTCCGACTTGTCCTTGTCCCACTCTTCTTTTTTCATCACCACCGGCAGCACGATGTGGTCCGAATACTTGCCGATGATGTTGCGCAGGCGGCTGCCGGAGAGAAAATCGTCCTCACCTTCACGCAGATGCAGCGTGATCTCGGTGCCGCGCGCGGCCTTTTCGACCGGCTCGATGGTGAATTCGCCGGCGCCTTCCGATTCCCAGCGCACACCGTCGGCGGCGGCCGCACCGGCGCGGCGCGTCGTCAGCGTCACACGGTCGGCGACAATGAACGAGGAATAAAAGCCCACGCCGAACTGGCCGATCAGGTTGGCATCCTTGGCCTGGTCACCGCTCAGCGATTTGAAAAATTCGCGGGTGCCCGAACGCGCAATGGTGCCGATATTGGCAATGACTTCCTCGCGCGACATGCCGATGCCGTTGTCGGCGATGGTGATGGTGCGCGCCGCCTTGTCGAAGCTGACGCGGATTTTCAGGTCCGGATCGTTTTCGAACAGGTCCTTGTTGGTCAGCGCCTCGAAGCGCAGCTTGTCGCAGGCATCGGACGCATTGGAGACCAGTTCGCGCAGGAAAATTTCCTTGTTGCTGTAGAGCGAATGGATCATCAGGTCCAGCAGTTGCCGGACCTCGGTCTGGAAGCCCATCGTTTCTTTGGTTGCGGTGTTCATTGATGCAATTCCCCTCTTGAATGCGTGAATTCCGGTAAACCCTGGCCACTTGGGGCCTGTTTGGCGTATTTCAAGGCCAAGTTTGGCCTGCGCGGTGGCAATTTACACCTGCCATCGGTAATATTGGCCGCCCACGAACCACCGCCGGAGAACCCGCTTGAAGCCCTTCAAATTCAGCCTTGCCGCTGCCCTGCTCGCGTTTGCCGCCGCCGTCCACGCCCAGCAACAGGTGGTCATCGTCACTTCCTTCCCCAAGGAACTGACCGAGGCCTACAAGAAGGCATTTGAAGCGAAAAATCCCGGCCTCAAGGTTGAGATCCTCAACAAGCCGACGCCTGCCGGCGTTGCCTACATTCGCGAAGCCCCGGCCAGCAACAAGCCCGACGTGTTCTGGGTCTCGGCGCCCGATGCGTTTGAGGTGCTGGCCACGGAAAAACTGCTCGCCAAAATCGAATCTCCGGCCAAAGAAGTGCCGGCCAAGATCGGCAACTACCCGATCAACGACCCGCAGGGCTACTACCTCGGCCAGGCGCTGGCCGGCTACGGGATCATGTGGAACACGCGTTACACCAAAGCCAACAAGCTGCCCGATCCGAAGGAATGGTCCGATCTGACCAAACCGGTCTACTTCAGCCACGTCGCGATGTCCTCGCCGTCGCGCTCCGGGACGACCCATCTGACTGTTGAGACCATCCTGCAGGGCGAAGGCTGGGCCAAGGGCTGGCGCCAGATGCTGATGATCGCCGCCAATTGCGCCGCCATCACCGAACGCAGTTTCGGCGTGCCCGACGGCGTCAACAACGGCCAGTACGGACTTGGCCTGGTGATCGATTACTTCGGCCTTGCCGGCAAGGCCTCTAAATTCCCCGTCGATTTTGTCTATCCCGCGGTCACCGCCATCGTGCCCGCCAACATCGGCATCGTTGCCGGCGCCAAAAATCCCGACAACGCCAAGAAGTTCGTCAATTTCACGATGTCGCCGGAAGGCCAGGAACTGCTGTTCGACCCGGCGATCAGCCGCCTGCCCGTGTTGCCGAGCGTCTACAAAAAAGCGCCGGCGGGTTTTCCCAATCCGTTTACAGGCACCATCAAGCCGAAGGTCAATTTCGATTCGGACCTCGCCGAATCGCGCTATTACGTCGTCAGCTCGATTTTCGACCAGACCATCACCTTCAAGCACAAGGACCTGATCAACGCCGCCAAGGCCATCAACGAAGCCACGGCAAAACTCGCCGGCAAAAACAATGCACAGGCGCAAAAGCTGCTCGACGAAGCGCGGGATCTGGCGTTCTCGCCCGTGGTCAGCGAGGAAAAATCCAAGGACAAGGAATTCCTCGCGCTCTATCGCAATACCAAACGCGACGCGGAAAAAACCAAACAAACCACGGCGCTCGAGGAATACTGGAGCAACACCGCGCGCAAAAACTACGCGCGCGCGGCCGAGCTCGCCAACCAGGCTGCAGCACTCGCCAAGTAGCGCGTCTCCCGGGACCTACGCAATCGCGCTGAACGGATGACACAAAGCCTGAGCCGCACCCACGCCGCGATTGCGCTTGCGATCGCGGCGTTTCTCATCCTGTTCCTGCTGGTGCCGGTGGCGACGGTCATTTATGTCGCCTTCACCAACAGCGACGGCAGCCTGACGTTTTCGCATTTCGGCTCGTTCTTCAGTCTGACGCTGATGCGCGAATCGTTCTACAACAGCCTTTACGTCGGCGCCATGAGTGTATTGATCTCATCAATCATTTCGCTGCCGCTGGCCTATTTCACCATGCGCTTCCGCTTCCGCGGCGCGGTGCTGGTGCAGACGCTCGGCGTGCTGCCGTTGATCATGCCGCCCTTCGTCGGTGCCGCCGCCATGCAGCTGCTTTTCGGCCGCAGCGGTTCTGTCAATCTGCTGCTGAACGACTGGTTCGGCTTCGGCATTCCGTTCATGGAAGGCCTCAACGGCGTGATCTTCGTCGAAGCGCTGCATTACTTTCCGTTCATTCTGCTGAACCTCACGGTGGCGCTGGCCAATATCGACAGTGCAATGGAAGAGTCGGCGCAGAACCTCGGCGCCAGCGGTTTTCGCCTGTTCCGAAAAATCGTCTTTCCACTCGCCATGCCCGGCTACCTCGCCGGTGCCGCGCTTGTTTTCCTGAAGGTGTTCGACGACGTCGGCACGCCGCTGGTTTTGAACGTCACCAATATCCTCGCCGCGCAGGCCTATCTGCGGATCACGTCGATCGGCATCGACGATCCGATCGGCTACGTTGCCAGCGTGATCATGGTGATCGCCTCGATCATCGCGCTGTGGGGCTCGACCTGGGTGATGCGCGGCCGCGATTACGCCACCCAACAGCGCGGCGGCTCGTCGCTGGCCAAACGCGAACTGAAGCCCTGGCAGGCGGTGTTCGCCTACGGCTGGATCGTTCTGGTGCTGATTATCGTGCTCTCACCGCATCTGGGCATTCTGCTGCTGTCCGTTTCCAAGGTGTGGAGCTATTCGGTGGTGCCCGATGTCTACACGCTCGACAACTACGTCACGGTATTCCGCGATTCTTCGGGCATGATGGCCAACACCCTTCTTTACTGCGGACTCGCCGCCGGCGCCGATGTCATACTCGGTACCGCCATTGCCTATCTGATACTGCGCA
The DNA here is from genome assembly GCA_964625665.1 of uncultured Streptomyces sp. Classification (GTDB taxonomy): domain Bacteria; phylum Pseudomonadota; class Gammaproteobacteria; order Burkholderiales; family SG8-41; genus PALSA-1004. Next base: position 1,505 of record CAZVDN010000280.1, on the reverse strand, counting down.
CCAAACTGGCCGGCCGCCAGTGGCTCGATCTGGTCGCCACCGGCGCCATCGCCATTCCCGGGGTGGTGCTCGGCATCGGCTACCTGCGCACCTTCAAGGACTTCCAGCTGCCGTTTACCGATGAACCATTCACCGCCTTCTGGCTGATCATTGTCATCGCCTATGCCGTGCGCCGCCTGCCCTATGCGCTGCGCTCCTGCACGGCGGCGCTGCAGCAGCTGCACATCTCTCTCGAAGAAGCCGCGGAGAACCTCGGCGCTTCAAAGAACCGCACCATCTACCGCGTGGTCGTGCCGCTGATGGCCGGCGGCATCCTCGCCGGCTTTGTCACCAGCTTTCTGACGGCGGCGGTTGAGCTGTCGGCGACCATCATGCTGGTGACCGCGCAAAGCAACGCGCCGATGTCCTACGGCATCTATCTCTACATGCAAAGCATCGCCGGCCGCGGCCCCGGCGCGGCGCTCGGCGTGATCGCCGTCATCACCGTCGCCATCGGCACCTATTTTTCAAACCGCCTGATCCGCAACCGCGCTGCGGGGCAGGACAGCACCCCGCTCAACCCCGGAGCCCACGCATGAACACGGCCCTGCACCGCAAAGTCCGCGTCGATATCGAAAACGTCAGCCTCGCCTACGGTGCAACGCGGGTGCTGCGCGATGTCAGCCTGCAAATCGAGCCGGGCGAATTTTTCGCGCTGCTCGGCCCTTCGGGTTCCGGCAAATCGACCTTGCTGCGCATGCTCGCCGGCTTCAACCAGCCGCAGACCGGCAGCATCAAGGTCGACGGCGCCGACATCACCGGCGTCTCACCCTGGCAGCGCGACATCGGCATGGTGTTCCAGAACTACGCGCTGTGGCCGCACATGACTGTCGCCCAGAACGTCGCCTTCGGCCTTGAAGAGCGCAAGCTGCCGCGCGCAGAAATCACCCGCCGCACCGCCGCCGCGCTCGATCTCGTCGGCCTTGCCGACTACGGTGCGCGCCGGCCGAACCAGCTCTCCGGCGGCCAGCAGCAGCGTGTCGCGGTCGCCCGCACGATCGCCATCGAGCCGAAGGTGCTGCTGCTCGACGAACCGCTGTCCAACCTCGATGCCAAGCTGCGTGTGCACATGCGGACCGAACTGCTCGCCCTGCAGCGTAAACTCGGCATCACGACGATTTTCGTCACCCACGATCAGGAAGAAGCCCTGTCGATTGCCGACCGCGTGGCGGTGCTCGATGCCGGCGTGATCCAGCAGGTCGGCGCGCCGGCCGAACTCTATGACCATCCGGTCAACCGCTTCATCGCCAATTTCATCGGCTCGATCAATCTGATCACAGGCCACGTGGATGCCACGGCACGCTTTACCTCGCCGTTGCTGAAAGACCACCGCATTCCGGTGAAAGCCGCGCTCAGCGGGCACGCCGAACTGGCGATCCGCCCGCACGCGCTCAAAATCATCGGCGCCGAATCGGCGGCTTCGGCAGCGCTGACCTGGATAGAAGGCACCGTATCGGAACGCGAAT
>CAZVDN010000279.1:4114-4980 GCA_964625665.1 uncultured Streptomyces sp. | reverse complement strand
GCTCCTTGAGAATGAATTTCAGCGCGTTGGGATTCGGCGTGTTTTCGATTTCAGCGATTTTTGGCATTGTTGTTCTCGTTACGCATCGCCAATTGGCGCCTGCATGGGATCTTGTTCAGCCTCGGTGGAAGTGCTGCCGGCGGAATTCAGCGCAGCGTGCAGCGTGTGCCAGGGCAGGATTGCGCATTTGACGCGTGTCGGCAGATCGCGCACGCCGCCAAACACGGTGAGGCGCCCGAGGTGGTGCGGCTGGCTGGCCACGTCGAGTTTGCCAGTGGCCATGTCGCGAAACTCCTGAATCAAAACTTCCGCTTCATCGCGGGTCTTGCCTTTGACATTGGTCGTCAGCATCGACGCCGAAGCCTTGCAGATCGCGCAGGATTCGCCTTCGAAAGCGATCGCACCGACCTTGCCTTCGTCGAGCCGCAGCGCCAGCGTGATGTGGTCGCCGCAGAGCGGATTGTGGCCGTCGGCATGATGGCTCGCATCCGCCAGCGTGCCGTAATTGCGCGGCTTGCGGTTGTGATCGAGGATCACTTCCTGATAAAGCGCCTTTGGGTCGGCCGCTCTTGGACTCGTGTTTCTGGAGTCATTCATTACGCGAAAACCTTCTGCACATTGCGGATGCCAGCGACCAGCGCATCGACTTCCGCCATGGTGTTATAGAACGCAAACGAAGCGCGCGAGGTCGCCGGCACCTTGAAGCGCTGCATGACCGGCTGCGCGCAGTGGTGGCCGGTGCGCACCGCAATGCCGTCCTGATTGAGCAGCGTGCCGACGTCGTGCGGATGGCCGCCGGCAACCACAAACGACAGCACCGCCGCCTTGTGTTCCGAGGTGCCGAGGATGCGCACCCCCGGCAGCGT
>CAZVDN010000279.1:0-4104 GCA_964625665.1 uncultured Streptomyces sp. | reverse complement strand
TGACCTGCGCGGTGGCGTAATCGAGCCGTTCGAGTTCGTGGCTGGCGATGACGTCCATACCGATATCCGTCAGGTAGTCGATCGCCGCCCCCAGCCCGATCGCCGCGGCAATCGGCGGCGTGCCGGCCTCGAACTTGTGCGGAATGGTGTTGTAGGTGGTTTTTTCGAAGGTCACGCTCAGGATCATGTCGCCGCCGCCCTTGAAGGGCTGCATGCGTTCGAGTTGCGCGGCCTTGCCGTAGAGCATGCCGATGCCGGTGGGACCGCAGAGCTTGTGGCCCGAAAACGCATAAAAATCGCAATCGAGGTCCTGCACGTCGATCGCCAGATGCGGCGCGGCCTGCGCGCCGTCGAGCAGCACCGGCACGCCCCGCGCATGCGCAAAAGCAATCATGCCCTTGACCGGATTGACTGTGCCGAGCGCATTCGACACATGCGAAAGCCCGACGAACTTTGTGCGCTCGTTGAACAGCTTTTCGTACTCATCAACCAGCAGCTCGCCGGCATCGTTGACCGGCACGACGCGGATCTTTGCGCCCTTCTCTTCGGCCAGCATCTGCCAAGGCACGATGTTCGAATGATGTTCGAGCGTCGTCAGAATGATCTCGTCGCCGGCACCGATGAACTTGCGGCCATAGCCATGCATGACGAGGTTGATCGCTTCGGTGGTGCCGCTGGTAAAGATGACTTCGCGCTCTTCGCGCGCATTGACGAAACGCGCCAGCTTGCCGCGCGCCGCCTCGAACTCCGCCGTTGCGGTTTCGGACAGGTAATGCACGCCGCGATGAATATTGGCGTGCTGTTCTTTCTGGTAACGCACCAGACGGTCGATCACCGGCTGCGGCATCTGGCTTGAGGCCGCGTTATCCAGATAAACGAGCGGCTTGCCCGACACCCTGAGGTCGAGGATCGGAAAGTCGGCGCGGATGCGCTTGACGTCGAATGACGTTTTTGCGGCTGCCGGTTTTGCCGTTGCACTGCTCATGTGCGCTCCGTTTGCGCCAGCACGGCCTGCTCAAGGCGCTGGCGCAGCGCTGCCACCGGAATGCCGCGCAGAATCTCGGCGCCGAAGGCATAGGTCAACAGGCTGCGTGCAGTCGCATCGGAAAGGCCGCGGCTTCTCAGATAAAACACCTCGTCGGCATCGAGTTGGCCGACCGTGGCACCGTGCGCGCACTTGACGTCGTCGGCGAAGATCTCGAGCTGCGGTTTGGTATCGACGCGCGCGCGGTCGGACAGCAGCAGATTGCGGCTCGATTGCGCGGAGTTCGTCAATTGTGCGCCCTTGCGCACAACGATGCGCCCGTTGAACACGGCGCGCGCGCTGCCGCCGACGATGCATTTGTGCTGCTGGCGGCTGACGCCATGCGGCATCGTGTGATCAATCGAGGTGTGCGTGTCGGCCAGCCGGTTGCCGTCCACCATGGCAAGCCCGCCGAGTTCGCATTCACCGCCCTCGGCAGTCTGCACGACATCAACGTTATGGCGCGACAGCCGCGCGCCGAAACCGATATTGATGCCGTGGTAACGGCTGCCGTGCGCAATAGACACCGCGGTGTGGCCGATATGAAAACCGGCCGCGCTTTCGCGCTGCACGCGCACATGATTGAGCTGTGCATCGTCTGCCAGCACAAATTCGCCGACCGCATTGGTCAGGTAGGCGTCTTCGGTCAGCGCCACATAATCCTCGATCACCGTGGCATTGCTGCCGGCCGCTGCAACGACGAGGCAGCGCGGGTAACTCGCCACCGCCTTCTGCGTCGCAACGAACAGCAAATGCAGCGGCTGCGCGCCAGCGGCACCGCGCGGCAACACCACCAGCGCGCCATCGTTGACGAAGGCGGTATTCAAGGCGGTAAAGGCATTCTGCTCAAACGCGGCCATGCGGCCGAGCTCTTTTTCGATCACCGCGGCGTGCGCCGGCAAGGCGGCCGCCAGCGACGACAGCACAATCGCTCCGGCCGCCGGGCTCGACAGCTGCGGCGCGTAAATGCCGTCGACAAACACCAGCCGGTTGGGCGCATCCGGCAATGCGAACGGCGCAATGTCTGCGGCGGTCAACGCCGTCGCGGCGCGCACCGGCTGGTAGGACAGATGCGTAAGCGGCGCCAGATCGGTAAAACGCCAGTCTTCGTCGCGCGTCGTCGGCACCGTCAGCGCGCCGACGCGCTCGACCGCGCGCGCGCGCAGTTTGCCCAGCGCATCGCCGCGGTCGGCCAGCGTGCGGCCCGCCAGCAGGTCGGCGAGAAATTTGTTGTCTGCAACCGTCATCATGCCGTGGCACCTGCTCCTGCTTCAGCACTGACCCAGTCGTAACCGCGCGATTCCAGTTCGAGTGCCAGCGATTTCGGCCCGGTCTTGATGATGCGCCCCGCCTCGGTGACGTGCACGTAATCCGGTTCGATGTAATTCAGCAGGCGCTGGTAATGCGTCACCAGCACAATGGCGTTGTCCTTGTTGGCCAGTTGATTGACACCGCCGGCCACAATGCGCAGCGCGTCTATATCGAGGCCCGAGTCGGTTTCATCAAGGATTGCCACGCGCGGCTCGAGCAGCGCCATTTGCAGAATCTCGTTGCGCTTTTTTTCGCCGCCGGAAAAGCCCTCATTGACGCTGCGGTCGAGGAAATCCGGATTCATTTCGAGCAATTTCATTTTTTCGCGCACGAAATCGTCGAACTCCAACGGATCAAGTTCGTCGCGGCCGCGTTGCGTCTGCACCGTGTTGTAGGCGAGTCGCAGAAACTGGCTGTTGGCCACGCCCGGGATTTCGATCGGATACTGAAAGCCGAGAAACAGGCCGGCCCGCGCGCGCTCTTCCGGCGCCAGCGCAAACAGGTCCTTGCCTTCGAACAGCACCGTGCCGCCGGTGACGACGTAGGCCGGATGGCCGGCGAGCACCTTGGCGAAAGTGCTTTTGCCCGAGCCGTTCGGCCCCATGATCGCATGCACCTCGCCGCTTTTGACGGTGAGGTCCATGCCCTTGAGAATTTCAACGCCGTTGACGGTGGCAGTGAGACCGCGCACCTCGAGCAGCGTTTTGCTGTCCTTCTGAATCATCCGACACTTCCTTCAAGCTTGACGCCGAGCAGCTTGGTCGCTTCGACCGCGAACTCCATCGGCAACTGTTGAAACACGTCCTTGCAGAACCCGTTGATGATCATCGACACGGCTTCCTCGCCGCCGATGCCCCGCTGGGCAAAATAAAACAACTGGTCCTCGCCGATCTTCGAGGTCGAGGCTTCGTGCTCGACCTGGGCGCCGGGGTTGCTGACCTGAATATAGGGAAACGTATTGGCGCCGCACTGGTCGCCGATCAGCATCGAATCGCACTGCGAATAATTGCGCGCGCCGGTGGCCGTCGGCGCAATGCGCACGAGCCCGCGATAGCTGTTGTTGGAGTGGCCCGCCGAAATGCCCTTGGAGACGATCTTGCTGCGCGTGTTTTTGCCGATATGGATCATCTTGGTGCCGGTATCGGCCTGCTGGTAATGGTTGGTCAGCGCCACCGAATAGAATTCGCCCACCGAGTTGTCGCCGCGCAGGATGCAGCTCGGGTACTTCCAGGTGATCGCCGATCCGGTTTCGACCTGGGTCCACGAGATGCGCGAGTTCACGCCCTTGCACAGGCCGCGCTTGGTGACGAAGTTGTAAATGCCGCCAACGCCGTTTTCGTCGCCCGCGTACCAGTTCTGCACCGTCGAATATTTGATGTCGGCGTTATCGAGCGCGACGAGTTCGACCACCGCCGCGTGCAGCTGGTTGGTGTCGAATTTCGGTGCCGTGCAGCCCTCGAGATAGGACACTGACGCGCCCTCTTCGGCGATGATCAGCGTGCGCTCGAACTGCCCCGATTCTTCCGTGTTGATGCGGAAATAGGTCGACAGATCCATCGGGCATTTGACACCCTTCGGAATAAAACAGAACGAGCCGTCGGTGAACACCGCGGAATTCAGCGCCGCATAAAAATTATCGCCAACCGGCACCACGCTGCCGAGATATTTGCGGATCAGTTCCGGGTGATCATGCACCGCCTCGGAAATCGAACAGAAAATGATGCCGACCTCGGCAAGCTTCGCCTTGTAGGTCGTCGCCACCGACACCG
>CAZVDN010000278.1:0-4991 GCA_964625665.1 uncultured Streptomyces sp. | reverse complement strand
TGAATTCATAACCGGCATCGGCCTGCCAGAACCCCTTGCGGTTGCCGCGGCAGACATGGATGCCGACGGTCATGTCGGGCGGTGCGCTCGCGAGCACCGCATTGATGACATCGACGTAGGTTTCGACGAGCTTGCGCCAGTCGTCGCCGCGGCGCTCGATGATGCCGCGGATTTCGGGGTCGCCGAATTTCACCAACGAAGTTTCGTCGACCTGCAGGTAGCGGCAGCCGGCCTTGTATAGTGCGGCGAATTCGTTGCGATAGACCTCGATCACATCGCTCCAGAACTGGTCGAGTGAGGTATAGGCTTCGCGCAGGATCGCATCGCTGCCGCCCATGAAATGCAGCACGATCGGCGACGGCACCGTCATCTTCGGCGTGCGCGTGGTGATCGATTTCACGAAGGCCAGATGGTCGGCGAAGATCGGTGTCGTCCACTTCACCGGTTTGTGAATGACCAGCTTTTCGATCGGGATGGTTTCGCCGCGTTCGTTGCGGTGAAAAAAATCACCGGGTTCGGCAGTCAGGCCGCCCGGGCCGAGGGCCTTGCGGAAGAAGTCGACGATATAACTCTGGCGCCGGAATTCGCCGTCGCTGATCGACTGCAGGCCGACCGCTTCCTGCTGCGCAACCACTTCGCGGATCGCCGCATCTTCGATCTTCGTCAGTTCGGCGACCGGCAGCTGTTTCTTTTTCATGCGCTCGCGCGCTTCGATCAGGTGTGCGGGCCGCAGCAGGCTGCCGACCTGGTCGGCGCGGAAAGGCGGGTGATGCGGTGCGTTGGGCATGATGTTTTGTTCGTAGTCGGCGGGCGCTAAATATAGCAAATATAACGGTTGCGCCGCCGGATTATTTTCGTTTATCGTGAAGGTCAAGCGATCAATTTCACGAGACAATAATGGCAAAAGAAAAACGCGGCATGCGTCGCGGACTTACCGCATACGGCGACGAGGACTTCTCGCTTTTTCTGCGCACGGCCTTCATCAAGGCAATGGGTTACAGCGATGACGCGCTCGATCGACCGATCGTCGGCATTACCAATACCTTCAGCGGATTCAACGCCTGCCATCGCAATGTGCCGGAACTCATCGAGGCGGTGAAACGCGGCGTGATGCTGGCGGGCGGCCTGCCGGTGGAGTTTCCGACCATCACGCTGCACGAATCGTTTGCGCACCCGACGTCGATGTTTCTGCGCAACCTGATGGCGATGGATACTGAGGAGATGATCCGCGCGCAGCCGGTCGATTCGACCGTGTTGATCGGCGGCTGCGACAAGACCGTGCCGGCGCTGCTGATGGGCGCGGCCAGTGCCGACGTGCCGGCCATCATGCTGGTGACCGGGCCGATGATTACCGGTGACCACAAGGGCGAACGTTTGGGTGCCTGTACCGACTGCCGGCGTTTCTGGGCGCGTTACCGTGCCGGTGAAATCGATCAGCCGGAAATGAAGGAGATCGAAGCGAAACTCGCACCGAGCGCCGGCACCTGCATGGTGATGGGTACGGCGAGCACCATGGCCTGTGTGACCGAGGCGATGGGCATGATGCTGCCGGGCGGTGCCTGCATTCCGGCGGTGATGGCCGAGCGCCTGCGCAATGCCGAAGCGACCGGCGCGCGCGCGGTGGCGATTGCCAAAGAGAAACTCACGCCGTCGCGCATCATGACGCCCGATGCGTTTGAAAACGGTCTGCGCATGCTGCTGGCGATCGGCGGCTCGACCAATGCCATCGTGCATCTGGCGGCGATGGCGGGGCGCCTCGGCATCGAACTCGATCTCGAAGGCTTCGATCGCATGGGCCGCGACACGCCGGTGCTGGTCGATCTGAAGCCGACCGGCCAGCATTACATGGAAGACCTCGACAAGGCTGGTGGCGTGACGACCATACTGCGCGAGCTGAAACCGCAGTTGAAACTGAAAGCCCTGACCATCACCGGCAAATCGCTAGGCCAGAACATCGATGACGCGCCGCCGGGCTGGACGCAGGACGTGGTGCGGCCGTTTGCCAATCCGATCTTCAAGGGCGGCAGCATTGCCGTGCTGCGCGGCAATCTCGCGCCCGGCGGTGCGATCGTCAAACAGGCGGCAGCCTCCCCGAAACTCATGCAGCACGAAGGCCGTGCCGTGGTGTTCGATTCACTGCCCGATATGGCGGCGCGTATCGACTCGCCCGACCTCGATGTGACGCCCGACGACATTCTGGTTTTGCGCAATGCCGGGCCGATCGGTGCGCCGGGCATGCCCGAGGCCGGTTATATACCGATTCCGAAAAAGCTCGCGCAGAAAGGCCTGAAGGACATGCTGCGCATGTCGGATGCGCGCATGAGCGGCACCGCCTTCGGCGCCATCGTACTGCACATCACGCCGGAGTCGGCAGTCGGCGGGCCGCTGGCGCTGGTGAAAAACGGCGATCGTATTCGTTTGGATGTCAAAAACCGCAAACTCGAATTGCTGGTGTCCGATGAGGAACTGGCGGCACGGCGCAAGCTGTGGAAGGCGCCGAAAGCCCGCAAGGGCGACGAGCGCGGCTACCGCAAACTGTTCATGGATACCGTGCAGCAGGCCGATCGCGGTTGCGATTTCGAATTCCTGACCGCGCCGATCACGGCGCGCACGCCGTCCGAATGAACGGAAAATGACCGGGCAATGAACGGACAGACCGTCGCGATCCTCGAAAACCGGCTCGGCGCGCAAATCGTCGAGCTGATTGCGAAGCGCGGCGGCAAACCGATGCATGCGCCGGCCCTGTCCGAAATTCCGGACCTCGACCCGGTCTACATCACCAAACTGATCGGCGACTGGGAAGCCGCGCCGGTCAAGGCGGCGATCTTTCAGACGGGCGTCGGCACGCGCGCGTTGTTCAAGGCCACGGATGAACTCGGTCTCACGGAACGGCTGCTGGCTTTGTTGTCGGCATGCACGGTGATCGTGCGCGGGCCCAAGCCGACCGGCGCGCTGAATTCGCGCAGCGTGCGCATCGACCGCGTCGCCGGTGACCCCTATACCACGGCCGAAGTGATCGGCGAACTGGGATCGCTGTCGCTGCAAGGTGAGCGCGTCGTCGTGCAGCGCTATGGCGGCAGGAACATCGAACTGGAAAACTGGTTGCAGGCGCAGGGCGCGACGGTGCTGGATATCCCGGTCTATCGCTGGGCAATGCCGGAAGACACCAGGCCGCTGGTCGGACTGTTCGCCGCATTGGCCAACAGTGAAGTCGCCGCCGTGGTTTTTACCAGCGCTTCACAGGTGCACAACCTGTTTGAGTTTGCAAAAACGCAGGGTGTCGCGGCAACGCTGGTTGAGCGGCTCAATGCAACACGCGTCGCCTCGATCGGGCCGGTCTGCACCGCCGCGCTGGCGCAGTTTGGTGTGCGTCCGCGCATTGAAGCCAATCCACCGAAGCTCGGCCCGTTGATCAACGCGCTCGACGCGGCGCTGACCAACTAGCTTTTTCATGGCTGCAACTTCGCCGCAATGGGCATCGCCGCTGCTGGTGACGTCGTGTTTTGTCGCGCTGTGGGTTGCCGTGACCTGGCTGCTTTCGTACGCCAGCGGCTGGGTTGCATTGGCGCGCCTGTATCGCGCTGACCGGGAGGCGGTCGGCATACCGGTGCGTATGCGGGCGGCACGCATGGGGCGCGGCGCAACAGGCCAGTTTCGCAACGTGCTGACGTTGTGGGTAGGCACGGAAGGCATTCAATTGCGCCTGCAATGGCTGTTCCGCATCAACAGCCCCGATTTGTTTGTGCCGTGGACCGAGATTGCGGTCACGCGCGGTCGGCAACTGTTTTTCGATTACATCGAATTGAAATTCCTGCGGGCGCCGGATATTCCTTTGCGCCTCTACGGTGAGTCGGCCGAACGTGTCTGTGCAGCGGCTGCAGAGCACTGGCCCGAAAAGAAAATGGAACCTTCCGCGCCGTTTTAGTGCGCTGGTGCGCAGCGCTGTTCAGACCTGAACCGACACTGTTTCGCGGCGCCCTTCGAGCGCAGCGGCAAGTATCGCCCAAGGCAGCGCAGCGCAGGGGGTGCGTGAAGGCAGATCGCGCACGGTCTTCAGCAGCGCGTGGCGCATCGGATCGACAGCCGCATCGGGCGGCTCGGCGTGTTTGAGCAGGTCAGCGCTGAAGGCGGCGACCCAGGTGAGCAATTGCGCCGGGTCTTTGCCCTGCACGTATTCCGACATCATGGATGCCGATGCCATTGAGACGCCGCAGCAACTGCATTGATAGCCGAGTACAGCGACGCGCCCGCCGGTAATTTGCGCGTAGACCGTCATTTCATCGCCACACAGCGGATTGACGCCGTCGGCCCGATGAGTGGCGCCATCAAGCACGCGGTAGCCACGGGCGTTCTTGATGTGCTCCATGATGAGGTCATCGTAGCCGCGGGCTTCTGCCATGCCGTGAACTCCGTGTCGTCGCAGGCGCGCGTGGCGCCGCAGTTCAATGTGAACGGCGAAATTCTAGGGCAGCAAGGCGCTGGAAATATTGCGCTGGCGCAAACTCGTGCCGGTCAGATTTCGGTTGCGGGGATGTCGGGCTTGCGCAGAACCAGTGCCACACCGGTGACGCCGATCACCATGCCGGCCAGCGCCAGTGCGCTTAATTGTTCCTCGAAGGCATACCAGGCCATGGCGGCGGTCGCCAGCGGCGTCAGGTAAAACAGGCTGGAGACGCGTGTGGCTTCGCCGTGTTTGATCAGCACGAAGAGCAACGAAACGGCGCCGATCGACAGCACCAGCGCCAGCCAGCAGATGGCGAAGACGAATTGCATGCTCCACTGAACCTGCATGGTTTCGGTCATCAGGGCCAGTGGCAGCAGCAGCGCAAACGCCGCAACAAACTGGATGACCGAACCGGCGCGCAGATCAAAGCTCGGGCAAAAGCGCTTTTGATAGAGCGTGCCGGCAGTGATGGCGCACAGCGCTTCGAGCGCCCAGGCGATGCTGACCGGTTCAAGTCCCTGCAGATTGATTTTCTGCCAGACCACCA
>CAZVDN010000277.1:236-5003 GCA_964625665.1 uncultured Streptomyces sp. | reverse complement strand
GCCATGACGAGGCCGTCCGGGCCGACCGACAGCGACACCGCATCGCCGCCGACGTTGTTCCAGGACGTATTGGTGACGATACCCTGCGCGCCGGCTGTCGCCGCAGCGACGCACAGCGCCAATAGCCATAACAGGCGCATAAAACCCGGACCGGCTGCGTTCTAGATGAACAGGCGATTGATGGTCTGTTCGATCTGGCGGCCGTGGGTTTCGCGTTTGTCCCAGCGTTCGGAACGCACATCGCCCAGCCGGAATTCGCGCATGAAGGAGTTGTTGCGGATCATGTGCTCGCGAATTTCATCGGCGTTCGAGCGCGGCCGGAACCAGTCGGTGTTGCTTTTTTCGAGTTGCACGAGGCTTTTTTCGTACTCGCTCATTTTTTCCATGACGCCGTTGCGGTCTTCCGGCGCCTGCGCGCTGTATTGCGGCCGGCGCGGCGTCAGCAGTATCAATACCGACTTGCGGTATTCGGTGCGGCTGCGTTGCGCGAACAGGAAGTTGATGCCCGGAATGTCGCGCAGCACCGGCACGCCGTCGAGGACTGCGGTGTTTTCCTTTTCGGTCAGGCCGCTGAGCACCAGCGTTTCGCCGAATTTCAGCACCACGTTGGCATTGACGTTGGTTTTGCTGGTATCCAAACGGAATTGAAACACTACCGAGCTCGAAGGCGAGGTAAGGAAGGTGCGTTGCGCAGCGATTTGCAGGCGCACTTTGCCGTCCGGCAGGAAGTCCGGGCGCACGGCAAGCTTGACGCCGATTTCCTGCGTGATCTTGACCGAATCGCCGGCACCGCCGGACACGGCGGCTGCCTGAATCTCTGAGCCGGAGAAAAAATCCGAGGTCTGGCCGGCCAACGCGACAAGACTCGGTTTCGCGATCACCTCGTCCTTGTCATTGAGTGCGTTGGCGATGTTCAGCGAATAAGAGATCGACGGCAGGCGCAGGCTGCGTGTGATCGTCTGCGTCTGTACGTTCTGCGTCGGATCGACGGCATTGCGCACGCTGTTGCTCGAGAGGCTGAACGCCGGCGTATTGGTCTGGTTGTCGCCGAATTGCAGGCGCAGACCGTTCAACAGATTGATGCCATAGGATTCGTTGGCGTCTTCCTGGGTGCTGATGATGACGACGTCAACGACGACCATTTTGTCGTCGACAAATCCACCCGGCGCACCGCCTTGCTGGCCGAAGCCGCCCTGTTGCCCGAACCCACCCTGCTGTTGACCGAAGCCGCCACCGCCACCGGGGAAACCGCCGCCACCACCGGGGAAACCGCCACCACCACCACCGGGGAAGCCACCACCACCGGGGAAGCCACCACCAGCAGGCGGGAAACCGCCGCCACCGGCCGGCGGGAAGCCGCCGCCACCCGCGGGCGGGAATCCGCCACCACCGGCAGGCGGAAACCCGCCGCCACCGGCGGGCGGAAACTGCGCCAGCATCATTGCGCCATCACCCATGGCGGTTTTGTAGAACTGGCCCCAATCGTCGGCACGGCGTTGCAGCATGGTTGTTTCGGGGCCGCCGCCGACACTGCGGAATTCCGCCAGCGTGCGTTTTACGCCGTCGGCATCATTCAGCGCCGCCTGAATCATCACGGCCGCGCGCAGCACGTCGGTTTTGCGCGCGCGCTCGGGCGCCACTTCGCGCAGGCGCTTCAAAGCGCCTTCAGCAACCCGCGGGTCGCCGGCGTAATAAGAGGCGATCGCCAGATCAAACAGCAATTCAGAATCATGACGCTCGGTCGTCGCGGCGCTTGCGAGATGCGCCTGTGCCAGCGCATATTTGCGCTGGTCGAGATAGCAGAGCCCCAACTGGTAATCGGCCAGCCAGTTGGCCGGATCGAAGCGCAGCGCGACGCGATAACCCTCTTCGGCCATCTCATACTTGCCGGTGTCACCGGCCAGCGCCATGAGGTGATAGGTCAGCGCATTGAGCAGGTGGATTTCGCTGCTCGTCACATTGAGCTTGAGTGCAACGTTGAAAATCTTCGAAGCCTGATCGAGCTTGCCTTCCTTGAGCGCCTTGACGCCTTCGACCACGACCTTGCGGTCGTTGCTGTCGGCGCTTTTCAGATAACTCTCGAGCCGCACGGTCGAGAGCGCGCGCACCGTAGTCGTGTCCTTGGTCTGGGTAAAGCTGCTGAACTGGCCGGTCATCGGCAGGCTGGAACAGCCGGCGAGCGTGGCGGCAACCAGAACGGGAAGCAGGGCGGTCTTGAATGGGGGCATGGCAACGTGTCCTTCGAATCAAAAAAATTCCTGATACGCAGTCTACGATTGTGGAAACGCCATGCGGTCGCGCGCGGTCGGTGAATCAATGCCTGACCGCAGGCCCAGCTTTTTTTGTTGCATCGGGTTTGGGTGAACCGGAACCGAATGCCGTCGCGTATGGGCGCGACTGTGACAAATCCTGAAAACGTCGAGCTGCAAACTGAGCCGTTAGCATATCTTAATAAAGGTCAAAGCTGGCAGCTTTTTGCGGCAAAAATCAGCGTGGATTACGGTCGTCCACCGGTGCGGTTTCAAGGCGAACTGCTGCCTGAATCCTGGGCTGCACAGGGGCGGCAGGATGCGTCGGCGGGAGAGGGCTAACTATTTCTCACTAAAGGAAATATTTTGTGAAGTTCCCAGGAGGTCAGGCGCGTTCGGCGGGCAGAAGTCGGTGTGCTTCCACTGTGCATGCCTCGCATCGTGCGAAAAAAACGGCGGTGACATCGGTCGATGTTACCGCCGTTGTGCCTGGTATCAGGGGCGGGTGTTATCTGAGCGAGATGCAATTCGCGCCGCTGGTGATATCCGTTCCTTTCGGAAAGCGATTGAGTGTCGCCAGGTCTACGCAAGTTGGGCCTTCCTTGGGCGGATTGCAGGCATTCCAGTTGTTCCAGTTTCTTGCTCCGGAAACGTAGTGGCGCTGACCGTCACGGCCGACCAGCCAGGTATGTTTGTCGCGGTCGCCGCATACGAAGAAAAAGCGCCCCTTGTTGCTGTTGATAAAGGCCTGCTGCGCATGCTCGAGTTGCGATTGCATTTGCGCTGCAGTGTTTTGTACGTTTTGCTGCACGTTTTGCGCCATTCTCTGGTTAAGCTCGTCTTGTGCCTTCTGTGCATCGGTGCGAGGCCGCGATGCCGCACACTGCTCCGCGTTAAAAGGCGGCAGGTCGAGCGGCATTTCATAAAGATAGTGCAGGCTGGACAAGCGAATGATTTCGGCACCGGGCGGGCCACAGGTATTGTTGGCCAATATCGGCCGCAGATGGCCGTTCTGCGTAATGATGTTCCATTCCGGGCGGCCGTTGACCTGAACCAGGCGTCCCCACAGATCGGGGCGTGGCGCCGTCTGCAGGCCGCGCCACTTGTAGCACTCGCTGGCATTGTGGATGGGTTCGCCGACGAGATGTTTCGGAAATTTGCCGCGCTCGCACATCAGCGCGCGGTCGAATATTTCCTTGTCGGGGGCATTCATTCGTCCGTAGCCATGGCCTTCCTCGGCCACCAGGCCGCCGCATTGTGTGGCGCCCAGTACGGTTGAGTTCATCAGCGGGTGAAATTTGTTGTCCACCGGCGAAAAGATGTAACGCGCGAAATTCATGCTGCGGTTGTCGTAGTCCTCGCGCGAACCCCAGATGCGGCCGGGCGGATAGGCATCGACGAATTTTTGCGCTTCGGGGCCGGCTTTAGGGTCAAGGTTGGTGCAATCGTAGGCCGTGCGCGGCGGGTGTTTCCTGGTCTTATGCCAGGAATCCCAGGTGCCGGCCTTGAACAGATTGCCGACCTGTTCGAGCGTCTGCCCCGGATTTTCGAGCGCATTCAGCGCGGCATTCGCGGCGGCAACCGAGTAGCCGCCGAGTTTGGCACCCTGATTGCCGATCCAATGATAGGCAGCCTTCAGCGCTTCGCCGGTGCAACCGGCGATCTGCAGCGGATCAACATTGACGCCGGTGATTGCTATGGCCGTCAGATTGAGGGAGGAACTGATGTTCGCGCTGCCGGAGAGCGACACCGGCGTCAGACAGGTTGCCGGGCTCGACATGCTGACGGTGTTGCCGTTGAGGCCGAAGTTGATGCTGCGTCCGGCGACGTTGCCCGAGAGCGTGGCGACCTGCGCGCTGTTGGTGATGTTCGTGTGCGCGGTCATGCCGACGCCTTGCGTGCCGAGTGGGCCGAGATTGAGGTTTAGGTTGCTGCTCGCCGTGCTCTGCAGGCCGGCCGGACTCAGATCAGCGGCGATCTTGCCCATGGTCTGGCCGAGCACGCGCGCGTTGCCGTAGAGTCGGACGCGCGGGCCATTGTCCTCGCCGAGCGAAGCGGTGGGGCCGAGCACCAGCAAATTAAAAGTGTTGGCCGCCGGAAAATCCTTGCCCAGCGTGTAGACCGGCACCGGCACCGGATTGGTCACCACGAAGGCGGTCAACGGCGTGGCCATCGTGTTGAGCGCATTGACCAACGGCTGCGGCAGGAAGGCCGTGCCGCCCATGCTGGCGAAGGCAGCATTCAGGTAGGCGAAATCCTTCAGCGACAGTTCGGGCGCGGCGAGACCGAATTTCACTTCCATGAAATCGAGTTTCGGTTCCTTGGCGAATGGATACTCCATGAAGGCGACGAACTTCTTGCCGATTGCCGGGAAGGTGATGTTGCCCTTGTAGCCTGCGGTGAACTTCGAGGTGATGAGGAAGGTCGAGTCGGTCAGCGTGGCCACCCCATGCCCGAAGGGGCCGCGCACCGGGCCTAGCGGCGTGATATCGACAAAAGACGGGGGCGGATACGGATC
>CAZVDN010000277.1:0-226 GCA_964625665.1 uncultured Streptomyces sp. | reverse complement strand
TCCTTGTAATCCTTGTACTTCTTGTAAGTGTCGAGTCCGAGACCGCCGGCACCGGCTGCGCCGCCGCTCGGATCGGGGATGCCGACCGCACCGAGGCCTTCATACACGAGGCCGGCGCGCATCATGAAGGGGCCGGTGGCACCGAAGGCGGTTTGCACCAGCCAGCGCATGGCGCCATCCAGCGTGACGCCGGCGGCGATCTGGAAGCCGCCTTTGACACTGAAGG
>CAZVDN010000276.1:0-5023 GCA_964625665.1 uncultured Streptomyces sp. | reverse complement strand
ACCTTCGGGTTATGAGCCCGACGAGCTGCCAGACTGCTCCACCCCGCGTCTGAGCGCGCATTGTAGCACCATGAGCAGACGCGGCAAAGCAATTCCGGAATTATTCTGTTAAATCATTCCCCTGTATTGGCGCCCGCGTGCGACGCGGCACCGGCATCTGCGGACTTTTTCGACCGCAGAGTGCCAATATAGCGGGCCAGGCGGTCCATCACCACAAAAAACACCGGCGTCACATACAGCGTCAGGAACTGCGAGAAGACCAGACCGCCAACCACGGCGATACCCAGCGGACGCCGCGTTTCGGCGCCGGCGCCGTAGCCCATGGCAATCGGCAGTGTCGCGAAAATGGCGGCCCCCGTGGTCATCATGATCGGGCGGAAACGCACTGAGCAGGCCTCAATGATCGCATCCATCGCCTGCATGCCTTTTTCGCGCTGCATCTGCATGGCGAAGTCGATCATCATGATGCCGTTTTTCTTGACCAGACCGATCAGCAGAATGATACCGACGAAACTGAAGATATTCAGTTCTTCGCGGAACAACAGCAGGGTTGCCAGTGCGCCGAATCCGGCAAACGGCAACGCGGTCAAAATCGTGAACGGGTGCCCGTAATGCTCGTAGAGAATCGCCAGAATCATGTAGATCAGCACGATGGTAATCATGAGCAGAATCGGCAGACTCTTGAACGCTTCCTGAAACGCCTTGGCGCTGCCGGTAAACGAGGTCGAGATACCTGCCGGGACGATTTCCGCCGCAGCCTCATTGATGACACCAATGGCGTCACCCACGGACACCCCGGGCGCCAGATTGAAGGACAGGATGACCGCCGGAAGCTGACCGAAGTGCGCCACTGATATCGGCCCCACCCCGCTCTTGACCTCCGCGAGGGTGCTCAACGGAACCATCGCGCCCGCCGGACTCTGTATGAACAGGGAACCCAGCGCGTTGATGTCCGATTGATACTTGCGGTCGAGTTCCAGCATGATGCTGTATTGGTCAGCCGCACCGTACAAGGTGCTGACCTGTCGGCCGCCAAAGGCATTGAAGAGTGCCAACTCGACCTGTTGCGAACTGATACCCAGCGCAGACGCGCGATCGCGCAATACGCGGATCTGAATCTCGGGATTGCGCAATTCCAGGTTGCTCGAGACGTCCTGCAACATCGGTATGGTGCGCAGTTTGGCCTCAAGCGCCTCGCCCGGCGCGTAGAGATGGGTCAACTCCGTGGTGCTCAGCGAATAAACGTAATCACTGGTCGAAATCGTGCCGCCGATGCGGATGGCCGGCGGGTTGGACAGGAACAGCCGCACACCCTGCAACTTCGAGGCTTCGCGGCGGATCTGTTGAATCACTTCGTCTGCGCCGGCCGTACGCTCTTCGCGCGGCTTAAGACGGATGATATAGCGACCGACGTTATCCCCCAAAGTGCCGCCAACCCCCTGGCCCGCCGTCGACATGACGGCCTCGACGTTGGGATTTTTCTGAATGATTTCGGCAACCGCCTGCTGATGACGGATCATCTCGCTGAAAGTAATACCTTCCCGGGCTCGCGTATTGGCATTGATCACGCCGGTATCCTGGCGCGGAATAAAGCCTTTGGATACCGCCGAATAGAGCCAACCGGTCGCGACCAAAACACCTAGAGAAACGAGCAGAACCATGCCCTGGTAATTGAGCACCCAGCGCAACGTACGCACATAGGCGTCCTTCGTTGCTTCAAAAATGTTTTCCGACAGATTGAACAGACGGCCGTGCTGATGCTCATTGCGCAACATCAGGCTGCACATCATCGGCGTGATCGACAGGGACACAAGGCCGGAAATAAGCACCGAAATGCCCACTGTGACCGCAAATTCACGGAACAGGCGGCCGACCATGCCTTCCATGAACAGAATCGGCAGGAACACCGCCGACAGGGAGATCGTCATCGTGATGACAGTGGAGCCGATTTCCTTCGCACCATCCAGCGCCGCTGCCAGCCGGTCCTTGCCCATCTCCATGTGCCGGGTGATGTTTTCCAGCACCACAATCGCGTCGTCGACAACAAACCCGACAGCCAGCGTAATTGCCATCAATGAAAGATTGTTGAGGCTGAAACCGATCATTTTCATGACGGCAAACGTGCCGAGCACTGACGCCGGCAGCACCAGCGCAGTGACCAGGGTCGCCGGCACATTGCGCAGGAAGATCAGGATGACACCGATCACTAGCAGGATCGACAACACCAGCGTGAAGTTCACTTCATGGATCGAATCGCGTATGAATTCCGCGCGATCGACCAGCACATTCATTGACGCGCCCGCCGGCATTTCGCGCGCGATTTCGGGCAGCATTTCTTTCAGCTTATTGACCACCTCGACGGTATTCGATCCTGGCTGGCGATAAATCGCCAGAATCAGCGCGCGTTCGCCGTTGTACCAGCTGCGGATTTTTTCGTTCTCAACACTGTCAGTGGCGCGGCCGATGTCGCCGAAACGGATCGGCATGCCGTCCTTGTAGGAAACGATCAGCGCGTTGAAATCCTCCGCCTTCTGCAGCTTGCCCTGCGATTTGACCGTGTAGGTTCGCGCCGTGCCCTGCAGGGCGCCCGATGGCAGATTGGAATTGGCCCCCTGGATCGCGCCGATGACCTTGTCCAGCCCGAGCCCCCGCTTGGCCAGCGCATTCGGATCGACAAACAGGCGCATCGCGTATTTCTGTGAGCCGAACACCTGCACTTGAGCCACGCCGCTGACCGTCGAAAAGCGCTGCGCAATGTTGGCATCGGCAAATTCGTCGAGCTTCGGCAACGTGACGTCCTCTTTAGCCGACAACGCCAAAATCAACACCGGCGCATCTGCCGGATTGAGCTTGCGCAGCGTGGGCGGTTCCGGCATATCGCCGGGCAGACGGCGTATCGCCTGGGAAATTGCGGTCTGCACATCCTGCGCGGCAGAGTCGATATCACGCGACAGCGAGAAGGTCAGCGTGATGCGGGAATTGCCGCTGGTCGAAGAAGAGGTCATCTCATCAACGCCCGAGATCCGGCTGAACTCACGCTCCAGCGGGAGCGCAACCGTATTCGCCATGACTTCGGGACTGGCCCCGGGCAATCGCGCGGTCACATTGATGGTCGGAAAGTCAACGTTCGGCAAATCGTTGACGGGCAGCGAAACGAACCCCAGCCAGCCGAAAAAAAGTATCGAAACGAACAGGACGCTGCTGGCGACCGGCCGTTCAATAAATATTCTGGAGATGTTCATCACTTGGCCTCTTTGGAAGCGTCACCCTTCACCGGAGCATCTTTGGCTTTGCCGCTCTTATCTTCGCCGCCCTTCTTGCCTGCCTTGGCGGCATCTTCCTCGCTGGCGGCCCCGTCGTCTTTTTTGCCCTTCCCGCCCTTGTCACCTTTGCCGGACTTGCCTTCACTCGACTTTTCGGAACCCGGTGCACGCAGCACGATTTGCGAACCGTCGGTGACCGACGGCGGCACATTGATCAGCACTTCTTCGTCACCGCTCAACCCTTTGGAGATCACCATCATCTGACCGACCTGACGGTCAACCGTGACTGCCTGCACCTTGGCACGCCCGTCACGCACGAGGTAGACAAAAGTTCCGCTCTGGCCTGGCAGCACAGCGGCCTCAGGCAGTACGACCGCATCGCGTTCGACGCGCAAAATGATTCGGGCAGCGATAAATTGTCCCGGCCAAAGTTCTTCTTTTTCGTTTTTGACCTGCGCCTTGAGCGTGATCGTGCCGGTTGTCGCATTGACCGTATTGTCGATAAATACAAGCTGTCCGCTGGCCACAGCGGGCGACCCGGCATTGGCGCTGATTTCCACCTTGAGATCAGGCGTGCCCCAGTATTTTCTGACTTCATCCAGATAGCGCTGCGGCACGCTCAGGGCAACGAGAATCGGCTGTGTGCTGTTGATCACAACCAGGGGTGCTCCACCCGTTCCGCCGGTCACAAGGTTGCCGGCACGCACGCTCAGACTGCCAGTGCGTCCTGAGATCGGCGCCGTGATCTGCGCATAGGACATCTGCAATTGCGCCTGCTCCAGTACCGCCTTGTTTGCATTGACCGTCGATTCGAGCGCTTTGGCCTGTGTGGCAGCGACATCGTATTCCTGACGGGTGACGTAATCCTTTTCCATCAACGGACGCAGCCGCGCTTCCTGTGCCTGAGCCTGCGCCAATTGCGCCTGATCCCTGGCCAGCGCCGCCCTTGCCTGATCGACCGCTGCCTGCATCGGTCGCGAATCAAGGCGAAACAGCGCCTGCCCCTTCTTGACCCGGTCGCCTTCGCGGAACAACACCGCATCAAGAACGCCGTTCACCTGAGGCCGCACTGCCACGCTGTGCTCTGATTCAACCGCGCCGACTGCATCGATGACGACCGGCATGGCGGCGCGCGCCACTTTGACCGCAGTCACATTGATCGGCCCGCCGCCGCGTTTGCCCGGCGCCTTGCCTTCGGTCTTGCCTTCGGACTTCGCGCTTGGTGCCGGCTCGCCGGGTTTGCCTCCCGACTGCGTGGTCCACCAATAAAAGCCGCCGCCGGCGAGGACGAAAATCACCAGAAATATTTTCCAGAATGGCTTCATCGATTCATCTCGTGTAAATGACCTACGTTGATACCGGACCACGCCCGTCCAGCGGCGACAGCCAACCGTTATTTTTTTGCACTCGCCTTGAATACGTCGGTATCCGACGCGCCGAGCGCAAAATTGAGCTTCGACAGCGCGCTGTACCAATCCAGATAGGATTGAATTTGCGCGACCCGCGCATTCGTATCATCCTGCTGTGCAGTAATGAAATCGAGCAGGCTGCCAACGCCGGCTTTATAGCGCGCCGCAGCCGCCGCAGCCGACTCGGTCGCGCTCTTGACCAGATTCGTGGCACTGCTGACGCTGGAAACCGAAGTCTGCAGATCGTAGTAGGACTGCCAGACATCGAGCTCGGTCGCCCGCAACAACTGGTCGCGCGCGCTCTCGGCCTGCTCGGCCAGTTCCTGCGCACGTCGGGTGCTGTAGGTATCG
>CAZVDN010000275.1:4767-5048 GCA_964625665.1 uncultured Streptomyces sp. | reverse complement strand
GCCCTTTAACCAAATCAAACTCGTTAGCTGCTCGACCGGCGCGGTCTATGATGTGGCAATTGATTTGCGCCCTCAGTCCCCCACTTTCAAACACTGGTTCGGCATTGAGCTGCGGGCGGAAACCGGACTATCTCTATATATCCCGGCAGGATGTGCCCACGGCTATATTACGTTGCGTGAAAACAGTGTCGTCAATTATCTGATATCGGGGAAATACTCCCCGAACCATGCGCTGGGCGTGCGCTGGAATGATCCCGCCTTCGGGATTCGCTGGCCCGCGA
>CAZVDN010000275.1:0-4757 GCA_964625665.1 uncultured Streptomyces sp. | reverse complement strand
ATGGGCCGGACCATCGCGGTGCGCGACGCGCAGTACCCGGACTTCCCCGGATGAACGTGAAGCGCATACTCGTAACGGGTGGCACCGGATTTATCGGTCGGCATTGTCTTGGCGGGCTATCGGCGCGCGGTTATGAAGTGCATGCAACATCATCTCGCGCGCAATCTGCGCAAACGGGGATCCATTGGCATCAGGTCGATTTACTCGACACCGCCAGCACCACCGCACTGATTGCCGAACTGCGTCCGGCAGGGCTCCTGCATCTGGCCTGGTACGCGAAACACGGCTTGTTCTGGGACGCGCTGGAAAACCTGGACTGGGCGCGCGCGAGCCTCGCGCTATTGCGCGCATTCATCGATCATGGCGGGCGCCGTATGGTCGGTGCGGGCACCTGCGCCGAATATGACTGGAATGACGGTCACTGCATTGAATCGTCGACCCCGCTGTCGCCGCAAAGTCTGTATGGCGCATCGAAAAACGCCTTGCGGTCGATTGCAGCAGAAGCAGCGCGTCGCAGCGGCATCAGCTTTGCCTGGGGCAGGATTTTTTATCTCTACGGCCCCGGCGAACAAGCATCGCGGCTCGTGCCACTGATTGTGCGCTCGCAGTTGCGCCGGGAAAAAATAGTGTGTTCCGGCAGCGACCTGCGGCGGGACTATTTATATGTTGCGGACGTTGCGTCAGCACTTGCGGCGCTGTTCGACAGCCGGCTGGAAGGCGCCGTCAATATCGGCTCGGGCAATGCAATATCAGTCGGTTCGATTGCCGACAAGATTGCCGGCCGGTTAGGCGCGCCGCATTTGGTGGAATTCAAGACGGGCGGGCACGCGGACAACACTGCACCGCTGATCGTTGCCGATACGAAGCGCCTTTATGGCGAACTAGGGTGGCGTCCCGCCGTCAGCCTAGAGGATGGCATCGATCAAACCATCGCTTGGTGGCGCCGGCATGCCGACGTCAACGCCTAGCGCCCACCGCCCCCGCGCCGATGCGCTCCGGCCGCAGCAGCCAACAACATGGTCACCAGACTTAAGATAAACATCCTGTCGAACCTCGCCGGCGGCGGATGGAACACCCTGTTGGTGATATTGGTCACGCCGGTTCAAGTAGCGGCACTTGGCATCGAGGCCTTCGGGCTGCTCAGCCTGATTGCAGTACTGCAAATCGTTGCCGGCGCATTTGATTTTGGACTGGCAACCACCGTCACCCGCGAAATTGCCCGTGAAGATGGCGATCGCAACCACAACGGGGAAGCGGCAGCCTTCGTCAACGCCGCAGCGGCAATTTACTGGTTTTTCGCTTTTGTCTTCGCTGCTGCTTTGTGGTTTTCCGCAGAAACCATTCCTGCGCATTGGCTCAAGGCAGGAGCACTGCCCCCGTCGACGATCGCGGATTCCTTTTGCCTGATTGCCGTGTTTCTGCTGTTGCGGTGGCCCATTGCATTGTACGCGGGCGTTATGACCGGAGTGCAGCGCATGGGGCTGCTGAACACACTCAAGTCCGCTGCAATGACATTGCGTCTGGCGGGCGGTGCAATCATGCTTCTGATCAATCCGGACCTCCTGTGGCTTCTTGGCTGGTACGTCGGGACCGCCGCACTTGAACTGGCAGCCTTCGTCGTTTGTGCCTTGAGGTCTTATCCTGGTCTGACGTGGCTGCCAAGATTTGATCTGGCTGCAATCCGCCGTGCATCGAGTTTTTCCACTGCCATGTACGCCATTACCCTCCTCGCCATGCTGCTGACCCAGATCGACCGGCTTTTCATCAGCGGCTTTCTGGGGCTCGCCGAGCTGGGTTACTACTCGGTGGCCTACACCGCCGCCCTGGGAATGTCGCTAATTCAGACGTCCATCAACAATGCCGCGCTGCCGGCATTTGCCAACGCGCATGGCGGAGACGAGGGCGAAACCCTCACCGATCGCTATGAACGGCTCAGCGAACTGATGGGTTTCGTCATAACGCCCGTCGCATGTACGCTGATTTTCTTCGGCCGCGATCTCTTCCAGGTATGGGTCGGCGCCGCAATTGCCGATGCAGCCCGGGTTCCGCTTGCTCTCCTCGCATCCGGTTTTTTGTTCAACGCAATGTTTTCCAATTGCTATGTATACGGTGTGGCTGCAGGGCGGCCGGCGCTATTCCTGCGCGCGAACCTCGCCGGGTTCGTGCTTTATCTGCCGACGCTGATCTCCGGCATCCTCATCGGCGGCATTGCCGGCGCAGGCGCAGCCTGGCTCCTCTTGAACCTCTTTTATATCGCCTGCGTGCTGCCGCGTGCCCACGCGTCATTGAAACTTGTCTCGGCCGGGAACTGGCTGCGCAGGAACATTGGGGTCTTTGCGTTCACCGGCTTCATCTCGTTTGGCAGCGGAGCGCTGGCGGCACAACTAATCGGCGGTTGGTCCGGCCTCATTGCAGGATTGGCGTGTGCCTTCGCTGCATATCTTTGGATGGCGATGCGATTCGGTTCAAGTGCACTCGGACACGACCTGCGCGCAGCATGGCAACGGCTTACTGGCTGCGGCGCGTGAAGACAATTTGCGCGCACTGCGGAAAGGCACCGGTGCCGTTGTTCGAAGCGATCGACGAAAACCGCCGTTGCGCGGGATCATTTACATACCTCCGTTGCGCAGGCTGCGGCTTGATAACCAACGCCACACCACCGTTAAACATGCAGGACTACTATCCCGGTGAGTATTACGCGATACCGACTATCGGGTCGCTTGAACGGCTCGCATCTCGGGAACAATGCAAGATCAACGCCATAAAGCGTTTCGTCATGCGCGGCCGCCTGCTGGAAATCGGGCCGGCATTCGGCACGTTTGCATTGCGCGCCAGGCAGGAGGGTTTCGAGGTGACCTGCATCGAGCGAGATGCGCGCTGTCGCGATTATCTCGAATCCAGCGTCGGCGTTCACGCGATCGGCAGCAGTAATCCGGCCGCCGTGGTGACGCAACTCCCGTCATTTGACGTAATCGCATTGTGGCAGGTCATCGAGCACCTGGACGCGCCGCTGGCGCTACTCGACTGTCTCGCCGCCAGACTAACCGTTGGCGGCATACTGGCACTGAGCACGCCAAATCCGGAATCATTTCAATTTGCGCGCATGGGCAAACGCTGGCCCCACGTGGACGCTCCGCGCCACCTGCACCTTTTACCCGCAAGTCTCCTCATTGAACGCATGCAGGCACATGGTTTTGAAACTTGCCTGCTCGATAGCAATGATGCAGATGCAAAAAGCTGGAACCGTTTCGGCTGGCAGCGCCTGATCATGAATCGTTTCGGCGGCCCATTGGGCAACGTGCTCGGCATCGCTGCCGGCAGGATGCTGAGCGTAATGTTTCAACCGCTTGAATCGGCAGCCATGCGCGGCAGCACCTATACGCTCGTCATGCGGAAAAAAGCCGCATGAAAAGATTCTCGGTCCTGTTGCCCACGCGGAATGGCGGCCCGTTCATAGACAATTGCATACGTTCCATCCTGAACGAGGACGCCGATCTAGAACTGGTCATTTCCGACAACGCCAATACCGACGAAACGCCCGCAGTCCTCGAGCGCTGGCGCGCAGACCGCCGGGTAAAAATTCTGCGCTTCGACGAGCCGCGTCCGGTCAGCGAAAACTGGAACCACGCCCTGGGCGCCGCCAGCGGAGAATACCTGCTAATGATGGGCGATGATGACTGCATTTTGCCCGGATACTTCAAGCGCATGGAATCAGTCATTGCCCGGCACGACCATCCCGATTGCATACTTTACAACGCGTTCTCATACGTGGCGCCCGGCTCGATCGACCGCGACGAGAACAGCTATTACGCAGAGCGGCACTTTTGCTACGAACCCGGACTGGATCACGAGATGGTTCTGCCTGCAGCAATGCGCAAGGCCATGGTACGCGACATGTTCCGCTTCCAAGTTCGAATTCCGTTGAACATGCAAACGACCCTCGTGCGGCGGCAGGCCGGCAATCTCGTGCCGGGTGGTCTTTTTCAGCCGCCGTTCCCTGACCATTTCGCCCTGAATTGCCTCCTGATGCTCGCACACAAATGGATTTTCGTGCCAGAGCAAATTGTGACAATCGGCGTATCACCGAAATCTTTCGGTCACTACATCTACAGCAACAACCAGGCAAGGGGTCTGTCTTATCTGGGCATCAAAGCGCAATTTCCCGGCCGCCTGAACGGCAACGAATTGCTCAACGGCATGCACGTATGGCTGAACATGCTTGAGCATGCCTTTCCGGCCGAACTCGGCAATACCAGCATCGACCGCGGCGGCTACGTGCGCCGCCAGGCCTATGCCTGGCTAATGCAACGCAAACTGGGGTCGATTAGCACCGGTCAGTTGATGAGCAACTTCAGGCAACTCAGCCCGCGCGACTGGCGCGGTCTGGCGTGCTCGGTTTTCGACCACCAGAGCTGGCGCCGGCTAACGCGCCTGCTGGAATTTTCCGCAAAAAGCAAAATGGAAAAACAGTGGTACGGCTTGCGGCCGCTTCCCCACATCCGGAACATCGCCGAGTTCGCCGCATGGGCGGCAAACAGAAATGGCAAATCATGACATGTCAGACGTGAAAAGTCTGCGCATCGGTTACGTGTCGTATTCGCCATCACTGAATTTGCCGGGAGACAGGCGACGTTTTGCACGATACGCCCGTATGCGCGGCATCCCCTACGAACTTGCAGATCCCGGGGAAATCTATGACATCGTCGTCGTCAGCGAGGCCGGCGCGTCCGTACTCGGCGAGCGAGCTGGCGGCGAAG
>CAZVDN010000274.1:0-5057 GCA_964625665.1 uncultured Streptomyces sp. | reverse complement strand
CCTGCGCTCGAAATCCGGAATCATCTTCTGGATCGGATCGCGAATGCCGCCGGGGGCGATCAGCGAAACCTCATCGGCTGCGGCGCCGCCGCCGTTGAATGCGATCAATGCCGCCGCTGCCGGCAGGAGAAATTTTTTCATGGCGCCCCCCAGGATTGTTGTCGGTACGCTGCCGTCGCGCGGCAACTTCTTTGGCAACAGCTTACCCCGTCTGCGCTCAGGCGTCAGCGATGGCGCAACGCTCGAAATTGATCCCCTTGTCGAGCACCGCCGTCAGCTTGACGGGACGCATTGCTTCAATGAACAGATTGACCGCGCGGTTCGGCTGATAGGAGTTCGGTGCCAGAATCAGCGACTCCGGCACCTTGCGCGCCTCGTCAGCCGGCATCAGCAATGCGCGGTCGTATTTCTGGCCATCGGCGGCAACAGCGCCGACCAGGCGTGCCGCGATCGGCTGCGGGGTGCCCGGTATCACGCGCAGGCCGATCGAAACCGCGCCGGTGTCATCGATGAGAATGCGCTGCACGACGCCCAGATAAAATGTGCGGCCGCCGGCGGTGCGCAACCCGAGCAGCTGATTGTGGCTGATGCGTGTCGCCGCATCGGGGCGCCGGCACATGCCGAGAATGCCCGAACGGCTGTGGTTGATGATCTCCCAGGTTTCGAGCGCACCGCTGCGCTGCGACAGCAATGCCTGCTCGGTGCGCTCGCTGACGCGGCCGAACAGCTGCATGTCTTCCTCTTCGCGTTTCGAAAGCTGCGCGCCGGGCTGGCGGAAGGCGCGGCCGGTCAGGTGGTAATGCATGGCGGCGATCGACATCGACACCATGACTTTCAGCGACGACGGATTGCGTTCTTCGACGCGGCCCGCCCCCATGCCGCACCACTGCGCGCCGAGCAGCAGCAACAGCGCCTCGCAGCCCGGCTGGCGAATCTCGGCGCCAAGCGCCAGTTCGGCCGGCGACTTGCCGTTGCGCAGCGCGGCCACGAGCTGCAGCAGCATCGCGCCGAGCCGCTCGAGATCGAGGTAACGCACATTCGGCGCCGGTTGCAGGGTGGCGGCATCGCGCGCACCGCCGTCGCCATCGAGCACCACCGCCAGCTGGCGGGCCGCGCCGGCCATCGGCGCTTTCGTCAATGCCGCAAGCGGTGCCCATTGTTTGACCCAGCGCACCACTGCATTGAACTGCGCGAGCGTCAGCGCGTCCGGCGTGCACTGCTGGACCAGCAACACCTGCAGATAGGTTGCCGTGCATGTCGTGTCGGCCGCGTCGGGATTGACGGTGTCGATCACCGCCGCATCAGCCAGCCCGGCGGTCTCGGCCGCTTCATAGGCTTTGTGCAATCGCTGCCACCAGGCGGCCGGAACCACGCGATAGATGCGATTGTGGTCCTCCATGACGAGGCCCGTGTATTCGAGCAGGCGCTGATGCACCAGCGGCCGCGAAAGGGGATCGACGCCCAGACAGGCCTCGTAGCCCTGCAGCATCGCCTGCCAGAGCGCAATCACATCGACCCACACTGCGGCGGCGGTGAGATCAAGCGGCACCGGCTGATTGCTGTAGCGTTTGGCGCGCTCGCCCTGCACGAACAAAACCGGTTCGCGCAGCTGCTCCATGACCTTCAGACGCGCAGCGGCCGTGACCTCGGCCTCATTCAACAATTTGAGTTGCGCTGCCAGTGCGCCCTGTGCCACCGGCGCATTGCTCAGCGGCAGCTGTGCCAGCCACGCCTTGCAGTTTTGCGCGTTATCAATTTTCAGTCCGACGGCTTGTATCAAATCTGTCTTTCGCGCAAAAATTTGCCGCACAGTTTACCGCAGGCATGCCATGGCCCGCTGCGACCGGAAAATCGCGGCAATTCCGCGCCGCCGCAAAAAAATGCTGGCGCCAGCACTACCGCGACACTGGAAATATGACGTTCCGCAACAGGCCGCGTAAATAAACAAGGCCTGCGGGCCACGCATAATGTATGCCTGCAACAATTTTTATTCACGGAAATTTTTCACGATTCCGTACGGATTGATCCACGTCAGCCGCCGCTGAAATTTTTTTGTGCAATGTCTTGACGTGGTGGCGCGCAAGGCGTCTACTGAAAGCGCTTCGGAGATTCGGTTCGGGACGGGTTCCCAGACTAACCAGTGATGATCCGGTTGCTGCAGTGATGTTCCGCCGTTGTGCCTGCCCCTCTGTCGGGTGTGCCTGAAGCGGACCGGCGGCAACCACCCTCGATGCAAGTTTGAGGATTGTCCCGGGCCGGATGACCGGAGTAGTAGGCCGGGTGGCGGCGGTGTTGTTCACCACCCGTTTCCCTGCGGGGTATGTCAGGCGTAGTTGAAGCCGTCCATGGAGGAACTCTATCGATGACGCTACCGACAGCACGACCCAAAAGCCGGCCTTAAACTGCCGGCACACGTCACGGTGACGTGACGACAATAAGCCACCGACGGTGGCGGTTTCCCGGAGCCCTGCGATTGTGTCGCGGGGCTTCGCATTTGTGGCTCCGGAATTATTGCCGTGTGGCGGCCGCGCGCGCTTCGTCGGCCTCGCCGATCAATTGCTTGAAGCCCGCGGGCAAATTGATTTCACGGCCGATCACGCCGGGACAATACCCCTGCATCCATAACGCGTGGCTCGAATGCCCGCCGCCGGCGACGACGATGCCGATGTTGGCCGCTTTCGACGCGATTGGCCACGGGTCGAGCTTCATGCTCTCGCGCGCGACATCGGTCGACGCGATTTCCATCCACGCAATGCCGCCGGCCTTGCGCATTTCCTCCATCGGCACTTTCGAATGCTCGTAGAGATAATCGCGGATGGAATCCTTGGTCCAGCCCAGTGACGCCAGATCACCCGCCACCACATTCGACAGCACGACGATGCCGGGCGTGCCGTCGGCGTAACCGTAGATGTAATGCACATCGGGCACACGCAGATACTGCGCGATGCGCTGCAGGCCCTGCATGACGTCCTCTTCCTTGGTCTCTTTTTTCGCGCCGCGGCGGAACACGTTCGTCGCACCATTGGCAAACGCCAGCGAAATGCAATTGGTGCCGCGCTTGAAACCGTGACGCTCGGTCGTGTGCAATTCCCAGCCGGCAGGCAATCCCGCTTCGTCTTCGGCGAAGACCGCATTGGTGTAACGCATCTGGCCGAACACCGCCATGGTGCCGGTGCCGGGCAATGCCCCGCCGAGGTTCTGCTGCATCAAGCGCAGCGCGCGGCCGATGCTCGCCCCGGCCGGATGCTGCGGATCGGGGCCGATCAATCCGAAGCCGGAATTCAGGCGGATCTGTTTGGCAATCGGGCCGCTGACGATCACCACCGGAAACGGGCTGCCGGAAGTCGCCTGCAGCAGTTCGCCGGTCGCGTTCGGTGCAAAAAAGGCATCGACGGCCGCAATCAAGACCGGCAGATATTCGGGGCGCCCGCCTGCCATCGCCAATGCAACGGCGCAGGACTCGACGGTGACGATCGCGCCGCGCGGCGGAAATTTCCCCAGCACATGGGTGCGCGGCAGCGCCGCACCGCGCAGGATCCAGTTCACGCGCTCGCGCGTTGCCGGCCACAACGGCAGGCCATCGCCCCACAGATTCGCCATCAACACATCGTTGGCTCTGCCGAGCGCTTCTTCATACGTTTCACCTTCGACACTCAACAGGCGGCCGGCACCGACACGCACCTTGGTCGACACCCATTGCGTCAGACCCTGGTAAAACTCCGTCTTGCGCGCCGCAACGGGCGAGAGATCGGCGCTCGGCAGAAAGTTCGCCGTCGGAAAAGTCACCATCGCAATATCCGGCGCCAGACCGATGCCCGACACCGCGTTCCTCACGACACCGACGAATTCCTCGCGCGTCAGCACCACCGTCGGGATGCCGAGCAATTCCAATTGTGCGGCTGCACGGCCGCACGCTGTTGAGCACGCCCCTCAGGCGGCGTTGCCGACGATGACCGCGTCCACCCCGCTGTCTTTGACCATCTGCACGACTTCCGCCGTGCCGATTTTGGTATTGCCCTGCGGGTAATTGTCTTCGGACAACACTTCGATGCCGGGAAAATCCGCTTCGAGCAGCGTCTTCAGCAAGGGCAGCATGCGATAGGCCTGCCATTGCCCGTTCGACAACATGCCGATCTTTTTGCCGGCGAGGGACGCCAGACGCGGCGCGTAGGGTTTCGATGCATCCAGCATGCCGGATGGATCGTGGAATTCGAGCTTGACCATGCGAGTCTCCAGTGGTTGGGCGCGACCGTCATCGCGGTGCGATTTTGCAGGCGCCATTATGGGCCGCAACGCACGCCGATTCCACCGGCACGCGCACCGGAAGACAGGCGGCGAAGGGGCGAGCCCCTCCGCCAGCACGACGCGAAGCTCAGCGCTTGATTTTGTCCGCGGTTTCGGCAACGCGTTTGCCGAACAGTTTGGCGGTTTCGAGATCGCCGGGCAGCATTTCATCCGGGCTGCTGTCCGACGGCGATTGCGCCATGGCACCGCTGAATGAACCGACATAATTGACATCGTTGCGGGTTGCCGCCTTGCTGTTGCTCGGCATCATGCCGGTGCCGACCCAGATTCCCGCATGCTGCATGGCCAGGGTAAACAGGTAGTGCAGGGTCGAGAGCTTGTCGCCGTTCATGGTCGCGCTGTTGGTAAACCCGGCGAACAGCTTGTCCTTCCACTGCTGCGTGAACCATTGCTTGGACGAGGCATCGGCGAACTTTTTGAACTGCCAGCTGACGCTGCCCATATAGGTCGGGCTGCCGAGAATGATGGCATCGGCCGCCTGCAGCGCTTCCCAGCCGCCGGCGGGCAGATTGCCCTCGGCATCGATGGCGATGAGTTGTGCGCCCGCGCCCGCGGCCACGGCTTCCGCCATGCGTTTGGTGTGGCCGTAGCCCGAGTGATAAACCGTAACGATCTTCGACATGGTGCTGCTCCTTGTTAAGTGTTTTTGAAATGCATGGGCCCGTGTTCAGGCACTGGTATCAAACTGCCAGCGAAAGCCCGCTTTTGGCTGCAGGCGCGGTGTTGCGGCGCGCATCTAAGCTCCAGGCCCC
>CAZVDN010000273.1:0-5104 GCA_964625665.1 uncultured Streptomyces sp. | reverse complement strand
GGCATGCCCCACAGCGGTCCGGAGACACGCGGAAACAATACGAAGAGCACGAGCATGAGCGGGACCGATTGCAGCAGCAGCACGGCAGCGCTGCGGAACTGGTAGCGATAGCCAGGCTGCTGCTGACGGAACTGGAATCCGATCAGTGTTGCTGTGGTGACCCACACCACGAACAGCAGATAGGCGGCGGTCGGTATGGTCTGCGAATAGAGAAAGTTCGTAATGACGAGAAAGTAGCAAAGAAAAATCAGCACCATCGCATCGCGCAGCGCCGACATCTCCAGCAGCTTCAGCGTGAGCATCACCACCAGCAGGGTCACGCCCGAATCGCGGCCGAGCAGACGGCCGTAATGGATGAAAATCCCGCCGACGGTCCCGCTGGCGATAAAAAACAGCAGCCACTTCGGCGGCATGTGCAGCGCATGCCAGGTGATGTAGATGCGCCAGGCCAGCAGCGTGCCGGCGAGCGTCGTGATCCACCACGGCAGGCGTTCGACATGCGGCAGGGTGACCAGTGCCAGCGCGGCGATCAGCCAGCCGACCTGACCCGGATGCAGGCGTTCGCGCACGGCGTTCACGGCGCGCGGTTCTCATCGAAGGTGGCGAGCGCCTCGAGGCAGCGTTCGCGTTGTGCGTCGCCGGGCGCCGGCGGCAGTTCGATCCCCGGCAAGCGCAGACCGAAGCTGATCGAGGCGGCATGTGCATCGATCACCCAACGCACCAGCCGCGACAGGCGACCTTCGATTCCCAATGTGGCCGGGGTCGCGCGCCAGTCGAGCCACAGTTCGGTGTCGGCGCGGCCGCTGAAGAGTTTGGTCATCAGGCCTTGTTCGCGTGCTGCGGCTTTCCAGGCGACATGGCGCGGCGAGTCGCCGGGATGGTAATTGCGCAGTCCGGCAAAATCTTCCTGTCCGCTGCCATGCGAGAGGCCGCTGCCGTGATGCGATTCCGGCACCGGCAACGGTGGTGCGGCCGTTTCGGCGCGCGGGTAGACAATGCAGCGCGTGTCGAGATCGGCGTAGGCCCACGCATAGCAGAGGCCGAGCGGGAAGCGCGTGAATATGGTGAGCCGGCCGGGGCGCAGGATGCCGCGGCGCGTGGCCGGAATGGCGATGCGTGCCGTGCTGCTCTGGTTGGCCGCAACGTCGACGTAGACCTCCTGCTGCCCGTCGCGCGTGATGCCGATGCTGTAGCGGGCGAGCCTGCCGGGGTTCTCGAAATTCAGTGTGAAGACGGCATGTTCGCCGCAAAACACGGGATCGACGCGTCCGGCGGAAATCTTCAGACGGACCAGATTGCGAAAGGTGTGCAGGATCGAATTGACGCCGAGCGCGCCGAGCAGGAAGGTCAGGACGAAACCAAGGCTCAGGTTGTAATTGATCGAGCCGGTCAGCATCACCAGCAAGGCGACGATGTACATGATGCCGTAGCGCGACGGCAGGATGAAAATCCGCCGCTGCACCAGTTCGATCGGACCGCTGCGCGCGCCGTGCAATTGAAACAGCCAGCGGTCGACGTAAGCACGTATCCGGCGGTAGGGCGCGCCCAGCGGGCGCAGTATCAGCCACCAGCGCGAAGCATTGGGGGGCGGCTCGTAGGTGTAACTGCCGGTGTGCTGCGGAGTTTCCACGCCTCGTTGCCTGAACTCAGGGCACCGGCACGGCTTCGATCAGGTTTTCCGAAACGGCGGCGCCGTTGATGCGCGTGCTGTCGCGCGTGACGAACAGGCGGTGGCCGACCACGCCGGGCACGATGGCCTGCAGGTCTTCCGGCAATACCTGATTGCGGCCTTCCATCAGGGCCCAGGCGCGCGCTGCCGCCAGCATGGAGAGGGCCGCGCGCGGCGACAAGCCGCTGACATAATCGGGTGATTTGCGGGTGTAATCGACCAGTGCCTGCAGGTAGTCGAGCAGCGCGCCTGACGCGTGCACGGCGCGCACGGCGGCCTGAATTTCAAGCAGCTCGCCCGGTTGCAGGCTGGGTGTAAGTTTGGGCAGCAGATCGCGGCGGTCTGCGCCTTGCAGCAGCGCGCGTTCGGCGCCGGCATCCGGGTAGCCGAGTTCGATGCGCATGAGGAAGCGGTCGAGTTGCGACTCCGGCAGCGGGAAGGTGCCGATCTGGTTCGACGGGTTCTGCGTGGCGATGACAAAAAACGGCTCCGGCAGCGGGCGGGTTTCGCCTTCCGCGGTGACCTGGTGCTCTTCCATCGCTTCGAGCAGAGCGCTTTGGGTTTTCGGTGTGGCCCGATTGACCTCGTCGGCCAGAATCACCTGCGAAAATATCGGCCCCGGATGAAAACGGAAGCGGCCGCTTTCACGCTCGAAAATCGAAACGCCGAGGATGTCCGCCGGCAGCAGGTCGCTGGTGAACTGGATGCGCTGGAACTGCAGGCCGAGGACTGCGGCGAGCGTGTGCGCAAGCGTGGTCTTGCCGACGCCCGGGATGTCCTCGATCAGCAGATGGCCGCGTGCCAGCAGGCAGGCGACTGCCAGACGGATCTGGCGCTCCTTGCCGAGGATGACCTGGCTGATTTGTTTGACGACGGTGTCGATTTTGTCGCGTTGCATCGGCGCTATTGTAGCGTGGTTCGCGCGCCATGGCGCCGCTGCTTGGACAAGCGGAATCGCCGCGGCTAATATGTCGAGCGCACATCAGGAGGCCGCATTGAACACCGCTTTCATCACGCACGGCGATTGCCAGTTGCACAACATGGGCTCCATGCATCCGGAATGTCCGCAGCGCCTGCCTGCGGTGCAGGACCAGTTGATCGCGTCCGGCGTCAGCGACCATCTCGATCACCTGGAAGCGCCGCTGGTGACGCGCGAGCAACTCGAGCGCGTGCATGCGCCGTATTACATCGACAGTGTCGAAGAACAGTCGCCACAGCGGGGCATAGTCCATCTCGACCCCGATACCGCCATGTGCCCGCTGTCGCTGCAGGCGGCGCTGCGCGCTGCAGGGGCGGGGGTGATGGCGACGGATCTGGTGTTGTCGGGCAAGGCCGGCAATGCCTTCTGCAATGTGCGTCCGCCGGGCCATCACGCGGTGCGCGATCGCGCCATGGGTTTTTGCATTTTCAACAGCGTGGCGGTGGCCGCCGCGCACGCGCTGGAGCAATACGGTCTCAAACGTGTTGCGATCGTCGACTTCGACGTGCATCACGGCAACGGCACTGAAGAGATCTTTCAGGACGACGAACGCGTGATGATGGTCTCGACGTTCCAGCATCCGTTTTATCCCTACAGCGGCACGGAAGGCCGCTCGGAGCGCATGGTCAATATTCCGCTGGCGGCCTACAGCGGCGGCGCCGAGTTTCGTGCCGCCGTTGAGAACCACTGGCTGCCGGCGCTCGAGCGCTTCAAGCCGGAAATGCTGTTTATCTCGGCGGGGTTCGACGCTCACCGCGACGACGATCTGGCGATGATGAAGCTGGTCGAGGCCGACTACACCTGGGTGACACAGCAATTGCGCGCGGTTGCCGACCGGCATTGCGGCGGACGCATCGTCTCGTTGCTAGA
This sequence comes from uncultured Streptomyces sp., assembly GCA_964625665.1. Taxonomy (GTDB): domain Bacteria; phylum Pseudomonadota; class Gammaproteobacteria; order Burkholderiales; family SG8-41; genus PALSA-1004. The sequence goes on along the minus strand of CAZVDN010000273.1, from coordinate 1,586 downwards.
AGGCGGTTACAACCTGCATGCGCTGGGCCGCAGTGCCACCGCGCACATCAAGGTCTTGGCCGGACTCTGATCTGTTTGGGCCTTACGGCAGCCACAGCGCTGCGACGGCGTTGCGACCCTCGGCGACGAGAATGTTGTAAGTCCTGCAGGCCGCCGGCGTGGCCATGACCTCAAAGCCGATGCGAGCCTCAAACAGGCAGCGCGTCAATGCGGGCGTCGGGAATTTCTGGGTCGGGCCGGTGCCCAGCAATAGGATTTCGGGCTGCATGGCGCGCAGAAATTCAAAGTGTGCGGCTGCGAGGTCTTCCCACTGCGCCGGCCATTCGAATTGCACCGCGTCGCCGCTGATGACGAGGGCCCGCTCATGGCGGACATTGTTGATGGCGACGTAACCGGCACCATAACCGGTAAAGAGGTTCTTGCCGGGCGCGGTTTCTAGTTGGAATTTCATGCGAATCGCAATTGCCGGGACAGGCCGGCTCGGCTAAAATTATATACTTTTCACGCCCTTACAAGCGAAACGAAAAGTCAAAGCCCATGGAAGAGTTTGCCCGGATCAAACGCCTGCCACCCTATGTTTTCAACATCACGGGTGAGCTCAAAGCCGCCGCACGCAAGCGTGGCGAAGACATTATCGACCTGTCGATGGGCAATCCCGACCAGCCGACGCCGCAACATATCGTCGATAAGCTGATCGAAAGCGTGCAGCGCCCCGATACCCACCGGTATTCGGTGTCGAAAGGCATTCCGCGCCTGCGCCGTGCCATTTGCAATTGGTACAAGTCGCGCTACAGCATCGACCTCGATCCTGATTCGGAAGCCATCGTCACCATCGGTTCGAAGGAGGGCATCGCCCACCTTGCGCTGGCCACCCTCGATCAGGGCGACATCGTGCTGGTGCCGAACCCGAGTTATCCGATCCACATTTACGGCCCGGTGATTGCCGGCGCCGACATCCGCCACGTGCCGATGGTGGCCGGCGTCGATTTCTTCGATGAACTCGAGCGCGCGATCCGCGATTCGTATCCGAAGCCGAAGATGCTGATCTGCAATTTTCCCGGCAATCCGACCACCCAGTGCGTCGATCTCGCTTTCTTCGAGCGGCTGGTGGCGATCGCCAAGGAGCACCACATCTACGTCGTGCACGATCTGGCCTATGCCGACATCGTGTTTGACGGCTACCGCGCGCCGTCGATCATGGAAGTGCCGGGCGCTCGCGATATCGCCGTCGAGTTCTTTACCCTGTCGAAAAGCTACAACATGGCCGGCTGGCGGGTCGGCTGCATGGTCGGCAACAAGGATCTCGTCACCGCGCTGGCGCGCATGAAGAGCTATCACGATTACGGCACTTTCACGCCGATCCAGGTGGCTTCGATCATCGCGCTGGAAGGCCCGCAGGAATGCGTCGAGGAAGTGCGCGCGATGTATCAGAAGCGCCGGGATGTCATGTGCGCCGGCCTGCAGGCGGCCGGCTGGCATGTCGAAATCCCGAAAGCGACGATGTATATCTGGGCGAAGATCCCCGAGCCCTACGCGAAGATGGGGTCGCTCGAATTTTCGAAGAAGCTGCTTAATGAAGCGCGTGT
>CAZVDN010000272.1:0-5189 GCA_964625665.1 uncultured Streptomyces sp. | reverse complement strand
CACCTTGCGCTTGTAGCCGACCAGCGATTCAGTGATCTTGAAGCGCGACGGATACGGAAAAGACACATGCTTCTGCACATGCGCGTCACGCACGTATTTTTCGATCGGCATGCCCTGGATCACGCCGGCGCCGCCGAACAGTTCCAGCGCCTGCTCGGTGATGCGCTGCACCGCCGTGCCGGTAAAGGCAATCGCCATGTGCTCGTAAGGCAAGGCTTCAACACTGCCGTCCTCGATGGCTTCGGGATGATCTTTCACCCACGCCGCGGTCCAGATCAGGCGCCGTGCGGCCTGCAGGTTCATTGCCATGTCGGCAATCGCGATGCCTACCGCCTGGTGCTGAATGATCGGTTTGCCGCCGGAGATGCGTTCCTGCGTGTACTTGAGCGTTTCTTCGTAAGCGGCGCGCCCGAGCCCGAGGGTCAGCGCGGCAATCGTCGGATGCGTGCCCATATCGGTACGGCCCTTCGGTGCCGGCGGCAGAATGCGCCCCGGCGGCAGGCGCACGTTGTCGAACACCATTTCAGCGGCGTTGTCGCCGACGCGCCGGCCGAACTTCGACATCGGCCGCCGCGACAGCCCCGGCGCATCACCCTCGACCAGAAACGATTGCACCGTGCCGTCCGGAATCTGCGCGCGCAGCACGATCAGCTTGGCGAGATAGCCCACCGTCTGATAAGCCTTGGTGCCGTTGATGATCCACGAGCCGTCGGGCTGCGGCGTCGCCTGTGTGCGCAACTTGATGGTTGGCGGCGTTTCGGTAAAAAAGTCGAAACCGAAATCGGTTTCCGGTTCATGGATCGCCACCGTCGTGAAATACAGATCGTCACTGACGAACTTCGGCAGAAAGTAGGCGCGCTGCTCGGGCGTCATGCGCAGCTCGAACCAGTCGCGCGCGCGGCGCGCCGTCAGCATGAAGTAATAGGCTGTGCCCAGCTCGCCCGCAGCGAGTTCTTCGGCGACGAGGCAGGAAGTGATGTGGTCCGACATGCCGGAACCGCCGTTTTCTTCCTGCAGCACGAAAGTGCGGAAGCCGAGCTGCGAGCCCTGCTTCAACAAATCCCACGGCACGCGCTTTTCCCACTCGGTCACCAGATCGAGCTGCATGGCCTTGGGTTTGATTTCTTCCTGCGCGAACTTGCGGGCCAGATCCCGAAACTCGCGTTGTTCCTGCGACAAACGAAGATCAAACACGATTTCCCCTTTGCTGAGCAGACTGCGGGGAATGTTAGCACGTGCATTGCGGGCAAAAAAAAGCCGCACAACCGGAGGAGTTGGGTGCGGCTGGAAACTCGCGGAATCTTGAGGAGGTCGCGCGAGCAGTGCAGGCGGATTCTGACCAAAACCGCGCCGATTGAATATAGATCAAAGGTAGGGGGCGAAAAGCCGCTGTTCAGGCGGAAAAATGACCCGGTGCGCCATTCATCAGCCTTGATACGGATCAGTAACCAGTAGCTCCCGGCGAATTAACAAATCTTAAGACGCGAATGGGTTATGATGGGAAATCAAAATAACTAATATTCAATTCGCATAAATGATGTTTGACGATCCGATCTACATGCATTCGGTCTGGAAGGTCCACTTCAAGACTGCGATTCTGGGCCGTAAGACCGTCGATGCTGAAGCGGTCGGCAGTGATTCGGTATGCGATCTCGGCCGCTGGATGCACAGCGAAGGCGCGCGAAAATTTGCGGCGAAACCCGGTTTTCAGCGGGCCGTCGCTGCGCACAAACGCTTCCACCACCTGGCCGCCGAAGTGGCCGCCGCCATCAACCGCAAGGATTTCGAGATCGCCGAAAAGCTCGTCAGCCCGGAGAGCGAATACAGTGCTGCATCCATCGAAGTCGTCAGCGCGCTGACCGAGATCGAAAGCGACATGGGTCTCGACTTTGCGGCCTACCTGAAAAACATGCCGAAAGACCATCGCCAGGCCCCGCCGGCCGGCTGACGCCCTGAACAGCGCCCTTCTGCACGGAGCCCGATTGACTACACCCCCGCGCACGGGCAATCTCTCGTCCACGCCGCAATAGCGTAGCGCGCGGCAAGCCGATAACAACAAAGCCGGCATCAACACGGGGGAACCATGGATACAGACCGACGCACGGTGCTCGCCACCACGGCGGCAGCGGCGGCCATCGCCGCCGCACCGGGTGCATTCGCGCAATCAAAGCAAGGAGCAAACAACATGGCGTTTTATCAAAAAGGCAACGTTCGCATTCGTTATGAAGAAACCGGCAGCGGCTTTCCGCTGCTGATCATTCCGGGGGGCGGCCTCAATTCATCGATTTCGGCGCTCACCACCACCTCACCGTTCAATCCGATGGTGGAATACAAAAACGAATACCGCTGCATCACCGCCGATCTGCGCACCGCCATCAGCGGCGAATCAAGCGGACCGCTCGAAGCCGACCGTCCGTGGGATTCGTTCACCGACGATCAACTCGGCCTGATGGACCATCTGGGCATCAAGAAATTCATGGTGCTGGGCTTCTGCATCGGCGGCCCGATGATCTGGAACCTGATCAAACGCGCCCCCGACCGCATCGTCGCCGCGGTGCTCGCACAGCCGGTCGGCTCGCGCCCCGAAGCCCGCGACCTCTTCTACGACAACAACTCGAAGACCTGGGCGCCGGAAATCATGAAGCGCAATCCCGAACTCAAACCCGAACTGGTCGACCGCTTTCTGACGAAGATGTACCGCACCAATGCCGACTTCGTGTTCACCGTCTCGCGCGACTTCGTGCGCGGCTGCCAGACACCGGTGCTCGTGCTGCCCGACGACATTCCCTCGCATCCCTATGCCGTCGCCATGGAAACCGTGATGCTGGCGCCCAATTCCGAAACCAGCATCTATCCGTGGAAGGAACCGAAGGAACGCATCCCGCTGGCGGTGCGCCAGATCCGTTCCTTTATGAAGGCCCACCGGCCGGCGTAAGGCCGGCGGTTGCAGCAGCGTTCGATTCAACGCGGTTCAATTTCCGGGGACAGGCATGAAACACAGCACGGTCGCATTGGCGAAAACCATCGCACGCGCTGCGCTGGGTGCAGCGCTCCTCGCGCTGCAGTTCAGCGCAGCACAGGCGCAGCAGCAAGGCGGCACGCCGCAAAACATCAACCTGCCGCCGGTGAACAGCGGTGCCAATCCCTACAAAGTGATCCGCGACTGGGCCAAGCTCGACAAGGAAGGCCGTCCCTGGGGCGGTTCGAACGGTGTGGCCATCGACCGCGACGGCAAAACCGTCTGGGCCACCGACCGCTGCTCGCCCGGCTTCATTCCCGGCTGCCTCGGCCACAAGGGCAATCCCGTGCATCACTTCGATGCCGAGGGCCGCGAGATCATCAGCTTCGGCGGCGGCATGTTCGTCTGGCCGCACGGCATCCATGTCGACCGCGAAGGCAATGTGTGGGTCACCGACTCGCGCACGGCCAGCGCCGCCGATCTCGAAAAATTCCCCGGCGAACAGAACAAGGGCAGTGTCGTCGTCAAATTCAGCCCTGAAGGGAAAGTGCTGATGACCCTCGGCAAGCCGGGCGTGCGCGGCAACCCGCCCGACGCACTGACCGATCCGACCGATGTCGTCACCGACCCTGCGAACGGTGACGTTTATGTGGCCGAAAGCCATACCGACGTCAGCGATCCGAACCTCGTCGCGCGCATTTCGGTGTTCGACAAAAACGGCAAATTCAAACGCACCATCGGCAAAACCGGCACCGGCCCCGGCGAGTTCCGCACGCCGCACGGCGTTGAATTCGATTCGCAGGGCCGACTCATCGTCGCCGACCGCCACAACCATCGCGTCGTCGTGTTGACCAAGGACGGACAATTCATCGCCGAGTATCCGGAGTTCGGCCGCGCCAGCGGACTGGCCATCGACCGCAACGATGTCATCTACACCGCCGATTCCGAATCGAGCGCAAGAACGCATCCGGGCTGGCTGCGCGGCGTGCGCATCGGCAGCCTCAAGGACGGCAAGGTCACGGTATTCATCCCGCCGCACGCGCTGCCGAACTCACCCGACGGCACGATGGGCGAGGGCATTGCGATCGACGACGCGGGCAACGTCTATACGGCCGAAGCGCAGCTGCGCGGCATTACCAAATACGTAAAAGCGCCCTGAACAAAAAACGGGCCCGGCCCCGCACACTGCGGAACCGGGCCCGTTTCGTTTGAACGCTTTGCTTCTTACTGCACGGAGGCCGTGCGGCGCACCGGCGTCACCAGAATCACACGGTTGGTCGCCGTCTGGTGAATCAGCAAACCGCCCTCGCGGGTGGTGCGCGCGTTGCGCAGGATGCCGGAGTAAACGCCCCCGGAAGAAATCGGCCAGCTCTGGAATGACTCCCTGGCGATGTCGAAGCGCACCAGCATGTCGGGGCGCACACCGGACTCGTTGTACCAGATCGCGCCGTCAAGATAGGCAATGCCATAGGGGTGCGAACGCGGGCCCGAGGGCGAGGCCCATTCCTTGAACTCGCCGGTCTTCGGGTTGTAACGGCCCAGCTGGCCGCGTCCCGAGTTCACGTACCAGATGATGCCGTCCGGCGCGATGCTGAAGCGGCGCACCGTGGTGCCCGGCAACGGCAGCGGGATCTCGGTGACATCCATCGTCTGCGGATTCACTTTCAGCAAACACGGCCGGCCGTTGCACGACACCCACGGCGTGCCCTCGGCATCGATATGCACGTCGTAGGGCTGCGATTTCGGCGACGGCGCGCTCACCACCTTGACCTCACCGGTCTTCGGATTGAGCCGGCCGATCTGGTTCGATGCCTGAAAGCTGAAGAACAGCATGCCCTGCTTGTCGAAGGCCAGCGTATGCGGGTCCGAAGTCGGGTCCGGCATCTTGTAGATCGTCGTTTTGCCCGTTGCCGGGTCGAGCTTGCCGACCGTGCCGTTCTTGTTGCCCGAAAACCACGGATTGCCTTCGTTATCGAGAAGCACCGTGTGCGGCAGCGAATTCGGCGGCAGCGTGTACTCCTTCGCCTGCCCGGTTACCGGATCGAGGCGCCCGATCAGATTGCCGAACTGCCCGGCATACCAGATTGAGCCGTCGGCATGCTGCACCGGATCGCGGCTGCGCTGACCAAGCTGCGGCATGATCCATTCGGTGAATTTGATTTCGAAATTGCCCGGCATCGGTTTCGCCGCGCGGTTGGTGTTGGGCGGAAAGTTCGCCGCCAGATAATCG
>CAZVDN010000271.1:0-5190 GCA_964625665.1 uncultured Streptomyces sp. | reverse complement strand
GGCCCGCAGTCGCATCTGCCGAAAGCCGGTACGCCGACCATGGGCGGCGCACTGATATTGGTGGAGATCGGCATCACCACGCTGCTGTGGGCCGATCTGCAGAACCGTTTCGTCTGGGTGACGCTGGCGGTGACGCTCGGCTTCGGCATGATCGGCTGGGTTGATGATTTTCGCAAGGTGGTCAACCGCGATCCGAAGGGGCTGTCGGCAAAAACCAAGTTCTTCTATCAGTCGCTGATCGGTGTGGTGGCCGCCTATGTCATCGCCTTCAGCACCAACCTGCCGGCGCAAACCGAGTTCATCGTGCCGTTTTTCAAGAACGTCGCCTATCCGGTCGGCGTCATCGGCTTCATGGTGCTGACTTATTTCGTCATCGTCGGCACCAGCAATGCCGTGAATCTGACCGACGGGCTCGACGGACTGGCGATCATGCCGACCGTGATGATCAGCGGCGCGCTCGGCATATTTGCCTACGTCGCCGGCAACGCGGTGTTCTCCAAATACCTCGGATTTCCCTACATCCCGGGCGCCGGTGAACTGGCGGTGTTTTGCGGCGCGATGGCCGGCGCGGGGCTCGCCTTCCTTTGGTTCAACGCCTATCCCGCCGAAGTGTTCATGGGCGACGTCGGCGCGCTGGCGCTGGGCGCCGCGCTCGGCACGGTCGCCGTCATCGTGCGCCAGGAAATCGTGCTGCTGATCATGGGCGGCGTGTTTGTCGTCGAAACGCTTTCGGTGATGCTGCAGGTGGCGTCATTCAAGCTCACCGGCAAACGGATTTTCCGCATGGCGCCTTTGCACCATCACTACGAATTGAAGGGCTGGAAAGAGAACCAGGTCGTCGTGCGCTTCTGGATTATCACGATGATGCTGGTGCTGGTCGGGTTGTCGACGCTGAAACTGCGATGAGAAATGCTGGAATTGAACGGCAGAAAGGTCCTTGTGCTCGGATTGGGTGACACCGGCATGTCGATGGCGCGCTGGCTTGCCGCGCGCGGCGCGCGCGTCACCGTTGCCGATACGCGCGAGCAACCGCCGCATGCGGCGGCGCTCGCCCGCGAACTGCCGGATGTCGCTATTGAGTGCGGTGCGATCGCCGACGGCAGCCTGCGCCAGGCCGATCTGATCGCGATCAGTCCGGGCATCGATCGCCGCATGCCCGCCATCGCCGCTGCCATTTCCCGCGGCACGCCGGTCGCCGGCGATGTCGAGTTGTTTGCGCAGGCACTGCCGCAGTTGAAAACGAAACCGCAGGTGATCGCGATTACCGGCACCAACGGCAAAAGCACCGTCACCCAGATGGCCGGCGAGATCTGCGCGGCCGCCGGCCGGCGCACGGTGGTCGCCGGAAACATCGGCACGCCGGTGCTGGAGGCGCTTGATGAGGTCGAACGCAGCGGCAGCGCGCCCGAGGTGTTTGTGCTCGAACTGTCAAGTTTTCAGTTGGAGAGCACCGCGAGCCTGAATGCCGATGCCGCCGCCATGCTGAATCTTTCGGAAGACCATCTCGACCGCTACGACGGCATCGCGGATTACGCGCGCGCCAAACAGCGCATATTCAACGGTGACGGTGCACAGATTCTCAATCGTGCCGACGCGTGCAGCGCGGGCATGGCGGTGAGCGGCCGCACCGTGCATCGCTTCGGCATCGATGTTCCCGAAGGCGAACGCGAATGGGGTTTGTCCGGCAGCAGCGGCGATGCGGTTTTATTGCGCAACCGGCAACCGCTGATGGCGCTGGGCGAATTGCCGGTAGCCGGTTTACACAATGCCGCCAATGCGCTGGCCGCCGGCGCGCTTTGCCACGCCATCGGCATCGAAGATGCGGCGATTGCCGAAGCCCTGCGCGCCTTCAGGGGACTTCCGCACCGCGTCGAAAAGATCTGCACGATCGATGGCGTCACCTATTACGACGATTCCAAAGGCACCAACGTCGGTTCGACGGTCGCGGCGCTTGGCGGATTTGTGCAGCCGGTCGTGTTGATTGCCGGCGGTGACGGCAAGGGCCAGGACTTTACCCCGCTGCGCGAACCGGTGCGGCAACGCGCGCGCGCGGTGATTCTGATCGGCCGCGATGCCGGCTTGATCGAAAAAGCCCTCGACGGCAGCGGCATGCGGTGCATCAAGGCGACCGACATGGATGACGCCATCGGCCGCGCGCAGTCGCAGGCCAAAGCCGGTGACGCAGTGTTGTTGTCGCCGGCCTGTGCGAGCTTCGACATGTTTCGCAATTACAACCATCGCGGCGAAGTGTTTGCCGCCGCGGTGAGAAAGCGGGCCGGCCATGGCCAGCACTGACGCCATGTTCTACAGCGACGTCAAAGGCCGCACGGCGAGCGCCGACTACGATTTCGCGCTGATCTGGGCGGTGGTGCTGCTGTTGGCACTGGGTCTTGTGATGGTCTATTCGTCGTCGATTGCCATTGCCGAAGGCAGCCGGGTGACCGGCCAGCAGCCGGCTTATTTCCTGATCCGGCATTGCGCTTATCTGACAGTCAGTTTCATTCTGGCCGTGGCGGCGTTCCAGTTTCCGCTCGCCGTCTGGCAAAAAGGCGCGCTCTATTTGTTCATGCTCGGCGTCGGCCTGCTGGTTTTGGTACTGGTGCCGGGGATCGGTCGCGAGGTCAACGGCAGCCAGCGCTGGCTGTCGCTGGTGGTGGTCAATTTCCAGCCGTCCGAGGCGATGAAACTGTTCGCCGTGATTTATGCCGCCGATTACACGGTGCGCAAATCGGCCGACATGCACAGCCTCAAGAAGGGCTTTCTGCCGATGTTCATGGTCATGCTGCTGGTCGGCGGATTGCTGTTGCGTGAACCGGACTTCGGGGCCTTTGCGGTGATCACGGTGATTGCGATGGGCATTCTGTTTCTCGGCGGCATGAACTGGCGGCTGTTTGCCGGACTGATTGTGCTGCTGATCGTCGGCTTCGTCATGCTGATCTGGCTGTCGCCCTACCGTTTGCAGCGCGTGATCGGCTTCATGGATCCGTGGGCGGACCCGTTCGGCAAGGGCTATCAGTTGTCGCATGCGCTGATCGCATTCGGTCGCGGCGAATGGCTCGGTGTCGGACTCGGTGCCAGCGTCGAGAAGCTGTTTTATCTGCCTGAAGCGCACACCGACTTTCTGCTTGCCGTGATCGCCGAGGAACTGGGTTTTGTCGGCGTGCTGATGGTGATCCTCGCCTTTGCCTTCATTGTGGCGCGCGCTTTTGCCATCGGCCGCCAGGCGGCGCAGCTCGACCGTCATTTCGCGGCGCTGGTCGCGCAGGGCATCGGCATCTGGCTCGGCGTGCAGACCATCATCAACATGGGCGTGAACATGGGCGTGCTGCCGACCAAAGGGTTGACGCTGCCTTTGCTTTCGTTCGGTGGCAGCGGCATCGCCGCGAACTGCTGCGCGCTCGCCGTGTTGTTGCGGGTGGACTGGGAAAATCGCCAACTGATGCGAGGCGTAAAAGTATGAGCGCGCCGAAAACCATCATGATCATGGCCGGCGGTACCGGCGGCCATATTTTCCCTGCGCTCGCAGTGGCGGAAGTTCTGCGCCAGCAGGGCTGGAACATCGTCTGGCTGGGGGCTAAGGCCGGTATGGAAGCGACGCTGGTTGCGCCGCGCGGATACACAATGGCGTGGATCAACATGAGCGGCGTGCGCGGCAAGGGGTTGCTGCGCGCGGTGACCTTGCCGCTGCAATTGCTGATTGCGTTCTGGCAAAGCGCGCGCGCGATCTTCGCGCACCGGCCGAACGTCGTATTGGGCATGGGCGGCTACGTCTCGTTCCCGGGTGGCATGATGGCCTCGCTGCTCAACCGGCCGCTGGCCATACATGAACAGAATTCCATCGCGGGTCTCAGCAACCGTGTGCTGGCGAAACTCGCCGACCGCGTGCTTGCAGGTTTCCCGGATGCGTTTGCCGCGGCGCGCGGCATCTGGACCGGAAACCCCGTGCGCAGCGATATCGCCGCGCTGCCGGAACCTGCGCAGCGCTATACCGCGCGCAGCGGCCCTCTGCGATTGACCGTGATCGGCGGCAGCCTTGGCGCACAGGCGTTGAACAGCACCGTGCCGCAGGCCCTCGCATTGATTCCGCAGGCCGAACGTCCTCGCGTCACGCACCAGTCGGGCCAGCGCCATCTTGCCGACGTCGAGCAGCATTACCGTGAGGCCGGCGTCGATGCAACGCTGTTGCCCTTTATCGACAACATGGCCGCGCAATACGCTGAGTCGGACCTCGTTATCTGTCGCGCCGGCGCATCGACCATCGCCGAACTCGCTGCAGCCGGTATCGCCAGCGTGCTGGTGCCGTTTCCGCAGGCGGTCGACGACCATCAGACGCACAACGCGCGTTTTCTTTCGGAGCGCGGCGCTGCCGTGTTGATTCCGCAAAACGAACTGACGCCGCAGAAACTGGCAGACCTGCTGCGCACGCTTGATCGCGGCGCGCTGCTCGACATGGCAAAAAAGGCACGTGCTGTGGCCAAGCCCGACGCCACGCAGACGGTCGTCGACGAATGCATGAGGTTGGCGGCATGAAGTACAAAGTCAAAAAAGTGCATTTCGTTGGCATCGGTGGGACCGGCACGAGCAGTGAGCAGGGCCCCGCGCAACGCGCGGGATGCGAGCGGCCGCGAGTGATGTCAGCCGTCGATCAGATGCGTGTGGATATGAACGCATGAAGTACAAAGTCAAAAAAGTGCATTTCGTTGGCATCGGCGGGTCGGGGATGAGCGGCATCGCGGAAGTCTTGCTCAATCTCGGTTTCGAGGTCAGCGGTTCCGATTTGAGCGAGGGCGCGACAACGCAGCGTCTGAAGAGCCTTGGCGCAAAAGTCACCAAGGGTCACGCCGCGGAAAATGTTGCAGCGGTTGATGCAGTGGTGATTTCGAGCGCGGTCAAGGAAGACAATCCGGAAGTCGTCGCAGCGCGCGCGCACAAGATCCCGGTCGTGCCGCGTGCCATGATGCTCGCCGAGCTGATGCGCCTGAAACAGGGCATCGCAGTGGCGGGCACGCACGGCAAAACCACAACCACGAGCCTGATCGCCAGCGTGCTGGCCGAGGCCGGCATGGATCCGACCTTCGTCATCGGCGGCCGCCTCGAGGCCGCCGGTTCGCATGCCAAGCTCGGCAGCGGCGAGTTCATCGTCGTCGAAGCCGACGAATCCGATGCGTCGTTTCTGTATCTCGCGCCGGT
>CAZVDN010000270.1:2293-5193 GCA_964625665.1 uncultured Streptomyces sp. | reverse complement strand
ATGTGCGGTTCCGGCATGAAGGCGGCGATGTTCGCCCACGATCTGCTGCGCGCCGGCGACCACACCATCATGATCGCCGGCGGCATGGAATCGATGACCAATGCGCCCTACCTGTTGCCGAAGGCACGCGCCGGCTTGCGGCTCGGCCACGGCGAAATCAAGGACCACATGTTTCTCGACGGGCTCGAAGACGCCTATGCACGCGACGAGCGCGGCAACGCGCGCCTGATGGGCAGCTTCGCCGAAGACACCGCGGCGAAGTACGGGTTCTCGCGCGAAGCGCAGGATGCGTTTGCAGTGACCTCGCTGCAACGCGCACAGGCGGCGATCCGCTCGGGCGCGTTCGCCGGAGAAATTGCCGCGGTGACCATCGCCGGGCGCAGCGGCGAGACCTCGATCGCGCAGGACGAGCAACCGCTGAAAGCGAACCCCGAAAAAATTCCGCAGCTGAAACCGGCGTTCCGCAAGAACGGCACGGTCACGGCCGCCAATTCGAGTTCGATTTCGGACGGCGCGGCCGCGCTGGTGTTGATGCGTCTGTCGGAAGCCAAAACGCGCGGCCTCAAGCCGCGCGCGCGCATCGTCGCCCATGCCACGCATGCGCAGGAACCGGCCTGGTTCACCACCGCGCCGGTCGGTGCGATCAAAACGCTGCTGAGCAAAACCGGCTGGGACAAAAACAGCGTTGATCTGTTCGAAATCAACGAAGCCTTTGCCGTCGTCACCATGGCGGCCATGCGCGATCTCGATCTGCCGCACGACAAGGTCAACGTGCACGGCGGTGCCTGCGCGCTCGGCCATCCGATCGGCGCCAGCGGCGCGCGCATCATCGTCACGCTGCTGGCGGCGCTGGAAAAATACGGCTTGAACCGCGGCGTCGCCGCACTCTGCATCGGCGGCGGCGAAGCCACCGCGATGGCCATCGAAATCATCTGAACGGGAGCAGGCATGGCACAACCCATCGACTTCTACTTCGACTATTCGTCCCCCTACGGCTATATCGCCGCGCTGAAAATCGACGACCTCGCCGCGCGCTACGGGCGCAGCGTGATCTGGAAACCGATTCTGCTCGGCGCCGTGTTCAAGGTCACCGGCGGCAAGCCGCTGCCGACGCTGCCGCTCAAGGGCGATTATTCGAAAATCGACATCGCGCGTTCAGCGCGCTTTCACAATCTGCCCTACAAATTCCCGACAAAATTTCCGATTGCCGGACAGGCACCGTCGCGCGCCTTCTACTGGGTCAATGAACGCGACCCGGTACTCGCGCGCAAACTCGCGCGCACGCTTTACCAGGCCTACTTCGTCGATGACCTTGATATTTCCAGCCCGGAAATCACCGCCGATGTCGCCGCCACTCTGGGACTCGATCGCAATGAAGTGCTGGCGGCGCTCGGCAACGAGGCGGTCAAGGACAAACTCAAGAACGAAGTCGAGGCCGCCATCGCGCGCGGCGTTTTTGGCTCGCCCTATTTCATCATTGACGGCGAACCGTTCTGGGGCGTCGACCGTTTAGAGCAGATCGAACGCTGGCTCGGTCAGGGCCCGTTCTGACGCCATGCCGGGGCCAATCGACAAACTTCAGGCCATCGAAGCGAACATTGTCACGCTGGAGGTCGATGCCATCGTCAACGCAGCCAATACCACGCTGCTCGGCGGCGGCGGTGTCGATGGCGCAATCCACCGCGCGGCCGGTCCGCAACTGCTGGAAGAATGCCGCGCACTGAACGGCTGCCGTACCGGTGAAGCCAAAATCACGCGCGGCTACAGGCTGCCGGCGAAATTCGTCATTCACACGGTCGGCCCGGTCTGGAATGGCGGCAATCGCCGCGAGCCGGATCTGCTGGCGTCCTGTTATCGCCGCAGTCTCGCGCTGGCGCTTGAACACGGCGTCAAAACCATCGCCTTCCCGGCCATCAGCTGCGGCGTTTATCGTTATCCGCTCGAACAGGCGGTGGCGATTGCCGTGCGCGAAACGGCGGCCTTCGTTTCGGCCAACGACAGCATCGACAAAATCATCTTTGCCTGTTTCGGCGCCGAATCACTCGCCGCTTACACGCGGAAACTCGCGCGGCTGTAAACCACGCGACGAAAAAATGCGTCAGTCGATGCGCACGTTGCCGCGCTTGACCACCTCGCCCCAGCGCGCAAGATCGTTTTTGATGATTTTCGCGAACTGTACAGGATCGTTGCCGACCGACTCGAGGCCGAGCGCGGCAAAACGCGCGCGCACGTCAGGCAGTTGCGCGGCGCGCGCGATTTCGCGATGCAGGGCGCTGACAATCGCCGGCGGCGTCTGTGCCGGCACTAATACGCCGTACCACGAATCGACTTCAAATCCCGAATAACCGGACTCGGCCACCGTCGCGATTTCCGGCATGGTTGTCGAGCGTTTGCTGCCGGTCATCGCCAGCACCTTGATGCGGCCGGCCTTCATCAGCGGCAGGATCGACGCCGCGCTGCCGAACAGCATGGGCACGTGGCCGCCCAACACATCATTGAGCGCCGGGCCGGTGCCTTTGTAAGGCACGTGCGTCAAGTCGAACTTCGCCATCTGTTTCAGCAACTCCATCGCCAGATGCGGTGCGCTGCCGGCGCCGCCGGAGGCGTAATTGAACTGGCCTTGTTTCGCTTTGGCCAGCGCGACGAGTTCACCGACGTTCGCGGCGGGAAACGAAGGATGCGTCGCCAGCAGATAAAAACCCGATACGATCAGCGATACCGGTGCCAGGTCCTTGACCGGATCGAACGGCAGTTTCGCGTAGAGCGCCGGGTTGATGCAGATGGTGCTGACCGTGCCGAGCAACACGGTATAACCGTCGGCCGGGGCCTTGGCGACAATATCCGAGGCCACGTTGCCGCCGCCACCGCCGCGATTGTCGATGACGAACTGCTGTTTCCAG
>CAZVDN010000270.1:0-2193 GCA_964625665.1 uncultured Streptomyces sp. | reverse complement strand
ACCTTTGCCCATTTCGCGATCTCATCGCGGATGTATTGCGCAAACTCGGCGCGCGAATTGGCGACCACTTCGTAGCCCTGCCCGAACAGCCGCTCCTTCACGACGGGATTGCTGAGGACGGCGACATGGTCACGATGCAACTGCTCGAGGATCGCCGGCGGCGTGCGTGCCGGCGCCAGAATGCCGTACCACTGCGTCGAATCGAAACCGGGCACGGCCGCCTCGGCAATCGTCGGCAACTCCGGCACGATCGGCGAACGCTTCGCACCGGTGACGGCCAGCGCGCGCACCTTGCCGGCGCGGATATGCGGCAGCGACGACGGCAGGCTGCCGAAGTACATCGACACCTGGCCGGCAATCAAATCGATAAAGGCCGGGCCCGCGCCCTTGTAGGGCACGTGGTTCATGTTGACGCCCGCCATGCCTTTGAAAAGCTCCGCCGACAGATGCGGTGAACTGCCGTTGCCCGCCGAAGCGTAATGAAAATACCCCGGCTTGCCTTTGAGCAGTACGATCAGTTCTTTCACGTTCGCGGCTGCCAGCGACGGATGCACGACCAGCACGTTCTGCGCCACCGCCACCATGGTGATCGGCGCGAGGTCCTTGACCGGGTCGTAGGGCAGCTTGCCGAGGCTGACGTTGACCGAAATCGGCGCGATATAACCCATGACAATCGTATAACCGTCGGGCTGAGACTTTGCGGCCAGATCAACGCCGATGGTGCCGCCGGCACCCCCGCGATTGTCGATGACCACCGTATGGCCCCAGCGCTCGCCGAGTTGCTGCGTCAGCGTGCGCGCCAGCAAATCAGTACCGCCGCCCGGCGGCAGCGGCACGATGAGCCGCACCGGGCGCTCTGGAAAGGCGGCGAGCACAGCGCATGCACATAACGCCAGCGCCACACCGGAAACAGCGCGCAGCATCCGTCGCGCGGCGTCAGAACGCATAACGGCGCAACCCGCCATCGACCGGAATCACCGTGCCCGTGATGTAGCGCGCCAGCGGCGAAGCCAGAAACACCACCAGGTTGGCGACATCTTCGGGCTGGCCGAGTTCGCCGAGCGGAATGTCCTCGCGCGCGTACTTGGCGCGCACCTCTTCGGAATAATTGCGCAGAATCTGCTCGCTGACGATCTTGCCCGGCGCAATCGAGTTCACCGTGATCTGGTAACGCCCGACTTCGCGCGACAGCGCCTTCGCCCAGCCGTGCAAGGCGGCCTTCGACGGATAGGCAATGTTCATGCGGTCCGGTTCCGATTTGCCCGACATGTGAATCACGCGCCCCCAGCGGCGCGCCATCATGTCCGGAATCACCGCCTGCGTCAGCTGGCGCACGCGCGTGAAGTTCAGCATCAGGCCTTCTTCCCAGATGCTCTCGGCGCCGATGATCGGCAACTGGCGGCTGCCGCCGGCCGAGTTGACGAGAATCTGGATGTGATTGAAAGCGCGGCGCGCCTCCGCGGTGATCTGCGCCGGCGCCTCGGGCTTCATCATGTCGGCGACGATGATCGTGGGCTTTACGCCGCCCGCATCAACAATCTCGGCCGAGAGTTGCTCGAGCAGTTCGCCGCGGCGCGCGACGATGGCGACCTGCACGCCCTCGAGTGCGAGCGCCTTGGCGCAGGCGCGGCCGATGCCGGCGCTGGCGCCGGTCACCAGCGCGGTCTTGTCTTTCAGTTGTGCATCCATTGCCAGCTGTGCTCCCGCATCAATTGGCGCGCGCCGCCGCGAGGATCGCGGTGAGCCTGCCGAGGTCGTCGAGTTTGTCGAGGTCACGCACCAGCGCGATCAGTTCATTGCGCTGCGCGTCGGACAGGCACTGGCGCGTGAGAATGCCGAACTTGCGGTAGACCTCGTCTTCGGTGGCCGGGTTTTCCGGGCTGCCCAGGCGGTGCAGCACTTCCTTGAATATTTTGCGTCCGTCTTTGGTATGCACCGTGAGGCGGGCTGCGTGGCGGAACAGCGGGCCCATGTCGTCGATCTCTTTCTCCGCAGTGGCTTCGATGCGCTTGATGAAATCGAGGATTTTCGGATCTTTCAGGCGGTCTTCGCGATACTGCTCGACGAAGGCGTCGCCGTCGATGGCAATCGCCGCCAGACCAAAGTACAGGTTCATCTGCGCCGCCGTCACGCCCTGCGATTTGTATTCCCAGGCGCAGTGCACATGCGTCATGGTGCTCAATCCGGTTTCGA
>CAZVDN010000269.1:0-5255 GCA_964625665.1 uncultured Streptomyces sp. | reverse complement strand
AAAGTGGCAAAAAAATCCCTCCTTTTTCCCCAATTAGCCAGAAACCCGGAATCCCCGGCTTGCTCCTTCCCCCCTTGAGGGGGAAGGCAGGGATGGGGGGAAGAAGCACTCCCGCGACAAGCACTCCGCAATCCGTTACAAAAATTGCTAGCGGTATTCCGCCGGCGCCTCGCGGAAATACACCGGCAGGTCCATCGTCGGCGGGCGCGCCGGAATCTGGAAAAACAGGTCGGCGGCGAAACCGCGGTGATAGGAGTGGTGGGTGACGATGTGCATGAGAATGTCGCCGCGCGTCATCGCGCCCTTGTTGCCGCCGATCAATTCGTAATTCACCTGCTCATTGATCGAGGCGTCGGTCATGCGGTCGGCCCAGGCGATGTACCACTGGTGGGCCTCATGCTGCTTCGTCCACAGCTCGGCGAGCGGCGGATGGTCAGCGGTATTGCGCGCGGTATAGCCGTGGTCGCGCCCTTCGAGATGGCCGCGCCAGATCTGGTCGATGACGTAGTTGTGGTTGAGCGTGTGCACGATGTTCTTGAACAGGCTCGTCCGCGGCTTGACGTCCTCGCCCGGCGGCAATTTGGCCACCGCATCGAACATCACCTTGTCGGCCCAGGCATTGTAGCGCGCGTATTGGCGCGCCATCGCAGCAGTCATCATGAGGCATCCCCCTTGTCCGGTGAGGCGCCATCATAACAAACGCCGCGCCGCGCGCCGTGTTCAATGCAGCAGCGAAGGCAAACTGCTAAGATCAAAAAAGATTCCGTCATCCGCCGTGTGCTGCAGCGCGGCGGCCACGCATGCCGCAAGGGAAGGCGCCGGCCGGTCAGCATTTCAGGGCCACAGCGTTGCGTCCACCCCGGCAGACCGAAGAGAACGGAGCACTTTCAACCGCGCGTCGATCCCGACGCAGAGGAGCGACGCATGGCCCGCATTGGTTACGCCGACGACAGCAATCCCGATCCCGAGTTCCAGAAACTCGCCGCACAGATCAAAGAAGAGCGCGGCGGGCGCATGCTGAACCTCTACAAGATGCTGCTCAACAGCCCGCCGGTGGCGCAGGGCTGGCTCAACCTGCTGACCGCGGTGCGCAAAAAAACCGTGCTCAAGGGCCGCTACCGCGAACTGACCATCCTGCTTGTCGCCATCATCAACGGTGCCGAATACGAACGCTCGGCACATGTGCCCTACGCAAAACAGGAAGGCCTCAGCGACGAACAGGTCGACAGCCTCTACGCCTGGAAAACCGCGACCTGTTACACCGACGTCGACCGCGCTGTGCTGGCCTACACCGAAGCGATGACGCAGGACGTGCACGTTACCGATGCCACCTTCGCCGCAGTCAGCAAACATTTCGACCAGCGCGAAATGACCGAACTCACCGCGCTGGTCGCCGCCTACAATCTGGTGTCGCGTTTTCTCGAGGCGCTGGCGATCGATCCGGAACCGCCGAAGCGCTGAGTTCAATATGCGGACGGCAATAAAACCTGCGCGCATCGCAGCGAACCGCATGGACGCGAAGTCCGCCGGCGCGCCACGGAAGTTGTGCTGCTGTCTTGCGACGCTGGCCGCGCTTTTCTGCAGCAGCCCGGCGCAGGCCCAGGCCTATCCGAACAAACCGGTGCGCATTGTCGTCGGTTATCCGCCGGGCGGCGCGGTCGATTCCATTGCGCGCGTAATCGGCCAGCCGCTGACACAGGCCTTCGGCCAGCAATTCATCGTCGAGAACCGCGCCGGTGCGAGCGGCATCATCGGCGCCGACGTCGTGGCCAAATCGCCGCCCGACGGCTACACGCTGATCGCGCTGGCCGGCACGCACGCGGTCAACCCGAGTCTGTATAAAAAACTGCCTTACGACACCGAACGCGATTTCGCGCCGGTCAGTGTCGTTGCCTCGAGCGCTTATATTCTCGTCGTGCATCCGAGCCTGCCGGTGAAAAGCGTGCGCGAACTGCTCGCCTTCGCCAGAAAAAACCGCGGCCAGGTCAACTACGCTTCGTCGGGCAATGCCGGCATGCCGCATCTTTCCGGCGAACTGTTCAAGGTCAAATCCGGCATCGAGATGACGCATATTCCCTACAAGGGTTCTGCGGCCGTCACCACCGCCGTGCTCTCCGGTGAAGTGCCGATCATGTTCAGCAACCTGATTTCGACCATGCCGCAGGTGCAGGCCGGACGGTTGCGCGCGCTGGGCATCACCGGGCCGGCGCGCCTGCCCGCGGCCCCCGAAATTCCGACCATCGCTGAATCAGGGCTGCCCGGCTATGAAGTGACCGGCTGGTACGGCATCATGGCGCCGGCCAATACGCCGGCCGATATCGTCAATCGTCTTGGCGCCGCCATTGCAAAATCACTGCAGTCGCCGGAAGTGTTGCGGCGTTTCGCCGGCGAAGGCATCGATCCTGTCGGCTCAACGCCGGAAGCCTTCGGCAAACTGGTCCACGCAGACCTCGTAAAATGGGCCGAAGTCGTGCGAATTTCCGGCGCCCGGGTCGACTGAGCCGGCGGACAGCGCAAACACATCGCATCAACATCGTTTCGATTCAAACAGGGAGCAATCAAAAATGGCAAAGATGAAAGGCGCGCGCCTCGTCGCGCAACTGTTGCAGGCCCACGGCGTCTCGCACGTGTTCTTCATGGATGCGGTGCTGCGCCGCGCGCTGGCCGAGATGGAAGACTTCGGCATCACGCGCGTGCTCGGCCACTCCGAGAAGGCCGTCGCCTACATGGCCGACGGTTACGCGCGTGTGTCCGGCAAACCCGGCGTCTGCATGGCGCAATCGGTCGGCGCCGCCAACCTCGCCTCCGGCATGCAGGACCCTTATCTGGGCCACTCGCCGGTGATTGCCATCACCGGGCGCCACGTCGCGCCGTTCCAGTACCGCAACGCCTATCAGGAAGTCGATCACGGCCCGCTCTATGATGCGGTGACCAAATTCCACGGCCGCATCGACAACCTCGAACAGATCCCGCATCTCTTCCGCGCCGCTTTCCGTGAAGCCACCACCGGCACGCCGCGCCCGGTGCATCTCGATATCGCCGGCTTTACAGGCGATGCGCTGACGCCGATGGAAGGCGACTTCGATCTGACCGTCGATGAAGCACACACGCGCTTTCCCGCGTTCCGCCCCGCGCCGGATCCCG
Organism: uncultured Streptomyces sp.; assembly: GCA_964625665.1. GTDB lineage: Bacteria > Pseudomonadota > Gammaproteobacteria > Burkholderiales > SG8-41 > PALSA-1004. The sequence continues at coordinate 2,111 of CAZVDN010000269.1, read as the reverse complement.
CAGTCGTCGATCGCGCGGTTGCCGCAATCAAGGCCAGCAAGCGCCCGGTCATCGTTGCCGACCGCGGCGCGATCATCGCCGGCGCCGGCGCGGCACTCGCGCAACTCGCCGAACGCATCCAGTCGCCGGTGGTCGCGACACTCGATGCCAAACACATCATCGTCGAAGACCACAAGCTGTTCCGCGGCACGGTCGGTCTTTACGGCCGCGGCTGCGCCAACCACGTGGTTGATGAAGCCGATCTGGTCATCTATGCCGGCAGCAACACCTCGGACCACACCACTGCCAACTATGTCATGCCGAAGCAGGGCACGAAGATCATCCAGATCGACATCGACCCGCTCGAAATCGGCCGCAATTACCCGGGCACCATCGGCATGCTGTCGGACGTGCGCGCCGGCCTCGAAGCCATCGCCACCAAAGCCGATGCCGCGAAACACGACGACTGGCTCGCGCATACGCAGAAATTCGTCGACGAATGGCGCGTCGAAGCGGAAAAAGCACGCAACATCGATGTGGTGCCGATGCGCCCCGAGCGCCTGATCCGCGAACTGAACGAAGTGCTGCCCAAAGACGCCATCGTCATTGCCGACACGGGCTACGCCGCGCTATGGACCGGCACGCTGCTCTATCTGAAGCACCCGACGCAGCAATATCACCGCGCCGCCGGTTCGCTCGGCTGGTCATTCCCGGCGTCGCTCGGCGCGAAATGCGCGGCACCCGACAAGCCGGTGATCTGCGTCTGCGGCGACGGCGGCTTCTTCTACCACCTGCCCGAACTCGAAACGGCGCGCCGTCGCGGCATCAAGACGGTGACCATCGTCAACAACAACCACTGTCTGTCGCAGGGCCTGCGCAACCTCAACATCGCCTACGGCGACCGCAAGGACCACAGCCGAAAGGGCGAGTGCTTCGAATATCTCGAAACCGATTTCGCGAAAGTTGCGCAATCGTTCGGCTGCTTCGGCACCACGGTCGAGAAGCCGCAGGATTTCCGCAAAGCCTTCGATGCGGCAATGGCCTCCGATCTGCCGGCAGTCATCGACGTCAAGACGGAGTTCGCGGTGCAGGCGCCGCTGCCGTGGGTGCCGGCTGCCTGAGGCGTGAGGGGCAGAGCGAACCGAACCCCCACGTCAAATCCCGTCATTCCCGTGCAAACGGGAATGACGCTGTAAGCTGGACGCTGCTGCAACAGGGAGGTGTGAAATGATGCGCAATATCGTCTCCGTTTTGATTGCAATGCTGTTAGCAGGCAACGGCCTTGCCGCCTATCCCGATCGCCCGATCCGCATCGTCGCACCGGTCGCGCCCGGCGGTGCGGTTGATGTGGTGGCACGCATCGTTTCGCCGAAAATGCCCGCGCTGCTCGGGCAGAACGTGGTCATCGACAACCGCGGCGGCGCCAACTACATCATCGGCACTGAAATCGTCGCGCGCGCACCGGCCGACGGTTACACGCTGCTCGTCACTGCCGGCGCGCACACGATCAACCCCGCCGTTTACAAAAAGCTGCCCTACGATGCGCTGCGCGATTTCACACCGATCGTGCACATTGTCAATTCCGGCGGACTCGTCATCGCCGTGCACCCGTCGTTTCCGGCGCAGACGCTGCAGGACCTGATCGATCAGGCCAAAGCGAACCCCGGCAAGATCGTCTACGGCTCCGCGGGCTTCGGTAATCTCACGCACATCGGCGGCGAACTCTTCCAGGTCATGGCCGGCGTGAAACTCACGCATGTGCCCTACAAAAGCGCCGGCCCCGCGATCAACGACCTGGTCGGCGGACAGATTCCGCTGATGTTCGGCCCGAGCCCGGTGCTGGTGCCGATGGTGCAGGCCGGACGCCTGCGCGGCCTTGCCTACACGGGACTCAAACGCTCATCGCAACTGCCCAACCTGCCGACCGCCGACGAACTCGGCATCAAGGGCTACGAAGCCACGGGCTGGTACGGCATCTACGGCCCGCGCAACCTGCCGCGCGCCATCGTCGATCAACTCAACCGCGCGGTGAACAAGATCATCGACATGCCGGACACGCGCGAACGCTTCAGCGCGCTCAACCTCGAACCGGTCGGCGGAACGCCCGACCAGTTCGCCGAGTTTCTCAGGGC
>CAZVDN010000268.1:0-5259 GCA_964625665.1 uncultured Streptomyces sp. | reverse complement strand
CGTTTCCGCACCAGGTGCACATGCGTGTGGTGCGCTCGAACTACGCGCACGGCCGCATCGTCGCCATCGACACCGCCGCGGCGCGCGCGGCACCGGGCTGCGTTGCAGTATGGACCGGCGCCGATGTTGCGCACGTGCCGCCGATCGAATTCCGCCCGACCAAGGTCAAGGGGCTCGAACCCTATCGCCAGACCATCCTCGCGCAGGAATTCGTGCGCTACGTCGGCGAACCGGTGGCGGTGGTGTTTGCGCGCGACGCCTATCAGGCCGAGGACATCGCCGATCTCGTCAATGTTGAAATCGATCCGCTGCCGGCGATCACGTCGGCGCTCGATGAACCCGGCACCTTCGCGCCGGGCCTCAACACCGAGCCGACGCTCACGCGCAAGGAATTCGGTGATCTGCGCGCGGCCTTCTGCGACGCGCACGCGGTCATCGAACTCGAACTGAAAATCGGCCGCCATTCCGGTGTGCCGATGGAAACGCGCGGCGCCATTGCGCGCCACGACGCGGTGCGCGACGTGCTCGAACTGCACGGCGCGACCAAGCGCCCGCATCCGAACCGTGACATGATCGCGCGCCTGCTGGGGCGCAGCCCGTCGTCGGTGCATCTCTATGAATGCCATATCGGCGGCGGTTTCGGCGTGCGCGGCGAACTGTATCCCGAAGATATTCTCGTCTGCGTGGCCGCGCTGAAGCTCGGCCGGCCGGTGAAGTGGATCGAAGACCGCCGCGAAAACCTGATGGCCTGCAACCATTCGCGCGAGCAGGTGCATCGCGTGCGCGCGGCGATCGACGCCGACGGCCGCGTGCTTGGTCTCGATGACGAATTTTTTCACGACCAGGGCGCCTATGTGCGCACCCACGGCACGCGCGTCGCCGAGGGCACGGCGAGCACGCTGCTCGGGCCGTATCTGGTGCCGGCCTTCCGCGCCGTCGGCCATTACCGGTTGACCAACAAGACGCCCGCAGCGACTTATCGGTCGCCGGGCCGTTTCGAATCGACCTTCGTGCACGAACGCGTGATGGATGCGATCGCGGCCAAACTCGGCGTCGATCCGGTTGAAATCCGGCGGCGCAATCTCGTGCCGCATGCGCAGATGCCTTATCAGCGGCCGATGAGCGGACTCGGCGCGCCGGTGGTGCTCGATTCCGGCGATTACGCCGGACATCTCGACAAGGTGCTCGCGCGCGTCGGCTGGAACGATTTGCGCGCCGACGTCACACGCCGGCAGCAGGCCGGCGAAGCGGTCGGGCTCGGGCTCGCCTACTTTCTGGAAAAAAGCGGGCAGGGCCCGCTCGAGGGCGTGCGCCTGACGGTGGATGCCAGCGGCACGGTCGAACTCGTTACGGCGGCGGCCTCGCTCGGGCAGGGCGTGGAAACTTCATTGGCGCAGATCTGCGCCGACGGGCTGGGTGTCGATTACCGCAAGGTGCGCGTGATCCACGGCCGCACCGACATGATCGATTACGGTTTCGGCGCGAACGCCGCGCGCGTCACCATCATGGTCGGCTCGGCGACCCATATCGCGGCCCTGAAGATGCGCGAGAAGGCACTGGCGATTGCCGCCGAGGATTTTCTTGAAGCGACACCGGAACAGCTTGATATCGTCGACGGCGTCATCGTGCGCAGTGATCGGCTCGACGCGCGGCCCGACGCGCCGTCGGTGACGCTGGCGCAGATCGCGCAGGAACTCGCGCCGTCGAAAGCGGCGGCGAAGGGCCGCACGCCGGGGCTCACCACCGAGGGCGTCTTCGAATGCACGCAGTCGGCGTTTCCGTTCGGCGCGCATGTTGCGGTGGTCAACATCGACCGCGCCACCGGCGGCGTGCGTGTCGAGCGTTACCTCGCCTCGTTCGACATCGGCGTGGCGATCAATCCGATGCTGGTCAAGGGGCAGATCGCCGGCAGCATGGTGCAGGGCCTGGGCGGCGCGTTGTTCGAAGAGTTTGTTTATGACGCCGACGGTCAGCCGCTGGGAGTGACCTTTGCCGATTACCTGCTGCCCAACTTGAGTGTGGTGCCCGATCTCGAAATCATGCTCACCGAAGATGCGCCGAGTCCGCTCAATCCGCTCGGCATCAAGGGCGGCGGCGAAAGTGCCATCACGGCGGTCGGTGCGGTGATCGCTGCCGCAATCGATGATGCGCTGGGCCGCCCCGGCGCAGTGAAACAACTGCCGGTGACGCCGCAGCGCCTGCGCGTGCTGCTGAAACAGCAATGAGCGCGCTCGGAATCGACGCCGCCGACGAGGCGCGCAGGTTCCCCTATTGGCAGCAGAATCTGCTCGTGCTGCCGTTTGCCAACGTGCTGTGCGCGATCGGTTTCACGATTTCGTTTCCGTTTCTGCCGCTGATGGTGCGCGGCCTCGGCGTGCAAGAAAACCTCGAAACGTGGATCGGCACCATGATGCTGGCTTTCTACGTCGTCAGTTTTCTGGCCAATCCGGTGTGGGGCGGCATCGCCGATCACTACGGTCGCAAGATCATGGTGCTGCGCGCCATGTTCGGCATGGGGGTGGCGATGACGCTGGTGCCGTTCGCGCCTTCGCCGCTGTGGTTTGCCGCGCTGTTCTGTCTGGTCGGCCTCTGCAACGGCTTCACGCCGGCCGGCATGGCGCTGCTGGTGGCGAACACGCCGCCGCGCAAAATCGGCACCGCACTGTCCTATGCGCAGACCGGCGGTCTGCTCGGCCATTCGTTCGGGCCGGCAATCGGCACGCTGTTTGCCACGCTGGTCAGCCACCATCACACGCTCTTCTGGTTCAGCGGTGCTTTCATGCTTTGCGGCGGGTCGCTGGTGCTGTTTTTCGTGCACGAGATCAAGCAGCTCGCGCCGGGCCCGTGGAAGCTTGAATGGATCGGCAGCCTGCGCGAACTGCTGAAAGTGCCGCGCATGGGCTCGCTCTATTTGCTGAGTTTTCTGTTCACCGTGATGTGGAGCGGCAACGTCACCATCGTCAGTCTTTACATGATGAAGCTGAGCGCGGCCGCGGGCGGCGGCGATGAGGCCTTCTGGATCGGAGCGGCGGCAATGGCGCTGGCGCTGTCGAGCGTGATCGTGCTGCCGTTCTGGGGCCGAGTGATCGACCGCTACGGCCCGGCGCGCGTGATGGCATTCGCCGGTGCCGCCGCGGTGGTCACTCATCTGCCGCTGCTGATCATCGAGACGCCGCTGCAGCTCGTGCTCGCGCGCATTGCCTTCGGCCTCAGCGCAGCGGCCATGCATCCGGCCGTCGTGCAGCTGTTGCGCCTGAATGCGCCCAAGGGCATGGACGCACGCGCGATTTCCTACGCGACGTCGTTCCAGTTTTTTGCCATGGGCATCGCACCCTTTTTCGCCGGCATCATCGGCCCGCTGTTCGGGCTGCGCGTGTATTTTGCGCTGACCATGGTGGCGCTGTCGGCGGGCCTCTTCATGTGGACGCGCCGCGGCCACTGATCCGGCGCTGCGTTATGATGGCGGCTGCTGAAAAAATGCAGCAGAAGGAGGGGGCGTTGAAGAACATTACACAACGGCTGGCTGCAATCGTGTTGCTGACGGTATCGCCGGTCCTGCTGGCCCAGGGCACGGGCAAGCGTCCGGTGCGCGCGCTGACGCCGGCCACCCCCGGCGGCCCCGGCGACACGCAGATCCGCTTGCTTGCGCCGAAGATGTCCGAAGTGCTCGGGCAGATCATCATCATCGACAACCGCGCCAGCAATAACGGCATCGTCGCCATGGACCTCGTCGCGCGTTCGGCGCCCGACGGCCACACCTGGGCGGTCGGCAACAGCGGCACGCATTCGGTCAATCCGGCGCTCTACAAGCAGCTTTCCTACGATGCGCTGCGCGACTTCGTGGCGGTCAGCCAGTTCTCGACCACCGGCATGGTGGTCACCGGCAATCCGCGCCTGCCCGGCGGCAACTCGATCAACGACCTCGTCGCGCATGGGAAAAAAATGCCGGGCAAAACCAACATCGCGATTCCCGGCGCCACCGGCGAACTCGCCGGCGGTGCGCTGTGGTCGCAGCTGCAGCTGCAGATGACCAACGTGCCCTACCGCGGCAGCGCACCGGCCCTGCTTGCCGTGATGGCGGGCGAGGCCGACATTGCCCTGCTGACGCCGCTGGCGGTGCAGGCCCATCTGCAGGCGGGCAAGATCAAAGCCTATGGCGTGACGAGCAAGGAGCGCTCGCCGATCCTGCCCGATGTGCCGACCATCGCCGAGCAGGGCGTCACCGGTTACGACTTCCCGTACTGGAACGGCCTGTTCGTCGCCAAGGGCACGCCCGACAAAATCGTGCGCGACCTGCATCGCGCGGTGCTCGCCGCGCTCGCCGAACCCGAGGTCAAAGAACGCTTCAAGCAACTGGGCCTCGTTGCCGTCGGCAACACGCCCGGGGAGTTCCGCGAAATCGTGCGGCGCGATGTCGAGAAATACCGCAGGATCGTCAAGGAGTCCGGTATTCCGCAGTTGTAGAAAATTCCGCAACACATCCCAAAAAACCACTTGAGGAATCTGTAATGGCCAGTTCGATGCTGCCTGACGGCGATCTCGCGTTCAATTATTTTCCCGGCAACTACCGCTGGTGCCACGGGCTGCTGATTGCGCTCTCCGGCGCGCCGTGGGGCGGCGCCGAGATCGACGAGGTGAACCGCATCGGCCTGCGTTTGAAAGGCAAGGCGCCCGACGATGACGCGGCGTGGTTCAACGAATGGTCGGGCGAGGCCGAGCGCATCGAGGCCATCGGTCATGCCGAAGCGGCCAAGGGCCATGCGTTGACCGCTGCCGGTTTTCTGCGCCGAGCCGCGCATTACTATCAGGTCGGCGAACGCTTCGTGCATCCGAAAACCGATGCCAGCCAGGCCGCCTACAAACGCGCCGTCGATTGCTTCAAAAAAGCGGCGAGCCTGATGACGCACCCGAAGATCGAACACGTCGAAGTGCCCTATGAAGGCGTAAGCCTGCCGGGCATCCTCGTGCACGCCGACCCGCTGCCGGGCCGCAGCGGCAAGGGGCCGGTGATGGTGTTTCTCGACGGTTTCGATGTGACCAAGGAGATCCAGTACTTCAAGGGCATTCCGGACCTCGCCGCGCGCGGCATTTCCTGTCTGGTGCTCGACGGGCCGGGCAACGGTGAAGCGCGCCGTTTCCGCAACCTCGTGCTGCATCATGAAACCGAACGCCATGCCGGTGCCGCCTACGACTATCTGGCTGCGCGCCCCGAATTCGATCCGCAGCGCATCGGCATCATGGCGCTGTCGCTCGGCGGCT
>CAZVDN010000267.1:0-5281 GCA_964625665.1 uncultured Streptomyces sp. | reverse complement strand
CACTACCATTGCGGTCTTTTGCCGTCGCCGGCCGCGGAACATTCATGCGCAAGGACCTCGAGCGGTTTTTCAATCCGCGTTCGATCGCCGTCATCGGTGCATCGCAGGATCTGATCACCATCAGCGGGCAGCCGCTGCAACACCTGAAGTCGCACGGTTTCGCGGGCAGGCTTTATCCGGTCAATCCGAAATACGACGAAATTCTAGGCATCAAATGCTGGCCGTCGATTGAGTCTCTGCCGGAGACGCCGGACCTCGCGCTGATTTTGATCAACGCCTCGCGCGCGGCAGAGATGCTGCGTGCCTGCGGCAAAAAGGGCGTGCCCTTTGCGATCGTCTTCAGCTCGGGCTATTCGGAGGTCGGCGGCCGGGGCATCGCCATGCAACGCGAGCTCGCCGCGGTCGCCGCCGAATATGATATCAGCGTCGTCGGACCGAACTGTCAGGGCATGATCAGCATTGCGGGCAATGTCTACGCCGGTTTCGGATCGGTGTTTTTTACCGGTTACGAGGCCGGCGCAGTCAGCATGGTTTCGCAGAGCGGCGGCTTCGGTTTCTCGGTGATGAACCTCGCCTCGAAGGACGGCGGTGTGCATTTCCGCCAGATGGTGACGACGGGCAACGAAATCGGTGTGAGCACGCTCGATTTCATCGAACACTTCATCGACGACGAAAAAACCGAAGTCATCACGGTTTACATCGAGGGCCTGAAGGACGCGCGGCGGCTGGTTGAAGTCGGGCGCCGTGCGCTGTCGAAAAAGAAGCCGATCCTGGCGTGGAAGGTCGGCAATACCGAGCAGGGCAGCCGCGCAGCCGCCTCGCATACGGCCAATCTCGGCGGCGCCATGGCGTTGTATCAGGCGGCGTTCCGACAATCGGGCATTATCCAGGTCGAAGATATCCAGGACGTTGTCGATTACAGCCGCGCCCTGCGCTGCGGCAAACTGCCGCGCGGCAACCGCCTTGCCATCATCACGGTGTCGGGCGGTGCCGGCATCCTGATGACCGATGAGTGCGTGGCGCGCGGCATGCAGGTGCCGCAGTTGTCCCCGGAGACGGCGGAAAAGCTGCGCACCATCGTGCCCGCATTTGGTTCGATCCAGAATCCGGTTGACGTGACCGCTGCGATTTTCAACGACCTCAGCCTGATCCGTCGCACGCTGCAGGCGATACTCGATGATCCGAATGTTGATGCGATCGCGATGATCAATGCCTCGCTGCAGGGCGAATTGGCGGCCAATATTGCTGCCGAGATTACGGAAATCGCCGCGCACACCGACAAGCCGGTGTTTCTGGCGTGGAGCGCGCGCGATGAACTGGCGCGCGATGCCTATGGCCAGCTCGACGCGCTGAAGATTCCGCATTACAAATCGCCGGTGCGCTGCGGCCGCGCGCTGGCTGCGCTGTCGGCGTATGCGCATTCGTTGCGGCGCGAAGAAGAGCGCCTGCGCGAGCGCGTGCCCTTGCTGTCGGCGCAGAGTGTGCGTGAGGCACTGGTCGGGCGAAGCGATGATTTACCGGAACATTCTGCCAAACAGGCGCTGGCCGCGTACGGCATCGGTGTGACCCGCGAGAGGCTGGTGCAGACTGCGTCGGAGGCGGTAGCTGCCGGGCGCGCGCTGGGTTATCCCGTGGTTTTGAAAGTGCAGTCGCCCGACATACCGCACAAGACAGAGGCGCACGCAGTCAGGCTCGGACTCGCCGGCGATGCGGCCGTGATGGCGGCGTTTGACGAGATCATGCAAAACGCGCGGGCATTCAATGCGAACGCGCGCATCGAGGGCGTGTTGGTGCAGGAGATGGTCAGCGGCGGCATCGAAGCGATACTCGGTGTGACGAACGATCCGTTGTTTGGCCCTGCCGTAATGTTCGGCCTCGGCGGTATTTTTGCCGAGGTATTGAAGGACGTAACTTTTCGCATGGCACCAGTGACGCACTCGGTAGCGCGCGACATGATCGACGAAATCAAGGGCAGTGCGGTGCTCAGCGGCGCGCGCGGCGCAGCGCCTGGCGATGTCGAGGCGCTGGCTGACGCCATCGTGCGCGTCTCGGCGATGGCGGTCGACCTGCAGGATCACATGGCGGAACTGGACATCAATCCCCTGTTTGTATTTCCGGAAGGGCGCGGCGTCAAGGCGGGCGATGCATTGATCAAGCCGAAACCGGCAGCCTGACCGCAGAAAGGCCGCGAACATGGGAAAATGCGCCTGCGCAGCAAATTTTGCCGCTGAATTTCCGAGGTCATGATGCAACTGAAGCCCGAAGTCGAAGCGCTGTGTGACGAAATCCGCCGCTTTCTCGCCAATGAAGTTGATCCGCGCGCGCTGGAAATCGAAGAAAGCGATGCGATTCCCGCTGATCTTCATCAGAAGGCGCGCGAAATGGGCCTGTTTGGACTGACCATCCCTGAACAATACGGCGGCGTCGGGCTTGATCTGGCCGGCAAGTGCGCGGTCGAAGAAGTGATGGGATTGACGCATTACGGTTTCGCCACTGTGATCGGCAACCATACCGGCATCAGTTCTACCGGCATCGTCGCACTCGGCAATGAAGCGCAGAAAAAGAAATACCTGCCGCGCATGGCCTCCGGCGAATGGGTCGGTTGCTTTGCGCTGACTGAAGCCGAGGCGGGTTCCGATCCGGCGGCGTTGCGCACGACCGCGGTGAAGAAGGGCGACCGCTGGGTCATCAACGGGGAAAAAATCTACATCACCAATGCGCCGCAGGCGGGCGTGTTTACGGTGATGGCTGCGACTGACAAGTCTAAGGGCGTGAAGGGCATTTCGGCCTTCATCGTCGAGCGCGGTTTCAAGGGGCTGGCGGTCGGCCCCAACGAATTGAAGATGGGCATGCGCGGCTGCAATACGGCGCCGGTGTCGTTTGTCGATTGCGAAGTGCCGGCGGAAAACATGCTCGGCCCCGAAGGCATGGGTTTTGTGCAGGCGATGAAGACGCTGACGCAGGGCCGCGTCACGCTGGCTTCGCGCTGCATCGGCATGATGGACAAGCTGATCGCAAAAAGCGCCGAGCACATGAAGTTGCGTTCGCAGGGCGGGCACAAACTTGCCGAATATCAGGGCCTGCAATGGATGCTGGCCGACATGGCGCTGCAGCGCGATGCGGCGCGCCTCCTGACCTACCGCGGCATCGAGACGCTGATGCGCGGCGAACGCGGCTCGCTCGAGGCGGCGATGGCCAAGCTGTCGGCAACCGAAGCACTGGGGCGCGTGGTCGATGCCGCGGTGCAAATTCATGGCGGCATGGGTTATATGCGCGAAGCCGGCATTGAGACCGTGTTTCGCGACGCGCGTGTGACGCGCATCTACGAAGGCACTTCCGAAATTCAGCGCAATATCATTGCGCGCGAGTTACTCAAAGACATCTGAACGAAAGGCAGAACATGGCAACCGTACAACAACTGATGAACATGGAAGGCCGCGTCGGCGTGGTGACCGGCGGCGCGACCGGGCTCGGTCTGCAGATGGCGACCGCGCTGGCCGAGGCCGGCGCCAACGTCGTGATCTGCTCGCGCAAACTCGAGAACTGCGAAGAAGCGGCGCACGGCATCGAAAAGCTCGGCGTCAAGGCGCTGGCCTACGGCTGCGATGTCACCAGGCCCGATCAGGTGGAGGCGCTCAAAGAAGCGACCATGAAAAAGTTCGGTCGTGTCGATGCGCTGGTGAACAACGCCGGCCGCGCCTGGGTGGCGCCGGTGGAAGAAATGCCGCTTGAGCGCTGGCAGCAGGTGCTCGATCTCAATATCACCGCGCCCTTCCTTTGTGCACAGGCCTTCGGTCGCGAGATGATCAAGGTCAAGCGCGGCAAGATCATCAACATCGCCTCGATCGCTGGCCTCGTCGGCCGCAATCCCAAGAACTACAACTCGATCGCCTACGGCACCAGCAAGGGCGCGCTGGTCAATTTCACGCGCGATCTGGCGGTGAAATGGGCGCAGCACAATATTCAGGTCAATGCGATCTGTCCGGGATTTTTTGTCACGCCGATCAACGTCAAGATGTTCGACAAGGTGCGCGACCAGATCACCGGCGAGATCCCGCTCGGCCGCACCGGCGGCGATGATGACCTCAAAGGCATGATTGTGGTGCTGGCGTCGGATGCCTCGAACTTCATGACCGGCACGGTGATTCCGGTCGATGGCGGCACCACCGCCTGGTAGGGCGGCGCGGAGTTGGTGCGGCCGTGGGCGTGATCAGTCTGCTTTGACGCCGGCGGCGCGAACGACTTTCAGCCACTGCGCATTCTGCTCGACTAGAAAGGGCTTCAGTGCGGCGGGTGTGCCGGGCGTGGCGTCCATGCCCTGCTGGTCGAGACGGTCTTTCACTTCAGGCAGTCTGACGACCTTTGCAAGGTCCTCGGCAATACGTGTCGCAATCGCCGCAGGGAGGCCGGCCGGGCCCGTGAGGCAAAACCACAAGTCCGCGTTGTAACCCGCGACACCGGCTTCGGCAATGGTTGGAACGTCAGGCAGCACCGGCGTGCGCTTGAGGCCGGTTACGCCGAGGGCGCGCACGCGCCCGGCCTTGATGAACGGTCCGGCGACTGAAGGTGTGTCGAACAGCAACGCAATCTGGCCGGAAAAAATGTCGGGATAAACGAGCGCTGATCCCTTGTAGGGTATATGCACGATGTTGATTTCGGTCAGCAGCTTCAGCAGTTCGCCCGAAAGGTGGTACTGCGTGCCGATGCCGGATGATCCGAAATTCAGCGTGCCCGGCCTCGCTTTCGCATAGGCGATCAGTTCCTTGACGCTGGTCGGCGGCAGCGCCGCGCCGATTACCATTACCGTCGGTGTTGAAGATACCAGTGCAATCGGCGAGAAGTCGCGCACCGGATCGTAGGGCGGTTTCGAATAAAGATGCGGACCGATTGCATGCGTGCTGGTGGTGCCGAGCAGGATCGTGTGGCCGTCGGGTTGTGCATCCAGCATCAGTCGTGAGCCCAGCGTGCCGCCGGCGCCGGGGCGGTTATCGACGACGACCTGCTGTCCCAGCATTTCGCCGAGTTTCGGCGCCAGCACGCGGGCGAGCAGATCGGTGCCGCCGCCCGGCGGGAACGGCACGATCATGCGAACGGGGCGCGTCGGGAACGTCTGGGCGTCGGCGACGCCAAGGCCGAAAAGCGCGGCAGACAGCGCAGCGACGAAATGCAAGCGGCGAAGAAAATAGATTCTGTTCATCTGAATGCCCCGATGCGGTTTGCAATGCTGGATCCCGGCGTCGCGCGTCGTGCCGGCGTCAGGTTGTCCTGCTCTTTCCCTGTT
>CAZVDN010000266.1:3261-5291 GCA_964625665.1 uncultured Streptomyces sp. | reverse complement strand
TGCGACGTGCTGATCCAGAACTACCGCGTCGGCAAGATCGACAAATTCAAACTCGATTACGCCAGCGTGCAGAAAACCAACCCGAACATCATCTACCTCAGCATCACCGGCTTCGGTGCCACGGGCCCGCTCGCCGATCAGCCGGCCACCGATTCGGTGATGCAGGCCTATACCGGCATGATGGCGATCAACCGCGACGTCAACGGCGCGCCGCAGCGCATCGAAATGCTCGCCATCGATTTCTCGACCGGCCTCTATACATTCCAGGCGGTCGCCGCCGCGCTCTACCGCAAGGCGATGAAAGGCCGCGGCGCGCACATCGAAACCAGCCTGCTCGAATGCGCGCTCGCGCTGCAGGAGGGGGCGATGATGGAGCAGCATCTGCAGGGCGGCGCCGCCGAACCGATCGGCATGCCGGTGGGCATGTTCAAAACCAAAGACGGTTACATGAGCGTCAACGCGCGGCGCGACGAGCATTTCAAACGGCTGTGCAAACTGCTCGGCAAAGAAGCATGGATCACCGACCCGCGTTACGCCGACTCCCGCGCGCGCGTGCTCAACCGCGAGCAACTGCTGGCCGACCTGCGGCCGCACTTCGAACAGAAAACGTCAAACGAATGGGTCGAGCTGCTCTCCGGCATCGACATCCTTAAAGCCAAGGTCAACACCTACGACGATCTCTTCAAAGACCCGCAGGTGCAAACCGTGGACGCCATCCGCTGGGTCGAGAACGACACGCTCGGCCGCGTGCCGATGGGCAATCTCTGCGGCCAGCAGCCGCTGGAGAGCGGCGACCGGCTCGCGCACGCGCCGCATGTGGGCGAGCATACGCGGGAGATTTTGGGCGAACTCGGTTACGGCAGCGCTGCCATCGACACGCTCAACGCGTCAGGTGTGATCGGCTGTCATCAAAGCGGCACCGCAAAGGTCTAGACGCAAGTGGGCTGCCGCGTTTAAGCTTGCCCGGCAAGCATTTTGATCGTGCTTCGATCGTAATTCACTGCAAAGGAAATCAACATGTCGCATAAATACACCGGCGGCTGCGCACATCACAGCAGCCATGCCGACCAGGACCCCATCGACAACCACACCTGTCATTGCTCGGTCTGCAAGCGCGTCACCGGCCAGCCCACCACCCACGTGGTCTTTTTCAAACACAGCGACCTGACCGTCGAAGGCGCCGGCAGCCTGAAGCGCGTGCCGTTCAACGACCAGAACCCCAACGGCCCGCTGGAACTCTGCCTGTGCGAAACCTGCGGCACCCCGGTCATGCTCGACGACAAGCAAAAGCGCATCCGCGTCATCGTGCCGAACCTGATGGGCCATGACGCAGCAAAGCTGCCCGCCACCTATCACGCGTTCTACGACCCGGCCACCGGCGTGCCGAAACCCAACGACGGGCGTCCCGTCCACGCGGCACTGCGTCCGGAGTTTGTCTGGCCGAAGGGCGCCTGAAAAGGAACCATCAGCGTTGTAATAACGTAGAAGGCCCGCATGCGTGCGGGCCTCTTCGTTTGAACGATCAGTTTGCAGGGAGTGCAACAAGTTCCCCGCCCTTACTGCCACTCAAAACGGCGGTGGAGAATCCACACACAGCGGCACACCCGTGCCGGGCTCGAACAACTCGATCCTGCAGGCGTGCAGCATCAGGCGCTCCGCCTTCGCGCGCGATGCCGGCGTGCCGTAAAAGTCGTCGCCGATGATCGGATGCCCCATCGCCTCCAGATGCACGCGCAACTGGTGCGAGCGCCCGGTAACGGGATCGAGTTCGATGCGCGACACCGCGCGCACGGTGTCGACGTCGAGCACGCGATAGCGGGTGAGGCTCGGCCGGCCCGCGGCGTGATCGACTTTCTGCTTCGGACGGCGCGGCCAGTCGCCGCTGATGGGCAAATCAATCTCGCCTTCTGCCACTGCCGACCAGCACCCGTCGACCAGCGCCTGATAACGCTTGCTCACGCGGCGCTCCTGGAACATCACACTCAGCGCGCGCTGCGCATCGGCGCCGCGCGCCAAGACGACGATGCCCG
>CAZVDN010000266.1:0-3251 GCA_964625665.1 uncultured Streptomyces sp. | reverse complement strand
AGACGTCGGTGGCGTTCGTCGCCGCCACCCAGCGTGCCCATGTCGAGGCGGTGCACGATCAAGGCATCGGGATATTCGGCCTGCACGCGGCGCGACAGGCAGTCTTCCTTGCCGGCGCCGCGCCCGGGCACGCTCAACAGGCCGCTGGGTTTGTTGACGACGATCAGTTGCTCCGAGAGATGGAGAATGTCCAGCCCGTGGTTCGCGGGCGGGCAATAGGGCGTGGGATGCATACCGCTGATTGTCTCATTCCAGTGAGACACGCCAGTTCCACACAGCGTTGTTGCAAAAAAAAGGCCAAGCCCAATGAAGGAGCCTGGCCTGAATCGGCATCAACGGTCGATCTGTCCGATCATTGCACCAGGTATTTGCCCACCTCCGCACTCCCCGTTCCGCTGCACCCCGTCGCGCCGTAACGCAGGAAACGCTGCACGCGCGCCGCGCCGTCGACTTCACCGACGTACATATTGCCGTTGGAATCATTTGCCACCACGTGCGGCCAGTGGAACTGGCCGGCCTGACGGCCGCCGCCGCCGACGCGGGTGAGTTCCGTCATGTTCTGGCGGTTGACGACGTAGATGACGTCGTTGACGAGGTCGGCGACGTACATGCAGCTTTGTTTGGCGTCGGTGGAGAAGTTGACCGTGCCCGAGGTGC
Organism: uncultured Streptomyces sp.; assembly: GCA_964625665.1. Classification (GTDB taxonomy): domain Bacteria; phylum Pseudomonadota; class Gammaproteobacteria; order Burkholderiales; family SG8-41; genus PALSA-1004. The sequence continues at coordinate 2,594 of CAZVDN010000266.1, read as the reverse complement.
CGCCGATCGATTGCGGCGCGACGAAGAGTTCGCCGACGTAACCGCATTTACCGGCTTCACCGTCCGGATTTGAACAGGGTTTGCCGGCCTCGGCGGCCTTGAAGACCTGCACGCGGTTGTTGCCGCGGTCGCAGGCGTAGAGCAGGCCGTCGTTGGCGAGGCGCGCGCAGTGCAGCGGGCTGCGGAAGAAATTCGGTTTCATTTTGCCGGCGCGGTAATCGTCGGGCCAGCCGCCGGCGTAGGCGGTATTGCCGGCGTTTTCACCGACGACGGGGTTCTGACCGTAGGCGCCGAAGTGGCCGACGTATTTGCCGGTGGCCGCATCGACGATCAACACGCGACGGTTGCCATAACCGTCGGCGATGTACATCAGGTTGGTTTTCGGATCAACCGTCATGTCGGCCGGCCAGTAGGGTTCGGGCGTGCCGTTCACACCGCCGTTGGTGTCGTTGCTGTTGGGGCCTTTGGCACCGGCGGTGCCGATCTGGAACACGAAGGTGCCGTCGGCCTTGAACTTGAGGATGTGCGAATCGTCGCCGAAGTTCGACGCCCACGGATACTGGCCGTAGAAGGCGCGCGCCTGACCGTTGCCGGCGATGTAAACGAAATCATTGTGATCAACGTAGATGCCGTGTTCGCGCGCCGGCCAGAAGCAGCCGTCGGCCTCGCGGCATTTGGTCTTCAGGAAATCCTTGTCGCCGGGGCCGCCCCAGGCCTTGATCAGCTTGCCCGCGGGGTTGAAGACGAGGATCGACGGTGCCGGCGCGCAGCAGCCGTTGATCTGGCCCAGCGGGCGCGGATGGCCGAGCACGCTGATCAGATTGCCTTTGGCATCTTTGCCGGCCGCACCGAGCATGCCGCTGTCCTGCGAGCCGACCGAACGCGGGCGGTGGTAGACCCAGATCTGGTCGTGTTTATCGACGGCGATGCCGCCGACGTCGCCGATCACCCAGTTGTTGGGCAGCGGCTGCGGCCACGCGGGGTCGAGCACGAAGCCCGGGGCCTCGCCTTTTTTCTCGACGGCCATGCCTTCGGCAAGGCGTTCGACGGTGCGTGCTTTTTGCAGCGCTTCGACTGCGGTGCTTTGCGCGTGGGCGGCAGTGGCCAATGACAATGTGATGGCGGTGAATGCCAGCGCGCGGGCGGCCGCGGTGAGAATGCGGTTGGTCATGATCGGGTTCCTCTCCTGAAAATGGCGTTCATTTGATGTGGTTTTATCGAACGCCTGCAGACTGCTTTTTACCGCACATTGTCCGAACGCGCCATAATGTCAAAAATCCAAAAACCCTCCTGAGGAGATTCCGCATGACGCACTCACGCACCGTCATCCTTCTGAGCAGCCTGGCCCTCGCCCTTTTCTGCGGCGCCACGCAGGCGCAACCGGCCGCCAAGCCGATGATCACCCTGCAAATGCCGGCCACGCCCGAACCGGCGCGCGTGACGCTTGATCCCAAAACCACGGCGCTGATCATGCTCGATTACGTCGAAGACATCTGCGCCATTCAGCCCAGCTGCAAAAACCAGATGCTGCCGGCGATGGTTCCGTTTCTGGAGCGCGTGCGCAAAGCAGGGCTCGTCATTGCCTACGGCACGCGCGAACGCAACATGGCGCACTGGATCAAGGACGTCGCGCCGCAGCCCGGCGACTTCAAGGTGCTCAACACCGCGCAGGACCGCTTCTTCAGGACCGATCTCGACAAGATCCTCAAGGAAAAAGGCATCAGGACGCTGATCATGGTCGGCTGGAAAATCAGCGGCTCGGTGACCTACACCTCGGTGGCGGCGATGGCCCATGACTACACCGTCGTGATTCCGATGGACACCACCTCGGCCGGCAGCCCCTACGAGACGACGATCGGTTTTTACAACGTGTTGAATTCGGGCAATGCGAATCTGGCGAATGATCCGCTGAAAGCGAAGTCGGTGACGCTGACGCGCACGGACCTGGTGACGTTTCAGTAGTTCGTAGCCCGGAAGGAGCAACGGGTATCCGGCATTCTGCACACGCCTGACCCGGAATGCGCTGCGCTCCTTCCGGGCTGCAAAACCGCGTTACTAACCCTTCACCGCGTGCCAGGCACGGTGCGGCCCGCGCCGGCCGGGGCGCTGAAAATCTTCGGGCACGCTCTGCTTGGTAATTTCGCGCAGCGAGAATTGCGCCACGAGCGGCGCGTGGATTTCGAAGCTGCGCAGGTTGGTCGAGAAAAAGAGCTCACCGCCGCCGGCCAGCAGGCGATGACACTGGCTGATCATGCGCACGTGGTCGCGCTGCACATCAAGCACGTCGGCCATTTTTTTTGAATTCGAGAACGACGGCGGGTCGATGACGATCACGTCGTAATGCTCGCGGTTAGCAACGGCCTGCACCAGCCAGAGCAGCACGTCGGCACGCTCAAGTGTGTGCCGCGCGGGGTCAATGCCGTTCAAGGCAAAGTTACGCGCGGTCCATGCCTGATAGGTATTGGAGAGATCGACCGTGGTCGAACGCGCGGCCCCTGCCATTGCAGCGTGCACGGTGAAACTGCCGGTATAGGCGAAGAGATTCAGAAACCGCGTGCCCGCGCCGCGCTGGCTGCACGACTCCGGACCGGCCT
>CAZVDN010000265.1:0-5308 GCA_964625665.1 uncultured Streptomyces sp. | reverse complement strand
TGGTAGGCGCGCGTGTTCGGATCGGTGATGCTTCCGCCCTCGTCGCGCACATGTCCCAGCAGATGGCCGCGCGCGTTCTGCGACACCGGCACGCCCAGATGCATGCCAAGGCCCCAGTACACCAGCTCGCAGTCGGCATCGCTGTAGCGCGCTCGCGGGAACCCGCGCATCAGCATGAAGCCGCGGCCGTTTTCAACTTCGTCACGAATGTCGGCAAGCAGCGAAGCCACGGTCGGCAACGGAAACGCGGCCGCGGGAAACGGGATTTTCAGCCCGGCGCGCTTGACCAGCATCAGCGCCGCGTCGATCTCGGCGATCTGCGCTTCGTTCAGCCGGCAGATCCAGTCGGTCTGTTTCTGGATTTGCGGCCCGATCCACGCGGCACGCTCTTCGATTCTCCGATAAACACTTGCCATTGCCGTCCGCCTCCTGATTCTGAGAATTTCGCGCGCCTGCTCTGCGGCAGGCTGCGCGTTCGGTTACCGCACAGCCGTTACGCCATGAACTTCACTTCGCGCGCCGGCGTCACTTCCATGTCGGTCAGGGCCATGACTTCCTGCGCCGTGAAGCCCGGTGCAACTTCAAGCAATACGAACTTGCCGTCTTCCCACTTCAGCAGTGCGAGGTCGGTGACGACGTAACTCACGCAGTTCTGGCCGGTCAGCGGGTAGGCGCATTTCTTTTTGAGTTTCGGCCGGCCCTTGCTGTCGCAATGCTCCATGACGATGATGAGTTCGGTGCGGCCCGAGATGAGGTCCATGGCGCCGCCAATGCCGCCGCGCTTGGCGTCGTGCACGCTCCAGTTGGCGACACTGCCGGTCTGGTCGACCTCATAGGCGCCGAGGATCACGGTGTCGATATGCCCGCCGCGCGCCATTTCGAACGAGGTCACCGAATCGAAGAACGACGCGCCCGGCACCAGTTCGATGTACTGGCCGCTGGCGTTGTAAAAATCCGGATCGACCTGGTCGCCCGAGACCATCTTGCCGTAGCCCAGCACGCCGTTCTCGGCGTGCAGCACGACGTCGCGGCCCTCGAGAAAATTCGACACCATGGTCGGAATGCCCGTGCCGAGATTGACGTAGCTGCCGTCGCGCACCACTGCGGCGGCGCGTTTGGCGATGCCCTCGCGCGTCAGCGCCGGTTTGCCGGCGTATTCGCGCGGCTTGTCGGCCGGGCGGCGTTTCGATTGCGGAGTCTGTTTCGGATCGAAGGGATAAGTGCTCTTCACGACGCGCGCGACAAAAATGCCCGGCAGGTTGACGAGTTCCGGCGGAATGCCGCCGACCTCGACGATTTCATCGACTTCGACGATGGCGACGCGCGCGGCCTTGGCGAAGGCCGGGCTCAGGTTCTGGCTGCCGCCGCGGAACTGCACATTGCCGGCGCGGTCGGCGCGGTGCGCGCGCAGCAGCGCGTAATCGATTTTGATGGCCTTTTCGAGTACATAGCGGCGGCCGTCGAATTCGCGGATCTCCTTGCCCTTCTCGAGATCGGTGCCGGCAACGGTGGCCGAATAAAACGCCGGAATGCCCGCACCGCCGGCGCGGCAGCGCTCGACCAGCGTGCCCTGAGGCACCAGCTCGACTTCCATTTCGCCGGAGACAATCTGGTCTTCGGTGGCAGTCGGCATACCGGGCCGCGTGGTGAATGCCGCGATGAGCTTTTTGACCTGTTTATTCTCGGCAAGGATCTGGCCGCGCAGTTCGCCCGGTGCACCCATGGAGTTGCAGACGAGCGTGAGGTTCTTCGTGCCCTTGTCGCGCAAGGCGGTGATCATGCTCAGGGCGAAACGGTGTCCGACACTGAATCCGCCCAAGGCGACGGTATCGCCCTCTTTGAGATCGGCCAGTGCTTCCTGCGGTGACGCAACTACCTTGTCCATTCTGTTTCTCTCTCCGTGATTGATAATGACCTGCGTTCGACCACGCGCTCTGCGGGCGCGCTCTGAGCGTGAATAATAACAGGCGGCGGCGCCGTCCTCCGCGGCGCCGTCACTCGAGTTCGAATTTGACGCGCTGCGCGAGTTTCGCCATCGCCTCGTATTCCGCGGTCAGCGCGGCAGCGAATTCGGCAACGCCCTGCCCGACGGGTTCGGCGCCGGTGGCGGCGATGCGTTCGCGCACCTCGGGCACGCTGAGCACCGCGGCAATTTCCCTGTTCAGGCGCGCAATAATCGCCGCTGGCGTGCCGGTGGGCGCAACAATGCCGATCCAGGTCAGGTGGCTGTAGCCGGACACACCGGCCTCGGCCACCGTCGGCACTTCGGCAAACGACGGCCAGCGTTTTTCGGACGTCATCGCCACCGGATGCAGCATGCCGCCACGAATATGCGTGATGACCGAAGGCAGGGCCGCCATCGCCAGCGGTGTCTGCCCGCCCATCACATCCTGGTTGGCCTGGGTCGCGACCTTGTAGGGCACGTGGGTGATATCGATGCCCGCCGCTGATTTGAAAATCTCCATCGCGATATTGGTCGGCGAACCGTTGCCGGCGCTGCCGTAAACCAGCTTGCCAGGCGCCGACTTCGCTGCGGCGATCAGTTCCTTGACGGTGCGCAGACTGGTTTTCGGATGGGCAATGATCACCGACGGCGCGCGCGTCAGTTCGATGACCGGCAGGAAGTCGCGGCGCGGGTCGTAACCGGTGTTGCGATAGATAAAGGGGTTGATGTTGTAGCTATTGGTCGTCTCCAGCAGCGTGTAACCGTCGGCCGGCGCCTTGAGCACCGACACGGTGCCGATATTGCCGGCAGCCCCCGGACGGTTTTCGACGACGATCTGGCGGTTGAGGTTTTTCGCCAGGCGGTCGGCAACAATTCGACCGACCACATCGAGACCGCCGCCGGCACCGAAGCAGATGACCAGCAAAACAGGTTTGTTCGGATAGTCCCCCTGCGCCATTACAGGCGCCGCCGCCAGCGCGGCCGGCAGCAATGCCGCCCTCAACAAAGACTTCGTGATTTGAACCACCCGCCCCTCCCCGGTTGTCGGTTGTTCGATGGATTGAGTTTACAATGTTTCACCTGAACTCATGCGCAGCCGGCCCGCTGTAATACGCGTGAAAGCCTGCGGCCGTATACTCGGCACAAACACTCGGCACAGACCCTGCGGACGGCCGTTGCGCACACCGGATTGCTGCACGCAGTTCACGGCCCACCCGCGCTGATGAATGGCTGCAAGGAAGGAAATGGAATGCTCGTTAACTGCTTCGCTTATCAGGACGGCAAACGGCTGGCCGACCATGTCAATCCGGCGGACATCGGCAGCTACCTGAGCCGGCCGGAATGTTTTGTCTGGGTCGCGCTGAAAGACCCTGAACCCGAGGAATTTGCCGACCTGCAGGAGCAGTTCAACCTGCCAGAACCAGTTTCAAAAATGTCATGGAACCTGCACGAGCTTGCCGTCGAGGACGCCAGCCACGGCCACCAGCGCCCGAAAGTGGAGGAATACGGCGATTCGGTCTTTGTCGTGTTGCATGTGATCGAGATCATTGACGACGAAATGGTCGTCGGCGAGGTCGATATCTTCGCCGGCCCCAACTATGTGCTGTCGGTGCGCAACCGCGCCGAGAAAGGTTTTACCGACGTGCGCGCGCGCTGCGAACGCGAACCCGAACTGCTGCAGCTCGGCGCGGGCTTCGTGCTCTATGCCCTGATGGACGCGGTGGTCGACCGTTATTTCCCGCTGGTCGATACGCTCGAAACCGAGCTCGAAACGCTCGAAGAGCGCATGTTCAGCGGCGGCGCCGCACGCGCCAACATCGAAGACATGTATGCCTTGAAGCAAAAGCTGATGGTGCTCAAACACGCCGTCGGCCCGCTGCTCGAAGGCGTCGGCAAGCTGCACGGCGGGCGCGTGCCGCAGCTCTGCAACGGCACGCAGGATTATTACCGCGACGTCTACGACCATCTGATGCGCCTGAACCAATCGATCGATTCGCTGCGCGACATGGTCACCACCGCGCTGTCGGTCAACCTCTCGCTGATCACGGTGGCCGAAAACGAAACCACCAAACGGCTCGCCGCCTGCGCCGCACTGATTGCCGTGCCGACGCTGATCGCCGGCATCTACGGCATGAATTTCGACCATATGCCCGAACTCAGATGGTCGTTCGGCTATCCGCTCGCACTCGGCATGATGGCGGTCATCGACCTCTACCTGTTCTACAAATTCAGAAAATCCGGCTGGTTATAAACAGCCGAGTGACAAGGAGCACCGCCTTGCGCCCGTTCGCCGCGTGTTCGACCGCCGCACTGACGATGTTCTGCGCGCCGCCGGCCGGCGCCCAGGACAAACCCGCCGATTACCCGCTGCGCCCGATCCGCGTCATCGTCGGCATAGGCCCCGGCGGCGGGCTCGATCTGATGACGCGTCTCGGTGCGCAGAAAATCGCCGAGGGCTGGAACCAGTCGGTGATCGTCGACAACCGGCCCGGCGGCGGCACCGTGATCGGCATGGACATGGTTTCCACCGCCGTGCCTGACGGCTACACGCTGCTCGGCGCCTCGGAAACATTGATGTTGAACGGCGTGCTCGGCCGCGCCGCCTACGATATCCGCAAGGCCTTCATTCCCATCGTGCAGATCTGTTCGCAGAACTTCGCGCTGGTGGTCAACCCCGCGCTGCCCGTGAAAACCGTGCGCGAACTCGTCGACCTCGCCAAGGCCAAAGCCGGCACACTGGCCTACGGCTCGCAGGGCCTCGGCACCACCGGCCACCTTGCGATGGAACATTTCCGCATGCTCAGCGCTACCGACATCGTGCATGTGCCCTACAAGAGCGCCGGCGCCGCGCTGGTCGAAGTCATCGGCAATCAGGTGCAACTGATGTTCGCCAGCACTGTGACTGCCAGCCAGCACATCCGCAGTAGCCGCCTGCGCGGCATCGCCACCTCGGGCCTGCGCCGCGCGCCCAATCTGCCAGACCTGCCGACGGTCGCCGAAAGCGGTTACGCCGGCTTCGACTGGGGCAACAGCTACAACCTGCTCGCCCCCGCCGGCACACCGGCCCGCATCGTGCACGCCATCAATGCGGTGGTGCGCAAGGGCATCAACACGCCGGACACGGTCAAGACACTCGCGGCCGAAGGCTCGGAGCCGGCGGCACCGATGACGCCCGACGAATTCCGCATCAAATTCAACGCCGATTACGCGCGCCTGGAAAAACTGATCAAGTCGATCAACGTGCGCATTCAATAAAACCCGCGCAAAAAAAGCGGGCTTCCGCCCGCTTTTGATTTTCACCGCTGTGGATGTTTTGGATTATTCATCCATGCCGTAATGAATGCGGCGATACGGCAGTGAGAT
>CAZVDN010000264.1:3879-5310 GCA_964625665.1 uncultured Streptomyces sp. | reverse complement strand
AGCAGCAAAGAAAATGGGTTAGGTGAAAATCACCTAACCCATTGATGAAACTGGCGCGCCCGGCAAGATTCGAACTTGCTACCCCTTGGTTCGTAGCCAAGTACTCTATCCAGATGAGCTACGGGCGCTGGAGGCGGAGAATTATAGCAGAGGCCGCGCGAAGCGGCACCCCCTTAGAAAGGCAGCAGGCGCCGGGGGTTCTCCACCAGCATGGTATGGATGTCCGCATCGCTGACGCCGAAGAATTTCAGGTCCGGAACGATGTTTTCGAGCAGGTGCGAATAGCCGAAGCCGCCGTATTTCTGCAGCCGGAACTTGCTCACCACCTCGTTGGACAGCACGATCTGCTTTGCATAGCCCATTTTGCACAGCGTGCCGACCGCCTTGACGCGCGACGAGTCCGGCGCTTTCGACCAGCCGGGGCGCACATACTCATCGCAACCGAACTGGTCGTAAGACAGGGTGATGCCGCGGTCGAGCAGCGATTTCTGATAATCGATGTCGTCGTGCCAGAACTCCATGTGGCTCATGTAGAACTTCTCGAGATTGGCGCCCTCTTCCTTGAGGATGTCGAGATAGGTATGCAGATGGCGCGCCCTGCCGTAGTGGTGGCAGGGATGGATGGTCATTACCGCTCCGGTCAGGCCCTGGGTGCGCCCGCCCGCGCGCAACACTTTCTCTTCGGCCAACTGGAAAGGCACGTCGGGGTTCGGTCCGCTGAGACCGGCCTTGATGAAACCGGCCTTGATGCCGAGGTCGTCGATGCCCTCGGTCAGCTCGCGCACCATTTTGATGTGCAATTGTTCGACGCTTGCGTCCCGGGTTTCCTCCGGATGCGAAGGCCCGATATACCAGCCGGTGCCGCAGATGATGTTGATGCCGGTCGCCTCGGAAATGCGCTTGAGGCCCGCCGGGTCGCGTTTCAGGCCGACCACGCTGGTCTCGACGATGCTCGAACCGCCCTTGCGCTTGAAGGCATCGAGTTCGACGATCGCCAGATCGACGTCGCCAAGGAGGTTGTTGTCGATGGCACAGGCATCATTGACGTGGCGGCGGATAACACCGAGCATTTCGGTGGTCACCGGATGATTGAGCAGTTCGATTTCCTCCTTGGTCATCTGCGAACGCGGTTTGGCCTGTTCGGCCACCTTCAGTTCCGACAACACATGCACGTGGCACATCGTGGTGCCGAGTTGTTCGGGGGTTATCGGCCCCCTGACCGTATTGACCATGGCCATCGAAATTACGCTCCTTGAAATGCCTGATGATGATTTGTTGGCTGCCGCGTCTGCGCGGGCCCCGCCTGTGCCCGCAACCTCAATCCACGCGAATATTGGCGTCCTTCGCCACTTTCGCCCACTTCGTCATTTCCGATTTGAGGAAGGTCGCGAATTTCTGCGGCGTGCCGCCCAGCGCATCGATGCCAATCGA
>CAZVDN010000264.1:3462-3869 GCA_964625665.1 uncultured Streptomyces sp. | reverse complement strand
GCGGTGAGAGCCATGATTTCCGGCTCGAGGGCGTTGATTTTGGCGACGATGGGCGCCGGCGTCGCGACCGGCACGACAAGGCCGTACCAGACGTAAAACTCATAACCGGTGAGGCCTGCTTCGGCAATCGTCGGCAACTCCGGCGCGGTGCGCGCACGGCTCGAACCGGTGACGGCCAGACCGCGCAGCTTGCCCGAAGTCACATGCGGATAGAGCGAAGCCATCGGCGAAATCTGCATCTGCACTTCGCCGCCAATCAGGGCGTTGGTGCCAGGCACCTGCCCCTTGTAAGGCACGTTGATCAGGCTGATGCCGGCATAGGTGCGAAAGAGTTCCATCGCCAGATGGTCGGACGCGCCGGCGCCGCCCGTCGCCAGTTCGCGACGTCGGGGCGCGCGGCGTAGGCG
>CAZVDN010000264.1:0-3452 GCA_964625665.1 uncultured Streptomyces sp. | reverse complement strand
ACCAGCAGGTTCTGCTGCGTCGCCACCAGAATCGCCGGCGCGAGATCGGCCGTGTTGTAAGGCAGCTTGCTGTAAACCGCCGGCGCATAGGCAATACTGATGCTCGGCAGAAACAGCGTATAGCCGTCCGGTGCGGCCGCCGCCGCCGTCTGCGCGGCGATCGTGCCGCCCCCGCCGCTACGATTATCAACCACAATCGGCTGGCCCCAGGTATCACTCACCTTCTGCGCGGTCACGCGCGCAATGATGTCGGTGCCGCCCCCCGGCGCAAAAGGCACCAGCAGGCGTATCGAGCGTTTCGGATAATCCGCGGCGGTCTGCGCCACTGCGCCCGCCGCCATGGTCATCGAAAGGGCCGCGAACAAAACCGTCTGCAATAACTTTGGGCTGCGCATGGTTTTCCTCCTCATTTGTTTTTTCGAGCGTAGCACGCTGCTCGCAAAAGTTAAAATGCGCGGCGCGTACTTGGCGCGCTCCTCGCGGGGAATTAGAATCGGACAATAATGCGCGCCCCGAGTCGGCGCCGCCAGTTTGATCCCAATCGTTGTTCAACCGGTAGACCGCGTGAAAACCATTTCCGTATTGACTGTCGCCGCCGCATTGTTGCCGGCGAGCGTGTTTGCACAAACCCGCGACTTCCCGCAACGACCGATCCGCATCATCGTGCCGGTGCCGCCGGGCGGCAGCGTTGACGCCACCGCGCGCCTGCTCGCACCGAAAATGTCCGAATCGCTCGGTCAGAGCGTGGTCATCGACAACCGCGGCGGCGCCTCCACCAACATCGGCATGGAAATGGTCGCGCGCGCACCGGCCGACGGTTACACGCTCCTGGCCAATACCGCGCCGCTGGTGGCCAATCCGGCGCTGTTTCCCAAACTGACTTTCTCGCCGGAAAAGGATTTTGCGCCGCTGTCGCTGGTCGTCACCGGCCCCAGCGTCGTCGTCGCGCACCCTTCGGTGCCGGCACGCACGCTGGCCGAACTTATTGCACTGGCGAGGGCCAAACCCGGCACCATCAATTACTCCTCGTCGGGCGCCGGCACGCTGACCCACCTTGGCGCCGAACTGTTCAAATATCTGAGCGGTGCCAACATCGTTCACGTGCCCTACAAAGGCGGCGGCCCGGCACTGGCCGCAGTAGTCGGCGGTGAAATCGATGTGACGTTTCAAACGCCGCTGGCCGCCGCTGGGCAGATCAAGGGCGGCCGTCTCAGGGCGCTCGCCGTGACTGCCGGCAAACGCCTCGCCATCCTGCCGGATGTGCCGACTGCCGCGGAATCAGGCATGCCCAAATACGAATTCCAGAGCTGGGTCGGACTCCTTGCGCCCGCCAATACGCCGCCGGCCATTCTGCGGCAATTGAACGAACACATCGTGCGCGCCGCGCGCGCGCCCGATATTGCCGAACGTTTCACGCGCGAAGGCGCCGAGGTGGTCGCCGGCACACCCGAACATTTGCGCAAGGTCATGGCGGATGAAACCGCGCTGTGGAGCAAGGTCATCCGGGAAATGGGCATCAAGGCCGAATAAAAGCGGCCGCACTCTTAAAACAGGAACAGCGATGAATCCAGCAGCAGTGACGTTTTACAGCGACGGCGACAAGATCGCCGGCTATCTTTTCACGCCCGAAGACTGGAAGGCCGGCGACCCGCCGCGCCCCGGCATACTGGTGCTCGCCGGTTACAGCGGCAACACGCAGGCCGACTGCACGCATATGATGAAGCGGCTCTGCGCGGAAGGCTGGTTTGTTTTCGGTTACGACTATGTCGGTTTCGGCAACAGCGAAGGCAAGCGCAACCGCCATCGCCCGCTCGAACAGGCGCAGAACACTTTCGACGCCCTGACCTATATGCAAACCGTGCCCGGCATCGATCCCGAACGCCTCGGGCTTTATGGCACCAGCTTCGGCTGCGCCAACGGCATCTGGGTCACGGCCCACGATGAACGTGTCAAATGCCTGGTCACCAGCGTCGGCGTCACCGACGGCTACGAATGGATGCGCTCGATCCGCCGCCCCTGGGAATGGCTGGCGTTCAAGGACCGCGTGCTCAAGGAAGCGCAACAACGCGTCCTCACCGGCAAACCGACACTGGTGCCGAACGGCGAAATCATGCTGCGCGATCCGGAATCGCAGCGCCAGCGTGAAATGCACGCGCAGGCCGGCCACACCTTCCAGAGCGAAGAGCGCGATATCGAAAGCGCCGAAGCCGTCATGCGCTACCGCCCCGACTGGGTCGTCGACAAGATCAGCCCGCGCCCGGTGCTGATGATTTACGCCGAGCATGACAATCTCGTGCCGCCGGTGCAGCAACTCACCACCTACGCAAAGTGCGGTGAACCGAAAAAACTCGTCAAGCTGCCGAAGTCCGGCCACTACGACAGTTATGAATTCCGCAATCCGGTGACCTGCCAGATCACCTACAGCGAAACCATCGCCTGGTTCCGTCAATACCTCTAACCGACCCGCTTCGAAAGATCACCATGGCTGCCTGCCCTGAATTCCGCGGCAATTCCTACCGCACCACCGATGAACTGCAGGTCTGGACCGCGCAGCGCAGCGAAGCCGCGCTCGAACCGGAACTGCCGATTGTCGATCCCCATCACCATGTGTGGGACGACGCGCGCGGCCGCTATTTGATCCATGAACTGGCGGAAGATGTCGGCAGCGGCCACAACATCGTCGCCACCGTGTTCATCGAAGCCGGTGCCATGCACCGCGCCGACGGCCCTGTCGCCGACAGCCCGGTCGGCGAAGTCGAATTCGTCAACGGCATCGCTGCCATGAGCGCCAGCGGCCGCTACGGCAAAACGAAGTTGTGCGCCGGCATCATCGGCCACGGTGACCTCATGCTCGGCGACGGCGTGCGCCCGGTGCTGGAAAAACTGATCGCCGCCGGCGGCGGAAGGCTGCACGGCATCCGCCACGGTGTGTGCTGGGACACCGGCAATGCGGCGCGATTCGGCCGCCGCCAGGTGCCGCAGCATCAGGTCCTCGACCCGGTGTTCCGCAAGGGCTTCGCCCATCTGCAGCCGCTTGGGCTTTCGTTCGAATCCTGGCAGTTTCATCCGCAACTGCCCGACGTCGCCGACCTGCTGCGCGCCTTTCCCGAAACCAGCGTCATCCTCAACCACTGCGGCGGCCTCCTGGGCATTCCGCCGCACGACGCCAGCCGCGCAGAAACCTTCAAGGTCTGGCACGCCAATGTAAAAGCGCTGGCACAGTTTCCCAATCTCACCGTCAAGGTCGGCGGGCTCGGCATGCTGTATTGCGGCTGGGATTTCCACATGCGCGAGGTGCCGCCCTCGTCCGAAGAACTCGCCGACGCATGGCGCCCCTATGTCGAAGCCTGCATCGAGGCCTTCGGCCCGTCGCGCTGCATGATGGAGAGCAATTTCCCGGTCGACAAGCAGTCCTGCGGCTACGACGTCTTGTGGAACGCGCTGAAGCGCAT
>CAZVDN010000263.1:1683-5323 GCA_964625665.1 uncultured Streptomyces sp. | reverse complement strand
CGACGATACCTACCTGATGACGCGGCCGCCCGACCGCGGCGATATTCGCGCCGAGGCGGTCGGGAAGAATCCGCTGGTGGTCATTGCGCCGCGGGACCATCCTCTGGCCGGTCACCGGCACATCGAACTCAGCCGGCTCGCCAAAGAACCGTTTATTGCGCGCGAGCCGGGGTCCGGCACACGCATCGCCGCAGAGAAATTTCTCGCCGCGCACCGCATCAAGCCGCGCAATCGCATGCAGCTCGGTAACAATGAAGCTGTCAAATGGACGGTGGCCGCCGGCCTCGGGATCGCGGTAATTTCCCGGCACGCACTGATGCTCGAGCCGATGCACGACCAGCTTGCAGTGCTCGATATCCAGAGATTCCCGATCCGCCGCTCGTGGTACGTCGTCTACCCCGCGGGCAAACGCCTGTCCGTGGTGGCCCAGACGTTCTTCGATTACCTCAAGCAGGAGGCGTTTACCATTCAGGAAGAACTCGCCGGCCCGCCGCCGCGTGCGGGCAAAAAAAAGCCGCGCTAACCCTGCGGTTAGCGCGGCCTGATTCCCCGCCTGCAGTTCAGTCGAGCGCCAGCACGAGGGCCGCAAATATGGCGCCGATGCTCGCCGGCAGACCGAAGCGCTCGATGCGGGCCACCGATTCGCCGGCAATCACCTCGACCGGCACCTGCGCTTTCTCAAGCACCTTGTTGGTGACCGAATCCTCGATCATGCGGGTGAACGAGTTCTTGCGCGATGTGCCGATGACGATCTGGCTGGCGCGGATGCGCTTGGCGGCCGCCGTGATGGTTTCGGCCCTGTCACCGAATTCAACGTGGACCGCGTAGGGGATACTGCGCGCATCGAGCCGTGCCCGCGCCACCGACATGGCCTTGGCGGCCTCGTCACGGTGAAAACCGGCAATATTGCGGCGGCTGAGGAATCTGCCGACATGGCGCGTGAACGGCGCACGCACGTGCAGAAGGTGAAGCTCGATCCCAGGGTCGGTGACGAAGCGGCCAATCACGTGTTCCACGGCTTTGAGCGAGTTCGCAGAGGCATCAACCGGCAAAAGAATGCGTTTCATGGCAAGGGCTCCTTGGTTGTTTGCAGCAGTTTGAGCGGTGCTATTGGATTGATTCGATTTCAATGCGACAGTCTGAACGGCAATGCTCTTTTCAACACGGCGCTGATTACCGCGCAGTCCGTAGTAAAGGACACCGACAACAACCGCGAAATACACCAGCGGCGCAATCAGCGCGTTGCCATGGAGAACATCTTTGAGCAAAGGCTCGCCGAGCATCATCTTGGCAGCGGTCAGGGCGAGCACCGCGGCGCCGATGTAGATAATCGAGGGAAAGCGCTCGACCCACTTGAGGATCAACTGGCTGCCGCAGATCACAATCGGAATGCTGATCAGCAGGCCCAGCACCACCAGCAGGAAATTGCCGTGCGCCGCACCGGCGACCGCCAGCACGTTATCGAGCCCCATCAGCGCGTCGGCAACGATAATGGTCTTCATGGCGCCCCAGAAGCTGCTGGCGGCCGTCACCTGGTGTCCGCCGCCCTCTTCAGAAGGAACCAGCAGACGGTAGGCGATCCATACCAGCATGGCGCCGCCCATCAACATCAGGCCCGGCACCTGGAGCAACCACACCACGACCATCGTCATCGAAGTGCGCACCGCGATGGCGCCGACAGTGCCCCACATGATCGCGCGTTTCTGCAGTTCCTTCGGCACGTTGCGCGCGGCCAGCGCAATCACGATTGCGTTGTCGCCCGCCAGCACCAGATCGATCACGATGATCGCCAGCAAGGCGGAAAAGAACTCCGGTGAAAACAATTCCATGCTCTACTCCCTTCAAAAAGTCGCTCATCGCATCCTCAAGGCTTTTGCAAGCGCCTAGCCAAACCCGATCGGGCCCGGCCAAGGTCTCGCTTGCAACTTTGAGGTTGCTGACAGGGCCGGGACATGTGTCCGTGTTGACGACCCTGTCTCGGGCGGTTTTGCCGCCCGCAAGCTACTCCCCCTGGGGAGGATGCACCATGTCGATGCGCACTGCGAAATCAAACCCCGCATCAACGAGGCGCAGTATGCAGAGGCGCCCGGCGGTTGAAAAATGAAGATTTGCAATGGCAGCCCAATAGAACCGTGATACCCGAATCGCAAATGCAATCAGGTCGATTACGATTCGTAATCGGCTACGGCCGCACACCACTTGCGTTTCGCTTTTGCTTCCGTATAATCCGCCTCGTCCGGTGAAGTTACCGGGCCCCTCCAAAGGGGAGTAGCTTCGGCGGCGCGCAATGCGCCGCTACAGCATGATCGTCAATACGGGATGGCAGCATGGTCCCCGGTCATGCCGGCAGCGAGTAAGCGCTGCAAGCGAGACCTTTGCCCGACAGGCATGGGTCTTTTTTTTCGTCCCGTGCCGGTCCGAGGTAATGGTCTGCGCCTGCAAAGGTGCGGCGTTTTCAACCTGTCCGGAGATCAGACATGCCGCAATCCAAAATCCGCCGTTTTCTCAAGCACGGCACCCTGCCGCAACTCAGCGTCTTTGAGGCCGTCGCGCGCCTCGGCAATTTCACCCGTGCCGCCGAAGAACTCTATATGGCGCAACCGACCGTGTCGGTGCATATCAAAAAGCTCAGCGATACCGTCGGGCTGCCGCTGTTCGAGCAGGTCGGCCGCAAAGTGCATCTGACCGAAGCCGGGCGTCAGTTGCATGAGGCCTGCAGCGACATGTTCGCCATTCTCGCCCGCACCGAAGACCGGTTCGCCGACCTGCGCGGACTCAAGTCAGGACGCCTGCGCATCGCCGTCAGCACTACGGGCAAATACTTTGTGCCGCGGCTGCTCGCCGCCTACGTCAAGGAAAACCCCGGCATCGAAGTCTCGATGCAGGTACAAAACCGCCAGACGCTGTTGGAGCGACTCGCCGCCAATGCCGACGATCTCTATGTGTTCGCGAATCCGCCGCAGGAGCCGGACGTGGTCACCCAGGCCATCCTGCCCAATCCGATGGTGGCCTTCGCCGCCGCCACGCACCCGCTGGCACATCAGAAACACATTCCGTTTGCGCGTTTCGCCGAAGAACCCTTGCTGATCCGCGAACCCGGCTCGGGCACCCACATGGTCACGCTGAATTGCTTCGAAAAACACAACGTCGAGCCGAACATCCGCATGGAACTCGGCAGCAACGAGGCGATCAAGCAGGCGATCCTCGCCGGCCTCGGCGTTTCGATCATGTCGCGTTACACGCTGGGCCTCGACACCGATCCGCGCGATCTGGCGACGCTCGACGTCGAGGGCCTGCCGATCGAGGGCCAGTGGTATTTTGTCTATCCGGTCGGCAAGCAACCGTCACTGGTCATGCGCAGCTTCATGGATTTCGTGCGCGAAAACGGCAAGACGATGGTCTTCGACCACCTTGCCACGACGGCCGACTGAGGGGAAAGGCGCGCTACTGTTCGGCCATCGATTTCAGCCGCGGTTCGTCGGGCCGTTCCGACGCCGCGGCCTGCCAGTATTTGCGCGCTTCGTCCTTGAGATTCATCTGGTCGAGCCAGGCCGCATAAAGCACGCGGCTTGAAAACGGCGCGCCCGGCTCCGGACGCACCGCGGCAACCTGCGCGCGCAGTTCCGGCGGTGCCAGACTG
>CAZVDN010000263.1:0-1673 GCA_964625665.1 uncultured Streptomyces sp. | reverse complement strand
TGAACTTGCCGATGTTCGACACGCGTCCGCCGTCGGGCAGGCGCGCCGACACCTCCCACGAATACTGCACGCCTTCGCGCAGCTTGACGTTCGCCGGCAGCGTGGTCGCAGTCTCGGCAGTCTGCATTTGATGAACGGTGGCACCGGCATCGTCGTTCAGTTCGAAGGTATAGCTCAGCCCGGCCTGCGGCGGCTGCCAGCGAAACTCGGGCGACGCCTCCATGACATACAGTCCGCGCGGTGCCAGCAATGTTACGCGGGGACCGGCGCGCAGGCTGCGCATGACCATCGCCCCCTGCACCAGACCGACCGGTTTGATGCGAATGTCGCGCCCGCCCTTGCCGAGTGCAGGGGCGCGCTTTTCAGCTTTGGCACCGCTGGTCACTTCGGGCTGTGCGGCACCGATGACTATGGATGCCGGCCCCTTGAAGACGAACTCGCTGCCCGATTCCATATAGAGAACCACCAGCACGCCGCCCGGCTGCAACTGCACCTGCGCGCCGGCCTCCAGATCGGCCAGGATCGACAGTTCGCGCGTGCGACCCTCACCGGTCTGCGCCGCTTTGCCCTGCAGGTCGGTGACCATTGCCACGGCTGCGGCGGCAGCCTGCATCGCACCCGCCAGCAGGCCCGTCGCCAACGTCCCAATCAATGCATAACGGCTAAACAATGTTCTCATTAGCGATCCCTGATGACTGCAGTTTCGTCGCGGCGCCATTGTCGGGACGCCAGCCGTAAACGTCAACCGGTCGATGGCCCTTGATCGCGCGTTCGCCCAGCGCCTCGAACCCGCTGCGGTTCCCGAGCGCGCGAAACACCTCGGCCGAACAGACCAGCGGAAAACCGACTTCCTTGGTCAACCCCTCGAGGCGCGAAGCGACGTTCACCGTGTCGCCAATCGCCGTGTAATCGTGGCGCGTGTCGGCACCGACGTGTCCGACCACCGCATCACCGACCTGCAGGCCGATGCCGATGTCGATCGGCGCCTCGCCGCGCGCCGCGAGTTTGGCGTTCAACTGGCGCAAACGTTCGAGCATGTCGCGCGCGGCGGCAAACGCCGGCTCACAGGGATTGTCGAGTGGCTGCGGCGCGCCGAAAAAAGCCATGATGCCGTCGCCGAGGAATTTGTCGACCGTGCCGCCCGCATCATGGATGCAGGCGGTGATGTGGTTGAAATAATCGTTGAGCAAAGCGATCGCCGCCTCAGGCGTCATGGTCTCGCTGCGCTCGGTAAAGCCGCGGATGTCGGCAAACAACACACAGATGCGGTAGCGTTGCCCGCCCAGTCCGGGTTGCGCGTCGCTGGCGATGATCTGCTGCAGGATCTGCGGGCTGACATGGGCTGCGAACACCTTTTTCAGATGGCGCTGTTCGCGCAACTCACCGATGGCATCGCCAGTGCGCCGGGTTGCCGCCGCCAGACCCAATGTCACAATGGGAATGAAGGGCGGCACATGCCAGCCGCGGCCCAGCATTATGGTGGACGTCGCCAGCAATGCGGCAGTCCCGACGCCGACGGTCAATAGCGCCGCGCGCGTGCCCCTGACGGCCAGTCCTGCCACCGCTGCCACAGCTCGAGGTCCAGCTGGCTGTCACCGGTTCGCACGTCGAGCGTGAAACCGTCCTGCACGATGTTGGCGACGGCCCGATCAATGGTCTGCCCGACGATGGCG
>CAZVDN010000262.1:1967-5326 GCA_964625665.1 uncultured Streptomyces sp. | reverse complement strand
ATCGGCGCCATGCCCTGGGGCCACTGGAGCGGCTGTCATGCGACGCCGATCGTTGCCACGGCACCCGATTACGGCCGCCGCGACATGACTGACAAGACCAACCGTCTGTCCTACACGCAGGGCGTCATGCTCAACGTCGAGGGCAAACGCTGGGTCGACGAGGGCGCCGATTTCAATTCCTACACTTACGCCAAATACGGCGGCATGATCCTGCAGCAGCCGAAGAGCATCAGCTACCAGATCTTCGACAGCAAGGTGCTCGATCTGCTCGAACCGCGTTATTCGTCGAGCGAGCCGTTCCGTTCGGACACGCTCGAAGGCCTGATCGATCAGCTGAAGATCGACAAGGAACAGGCGCTGAAAACCCTCAATGAATACAACGCCGCCGCAGGCAAGGGCAATCCCTTCAACCCGGCAGTGCTCGACGGTCATCGCACCGAAGGCATCGAGCCGGCAAAGACCAACTGGGCGCAGAAACTCGACAAGCCGCCTTACCTCTGCTGGCCGGTCACCGGCGGCATTACCTTCACCTTCGGCGGCCTCAAGGTCAACAAGGATTGCCAGGTGGTGGCGAGCGACTGGAAACCGATGGCGGGCCTCTACGCCTGTGGCGAAATGGTCGGCGGCCTGTTCCACTACAACTACGCGCTGGGCAGCGGACTGATGTCCGGCGTCGTGTTCGGCCGCATCGCCGGTCGCGCCGCAGTGGCCAGCAGCGGCAAGCCCGCCGCGCGCAAAAAGGCGGTGGTGCGCAAGGCGCCGGCCGCCAAGGCGAAAAAGCGTCGTTGATTCTGTTCTGACGGCGCCGCCGCAGCATTAAAGTTTGCGGCGGCGCCGGCCGTTAATCCTTCCAGGAAGCGTGGCAGCCCGCCGTTTACGGCGCGGCTGCTGCTGCTTTTGAACTGCGCGGCATGCGCCGCGCCCTCCGTTTTTTTGTCGTATCGCACTGAGTGCTGTTATGCTCCAACCCTTTGTTCAGCAGGGCCGGCCGGACGCCGGCCACATCGCCATGGCGGAAAGCAGGGAAAATCTGACCGTGTTGCTGGTCGATGTCTGTGACAGCACGCGTTTGTATGAATCGCTTGGCGACGAGGCGGCGTTCCGCGAGGTGCGCGGCTGTCTGGACCTGTTCGAAAAAGCAGTGGCGGCCAATGGCGGGCATGTAGCGAAGGCGGTCGGTGACGGCCTGATCTGCGCGTTCGCCGAGCCGGCCAAGGCCGTCAGTGCAGCCTGCGATATGCAGACCGCGATGCGCGACCGCGTCTCGCCGGGCCTCGTGCGCATCGGCATTCGCGTCGGCCTGCATTACGGGCCGGTGCTGCGCGAGGGCGACGACATCTACGGCGACACCGTGAAAATCGCCACCCGCATGACGCAGTTTGCGGCCAGCGGCCAGATCATTACCACCGGCGATACGGTCGAGCAGCTCTCGGTGCATTTGCGCGCCGTGACGCGTCATCTCGAGGCCTTTCCGGCCAGCGGCCGCGAAGACGGCATGTCGGTGCACGAAGTGCTCTGGCAGGAAAGCGACGAATATACCAAGCTGCCGGGCCGCTTCGATGCGGCGCTCGCGGCAGCCGGCATTGCCCGCATGTATCTCACCCACGACGGCCGCGAAACAGTGGTGGTCTCGTCGCTCACCCTCGGCCGCGATGCGCGGAACGATTTCGTGCTGAAAGACAAGATGGCCTCGCGCAATCACGCGCGCATCGAACGGCGCAAGGACAAATACGTGCTGATCGATCTCAGTTCGAACGGCACCTACGTGCTGATGGAAAACGGCGACCAGCTCAAGCTGCGGCGCGAAGAAATGATCATGTACGGCAGCGGTGCAATCACCTTCGGCCATCCCGCCGGCGAAGCCAACGAGGAAGCGATCAAGTTCCGCGTCGAATAGGCCGCTTCAGTGCGGCGGCACTGCCGGTGTGGTCGGTTCTGCGGCGGCCGTGGAGCGCACGGTGCGCGTCAGATGTCCGCTGTAGGCGAGAATTCCCGCATTGATCAGAAAGACCGGCCCGAGGCCGAAGAACGAGGCCAGCGCGCCCGCCGTGACCGGCACCACTGAGTGCGTCAGGTGGTTGAGCGCGAAACGGATGCCGGTGACTTCGCCGGAGCGGCCTTCGGGCGAGCGGTTGTAGCACATCAGCAGCGTGATCGGCTGCCCGCAGCCCAGCGCTAGGCCGATGCCGAACGACAGCGCCGAGAGGATCCAGACATCGCGCACGAACGGGAAGGCGATGAACAGCACCGCGCAGATGAACATCGATACCGAAAGAATTTCGCGCGCCGGCCAGCGCGCCGTGAGAAACGGCATGCTGAAGCGCATGATGAACGTGGCCGCGGCAAACACGCCGAGGATGGTGCCGATGCGTGTTGCCGACATGCCGATCGAATCGCCGTAAATCGGCAGATAGAACATGTAGAGGTCCCAGCCGCTGACCACCAGCGCGCTGTTGATCAACACCTTGCGCAGTTCCGGCTGCCGCAGCAGTTCCATGGCATTGCCGCTTTGCGCGGCGGACTTTGGTGGTTCGAATTCACGCAGCGGGCGGTAACACAGCAAAAACGCCAGCGGAATCAGCCCGCTCAGCGCAAAGACGAGGTAGGTCACCTGGTGGCCGGCAAAGTCGATCGCGTGGCCGGCCAGCACCGGCCCGAGCAGGCCCGATATCGAATAACCGATGCTCAGCGTGCTGAAATTTTTCGCGCGCTGCTCGCGCGGGCCCCATGCGCCGGTGAGGTTCTGCACGGCCACCGTATAAAACATGAACGAAAGCCCGACCGTCGCTGCCGAGAAATAGAGTGCCGCTATCGTCGGCCACACGTAGGGCAGCAGCAGGCCGACGATGCAGAGCACGGCGCCCAGCACCATCGGCTTGTGCACGCCATAGCGGTCGGTAATGCGTCCGGTATAAACGCCGAAGCACAGCGGCGGCACCGAGTAGAGGGCGATCATGAGGCCGATGGCAAACGGGCTGGCGCCGAGTTTGATGGCGAACAGCGCCATCACCACGCGGCTGCCGACTGTGCAGGCGTGAATGATGACGTTGAGAAATGTCATCAGGATCATCGCGCGTCCCCGGTGCAGGTGCACGATCGATTGTGCGCCGTGATGGTGTGATGGGTGGCCGCATCTTGTATGATGTGCCGGCCGCAACGGGAGAGGGGATGCTGCATGCAGCGAATTTTCCCGCGATACACCGTCTGCGGCAAGAACCAATATGGCACAGCCGGGAGGAAGCATGGCGACTGAACAGAAAAGCCGGTTTTTCAGAATGCCCCAGGGCGAGACCTTTTCGCTGCGCGACATGTTTCTGGCGTGGTGGCCGGCGCTGCTGGTGGTGGCAATCGGCTTCGGC
>CAZVDN010000262.1:0-1867 GCA_964625665.1 uncultured Streptomyces sp. | reverse complement strand
TACGAGCCGGTCTGGGTGTTTTACCGTGCTGGCGCGACACTCGACCGCATCTCCCAATTGAAGGGCAAGCGCCTGGCCATCGGCCCCGAGGGCAGCGGCACGCGCAAACTCGCGCGTGACCTGCTGCATGTCAACGGCGTCGATGAACCGAAAATGAAAGGCCATGATCTCACCGGCGAGGCAGCGGCGAAGGCCCTGCGCGAAGGGCAGCTCGATGCAGCTCTGTTTGTGGCTTCGGCGCAATCGAAAGCGGTGCGCGGACTGTTGCGCGATCCGGCGGTGCGGCTGATGAACCTCAGCCAGGCCGATGGCTATACGAAACATTTTCCGCATCTGTCAGTGGTGGTGTTGCCGCGTGGCGCCATCGACCTGTCGCGCGACATTCCGGCACAGGACGTGCGGCTGGTGGCGACCACCGCCAATCTCGTGGCACGCGACGATCTGCATCCGGCGATCGCCAATCTGATGGCGGCTGCCGCCAAGGAAATTCACAGCCGGCCGAGCCTCTTTGCCGTCGAGGACAAATTTCCCTCGACCAAGGATGTGGATTTCCCAATGAACGCGGACGCCGCGCGCTACTACAAAAACGGCGAACCCTTCCTGCAGCGCTTCATGCCGTTCTGGGCGGCGAATCTGGTCGATCGCCTGATCGTGCTGCTGGTGCCGCTGCTGGCCCTGGTGCTGCCGCTCGCGCGCGTGCTGCCTGCGCTTTACCAGTGGCGCATTCGGTCACGCATTTATCGCAATTACGGCGAACTGAAATTCCTCGAGGCGGAGGTGGCAGAGAGCGCCGACCGCAGCAAAACCGAAGAATATCTGGCGCGGCTCGACAGCATCGAGGACCGCGTCAATCAGATGCGCATTCCGCTCGCGCACCACGAGCAGATGTATACCCTGCGCGGCCACATCGACCTGGTGCGCGCGCGCATCGCCAAGCTTGCAGCGGGGCACTAGGGCCGCAGCGCCGTTTGTTCAGTCGGCGCGCGCGCCCGAGGCGCGAACGATTTTTTCGTATTTGGCGATTTCGGATCTGATCAGCGCGGCAAAGGCCTCGGGCGTGCCGCCGCTGGCGACCGCGCCGAGGGCGGCAAAGCGTTCCCGCACCGCCGGTGCCTGCAGGGCGCGCACGATTTCGGCGTGCAGCGCGGCAACCACTTCACGCGGTGTGCCGGCCGGCGCCAACACGCCGAACCATGTGCCGATATCGAAGCCGCGCAGGCCGGATTCATCGAGCGTCGGCAACGCCGGCAATTGCGGTGCGCGCTGTCGCGTGGTCACGGCCAGCGCGCGCAGGCGCTTCGATTCGACGTTCGGCAGTGCCGAGGCGAGGTTGTCGAACATCAATTCGACATGGCCGCCCAACAGGTCGGTGACCGCCGGTGCGGCGCCTTTGTAGGGCACATGCGTCATGCGCGTACCGGCCATCGTATTGAACAATTCGCCGGCGAGGTGCCCGGCACTGCCGGTGCTGCCCGAAGCGAAATGCAAATGTGCCGGGCGGCTGCGCGCCAGTGCGATGAATTCGCGCACGCTGGCGGCCGGCAATGAAGGATGCACGACCAGCACATTGGGCACGGTCGTCACCAGCGTCACCGGCGCGAAATCAGTGACCGGATCGTAGGGCAGCCTGGAATAGAGCGAAACATTGATCGCATGCGTGCTGACGGCCCCCATCACGATTGTGTAACCGTCGGCAGGCGCCTTCGCCACCGCATCGGCGCCGATATTGCCGCCGGCGCCGGGCCGGTTGTCGATGATCACCGGCTGCTTCCAGTTGCGGGTCATTTCCTGCGCGATCACGCGCGCGGCGAGGTCGAGCGGCCCGCCGGCGGGGAAGGGCACGACGAAGCGCAGGGGCTTGGATGGA
>CAZVDN010000261.1:690-5363 GCA_964625665.1 uncultured Streptomyces sp. | reverse complement strand
CCTGCATACGCCTGCCTTCGACCAGCCCGGGCCTCGATGTGGCACTCGCCCCCTATGCGCTGACGCTGTTCGACACCGATACGCGCGGCGCGGTCGACGCACGTTTTCTGGCGCAACTGGCGTGGCAGAGCCGCATTGCGCAACTGGTCAAGTCCGGGCTCTTCGGCAGCGAGAAAGTCGCCGCCAATCCCAAGCTCAACATGCCCGCCGGCATGCGTTATGCGCTCGACCCGGCCTATCAAACCTGGCTCGACATGAACGATGCGCGCTGCCTGAAGCTGGGCGACACCACCATGGAAGTGCTCAGCGTCAATGTGATGCAACAGCAGCAGCAACGCGACGGCAGCGATCAGAAATCCGCTTCGGCCATGGCGAAATTGATGCTACGGCTGGCGAAGGATGCCTGGATCAACAAGGTCAACGTCGCGCTGCCCGAGGTCGAAGCCGTCAAGGACGCCGGCGGCGTGCCGGTGATCGCGCGCCTGTCATGGAACGATCGCGACAAAGAAAAGGAATGGCGGCTCAATTACGTGCAGGCGCCGCAAAGCGAACCGGCACCGCCGCGCATGCCGCGCGCGGCGCTGACGCCGGCGCTGTCCGGCTTGCCGGTGGACGCGGTGATCGGCGCGATGGGTGCAGGCGGGCTTTCACCCAATGTGGCGTCTGCGGCGGCGACACCTGCGGGGCCGCCGCCGGCCGCCGGCGATGTGGTCTGGCAGGGCGCCGGGCAAAACCCGACGAACGGGCGCGTCTCCTCCGATGGCCTGACTGTCACCTATTGCTGCGCGGGCGCGTCGAGCGCCACGCAGGCCAGCACCGGGGTCAGCAGCGGCAAGGTCTATGCGGAATTCCAGTTCACCGCGCGGCCGCGCTCATTAAAAGGCGACACCTGGACCACCATCGGCGTACTGCCCGCGCCCGATGCGCGCAGCGGCAACCTTTCGCATGTGATGCCCGGCACGCCGACCATGGCATTCAAGCGCGGCGACGACATCGTGCACAGCGACGTCATCGGCATCGCCATCGACATGGATGCGGGCATGGTTTATTTCAGCCGCAACGGCACCTGGTTGAACGGACAGCCCGGCACCGGCGGCGGCACGCCACTCGAACGCGGCAAGCAATACCGCGTCACCGCGGTGGTCAGCGCCTCGTCGTCGTCCTCCGGCACCGACAGCTGGACGGCGAACTTCGGCAAAACGAAATTCCGCAATGCCATGCCGCGCGGATACAGGTCGTATGACGGGAAGCAGCGCGGGTAGTTAATGCCGGGGCAATCGTAGCCTGTAGGCGATAGCCGATACCCTGCGACCCGTAGCCCGGAAGGCGCGCAGCGTATTCCGGGAAATCCATCGTCGCCCCCTCACCCCTGCCCTCTCCCTCCAGGGGAGAGGGAGAAAACCCAAACCCTCAGGATGGGTGGAGGGTGGAGGCCGCTTACCCATCGTTGAGCGCTTCAACACCGATGGGTTTCGCTTCGCTCTACCCATCCTACGAAAATCTCGTGCTTTCGCGAGGCAAGCGCTTTGCTGTTGGGTGCGCACTGCGCACCATCAATCGCCCGAACCGCGTGCGCGGTGCGCACCCTATGCGCTCACGGCATTTAGAACCCGTAGCCTGGAAGGCGCGCAGCGTATTCCGGGAACAGCCGCGCGGCAGAACCCCGGAATACGCATTGCTCCTTCCGGGCTACAGCCAACGGTCAATCACGGGACATCTTTTCCCACACATTAGCCGCCCCCTTTACAGCGCCCCACCGCTTCTGTACAGTCGTTCTGTACATAACAGGCCGCCTCCCATGAGCGAAGTCAACGTCACCGAACTGCGCCAGAACCTGCCCGAGTATCTTGCTGACGTCAAAAAGGGCAAAGAGCTGAAGATCACCGTGCACGGCAAGGTGATTGCACGCATCGTGCCCGAGGTGGATGCGAAGGCAGCCGCGCGCAAACGCCTGGCGGCGCTGCGCGCGAAGTGCAGGGTCGGGGATGTGCTCAGCCCTGTCGATACGCCCTGGAATGCCGAGCGTGGTCGTTCTTGATACCAATGCGCTGATTTTCGACGCGCTGCAGCCCAGACGCCTTACCGCCCGCGCATCGCGTGCCATCGAATCCGCCACCGCGCGCGGCGATATCGCGTGCAGCGACATCAGTCTGTGGGAAATCGCCATGCTGGTGGCGAAGGACCGCCTCGATCCGGGCGTTGAACTGACGCAGTTTCTGCACGATGTGATTCAGGCGCGCGGCCTGCACATTCTGCCGATCACACCGGAGATTGCGGTGCTGGCGCAATCGGCACAATTCCTGCACGGCGATCCGGCTGACCGCATCATCGCCGCGACTGCGATGCATTTCAAGGCCAAGCTCATCAGCGCAGACGCGCAGATCCGCAAACTCAAATCCATCGAAGTCGTTTGGTAACCCCGCAGCCCGGAAGGCGCGCAGCGTATTCCGGGAATTGAAGCGTCGCGGAAGGCCGCCTAGGCGGCGTCGCGGTACTGCTCGCCAATCTGCGCCATCTCCGTGGCGTGCCGTTCGATCGCCGCCACGCAGTCGTGATCGAGTTTGCCGGCGAACACCATCAGGATCAGTTCTTCGCAGGCACGTTCGACGCTCCACGCCGGTTTATAGGGGCGCGGCGAGGTCAGCGCATCGAAGATGTCGGCCACGGCGACGATGCGCGCTTCGATCGGCACCGCATCGCCTGCAAGATGATTGGGATAGCCGGAACCGTCGAGAAACTCATGATGGCTGCAGACGATGTTGCGCATGATGGCGGCGTCGGGCAGGTGCTGCAGGCCGAAATCACCGAGGATGCCGGCCACCATGTCGGCGCCCTTCTGCACATGCGATTCCATGACCTTGCGCTCCATCGGATCGAGCGCGCCCGGTTTGAGCAGGATCTTGTCCGGGATGCCGATCTTGCCGATGTCGTGCAGCAGCGCGAACAGATGCACCTGCTCGATGAATTCGTCGCTCAGGTTGTAGATATGCGCGACGCCGCGCGCGATCACGCGCGCATAACGTGCCATGCGTTCGAGATGGGCACCGGTTTCAAAATCGCGCAGGCAGGCGAAATCGCGCGCCACGCGCGCGGTGGCCGAAATCGCCCGCAGTGCCGACATTTCACCGGCGATCATCAGGTTGATGAGATTGGAGAACAAACACAGGTCGATCTGTTCGCGCGCCGAAAACGCCTTCGGCTGTCTGGAGTTGAAAAAAATCATTCCGGTGAATTTGCCGTTTTCGTACATCGGCACCGTGTACGACGACAGATAGCCCTGCTTGAGCACCCAGGCCGAATGCTGGCGATCGGCGGCCAGCACGGCGGGAATATTGTCGATGACGCGCGTGTCGCCGCTGGCCGCCAGTTCGCTCAATGAAATGCTGTCGGCGAGCCTGAATTTGTAGCCGGCGATGGCCTCGCCGCCGCGCGTGCTGTTGATGAAGGTGCGCAGCATGTCGTCGCCGGGGTCATAGAGCGCACAGGCGATGCGGTCGACCGCCGGCACGGAATAGACCAGCCGGTCGTGCAGGTTGCGCAGGCGCTCGTTGAGGGTCTTTGAATCATCAACGAGATGAAAGCGGCGCTTTTTGGGGTTCTGCACAGATTGCACGGGCATGACGGCATGCTCCATTCGGCGCCCCGCTTCAACCGCGGAGCATGGTGCAGCCCTTTATCGTGGCGACGGCAAAAAGGCAGTCGCGGCCAAACCGGACGGCGCGCTGCCGCCGCTATACCGGGTATTCGAGACTGTTTACGGCGTGACTGCAGCCGGACTGTTTGCGCTGGATCAACGAAACGCACTTAAAGTGCCACACGACCGCCCGCGCTGCCCTGCCGGCCTAAAACATCGCTCCCAGGGCGCGTTTGATCCGGGTGCGCCAGCCGCCGCCGCCCGGTTTCATGACCAGGGTCTTTTGCAGATCTTCAGCGGTGACGCGGTTTTCATCGTCGTCGAGCGAGGGCACACGGGATTTGCACAGTTCGCGCATGCCTTCGAGCATGGCGGTATCCGACACCGAAAAGCCCGCCGCGGAAATGTAATGGCCCGCAGCCTCGACCGAGTGCTTCATCAGTTCGCGGACTTTCAGGATGTCCAGCGGAATGCAGTCCGAATAGCGCGCGACATGGGCATCGAACGCGCCTTCGCGGATTTGCCGGTCGTGCAGCCGCGCGACATTGCAAAATTCTCGCGCGTAGACGGCGCACTGCCAGAGGCGCCCGGCGGGGTCGCGTGCCGGTGCCAGAATGCCGTCCGGCAGGGGCGCGAGCGCATTGACGATGACCGGCGGAAACTGCCAGTGGCGCGCCACGGCGATGCCCATTTCCTCGAAGCTGACGCCGAGCACGGAACGCGCGGCGGCATCCGGCTGCACCGCGGTTTCAAACACGCGGCGCACGATTTCGCTGTATTCGTCGGCCAGATAATAGAGGCAGAGCAGTTCGCCGAGCGGGCTGAACATGCCGCAGATGAACAGCTCCTCGAATGCGCTGAGCCGCATCAGGCGCCCGACGTTGCGCGAAATCAGGCCGGCGACAAAAGCGTCGGTCAGCGCGATGGCGATGCCCGGCGATTTTTTGCCGTTGGCGCCGCCGGCCAGCGCCATCGCCGTGGCCATCGTGCGCAACTGGCCGATGCCGAGAATGGTGATCGCCTGCGAAACCTTGGTCAC
>CAZVDN010000261.1:0-680 GCA_964625665.1 uncultured Streptomyces sp. | reverse complement strand
GCCGCCGCCCATCGAGGCGGAATTCACCAGGCGCAACAGCTTCTGCGTCAGCGCGAAGTCGCGCATCACGGTATCCGACAAGGTCTGGATCGACGCGGCGTCCATGCTGTCGGACATGCCGTTGATGGTCGTGATGCTGGCCGTCAGCGCGGGGAAATCGCTTTTGTGCGCCATGCGCCGCAGCAAAAATTCAACCGTGCTGTGGATGGCGGCTTCGCGGATCTGTATGTGGTCCTGTTTGTCGTTGAACACGCGGATGCGGTCGAGCGCGCGTTTCATCTCGGCGGCGTTCTGGTAACGGTGCGCAGGGTTCTTGCGCAGCGCCATCAGCACGATCTCGTCGAGCTCGCGCGGCACGCGCGGGTTCTGGATCGACGGCGTCGGCGGCAGTTCGTTGACGATGCGCCTGATCTGGGTGTCCATGCCGCCGCGGTCGATCACCGGCTGGCCGGTCAGCATTTCGTAAAACACGAGGCCCAGCGCATAGACGTCGCGCCGGCAATCGGTGACCGTGCCGTCGAAACATTCGGGCGCCATGTACCGCAGCGTGCCCGAGGTGTGGTCGACATTGGTGGCGCGCTCGTGGCGCAGCAGGCCGAAGTCGGCGACGCGCGCGCGGTCGTCGGCGCCGATCAGAATATTGGCAGGCTTGATGTCGCCGTGAATCAGGCTGCGCTCGT
>CAZVDN010000260.1:0-5369 GCA_964625665.1 uncultured Streptomyces sp. | reverse complement strand
GAAGAAGACACGATACAGGGCATGTATCGCATGGCGGATTTCATGCGCACGCCGAATCTCACCAATCTGTTGGGTTATCAGCACGGCACGCCGGGCGTGCTGCTGATTCCCGGTGTCGTCGCCAATACGATGGCGCGGCTCGGCTGGACGAAACCGAAGATGCGCGAATTTTTCTTCGAGCATTCGCGCATTCCGATGAAAGACCTGGTGCGCGCCGGCGGGCCGGCGTGGGTCGAACAGGACCCGGACCCGAAAACGCAGGCGAGCCTGAAGCTCGACCCGTGGCCGCTGACGGCGAAAGCCGAGAACTTCATCATTGTCGTCGCCGGCGGCGGGCACCCGACCAACAGCCACTGGCTGCAGGGCTACAGCCCGCGCGTCATCGGCCGAGAAATCCGCCTGCCTGAAACGTTCGACGAGTTGCTGCGTGAGTCCGATCGCGATCTCGGCTGCGGTTCGGAAGCCTGCATGATCTGAGCGGGGCGGCCGGTCCTGCGGTTACGAACAGAGTTGGAGAAATCAGGGTTTTAGGCTGTAATGGCGGGAACCATCGCGGCCGCCGGCCGCGAAACAAGAACATGCGCACCCGCGGACATCGCGCGGTGGGCAAAACCGGTTTCTTCGGAGGAGCAGCAATGAAACGCAAACAACTCGGCGTCGCCGTCATTGGCGCCGGCCGTATCGGCACACTGCGCGCGCGCCTGGCCGCACGCCATCCCTCGGTCGGCTTTCTGGCGATCGCCGACATCAATCCGGAGGCGGCGCGCACGCTGGCCGAGCGCACCGGTGCCGACGTGTTCTCGACCGACAACAACGCCATGATCGAGCATCCCGACGTCAATGCGGTGATCGTCTCCACGCCCGAGCACATGCACGTCGAGCCGGTGTGCCGCGCGCTTGAACTCGGCAAGCCGGTGCTGATGGAGAAGCCGCTTGGCTTGACGCTGGCGGACGCGGACCAGATTCTCGCCACCGTGCGGAAAACCAATGGTCATCTGCGGGTCGGCTACATCCGCCGTTTCAAGCGCTGCTTCGCGCGCGCTAAGCAGCAGATCATGGATGGCCATCTGGGCCGCATTACCGGCGCCACGGCACGCGTCTACAACACGCGTGCCCAGGCCTTTGAAATTCTCAAACGCAACCCCGAGGCCACGCCGGTGGTCGATGTGCTGACGTACTTTGTCGATCTGATGCTCTGGTACAACGAGGGCAATCCGCCGGTGGAAGTGGTGGCGCGCGCCCAGCACGGCATCTTCAAGAAGGCCGGCTTCAACGTGCACGACGTGACCTGGGCGATCATCACGCTGGCCGACGGCGCCGTCATCAATGTCGGCATCAGCTACGCGCTGCCTGCCGATTACCCGATTCTCGGCCAGACCGATCGCGTCGAACTCCTCGGCGAAGAGGGCACGATGATGATCGATGACGATCATCGCGAGCACATCCTGTATTCGGAAAAGGGCAGCCCGCACGCCTACGTGCCCGGCCACAAGGTGCACCTCGCGTTCACCGGCAGTAATCCCTCCGGTGACTGGTCGCTCGGCGAATACTGGGGCCCGCTTGGCAACGAGACGCGGCAGTGGTTCGATCATCTCGTCACCGGCAACCCGACGCACCACGCCACGCCCGAAGAAGCGCGTCGTGTGCTCGAGACCACCGTTGCCATCGAGCGCGCGGTTGCCAGCGGTGAGCGCGTGCGCCTGCCGCTCGAAACATGAACGCCGCGCGCCGCGTTGCCATGATTGCCGCGCTGGCGGCATGCCCGGCTATCGTGTGCGCGCAGGCCTGGCCGACAAAGCCGGTGCGCGTCATCATTGTGTTTCCGGCGGCCGGTTCGAACGACGTCACCGGTCGCATCGTGTTCGGCCGTCTGCCGCAGATGCTGAATCAGCAGTTTGTCATCGAAAACCGCGGCGGCTCGGGCGGCGTGATCGGCTCCGAGCTGGTGGCGAAGAGCCCGCCCGACGGCTACACGCTGATGGTGCAATCGACCACACACGTGTCGAATGCGCATCTGTATCGCAAGCTGCCCTATGACGTTCTGAAGGATTTTACCGGGGTGACGACGCTGGCCCGCCAGATCGGCGTGCTGGTGTCACATCCGTCGCTGCCGGTGAAGAGCGTGCGCGAGCTGATCGAACTGGCCAAACGCCGTCCCGGCGAAATCGTCCACGCCGGTTCGGGCAACGGCAGCTACGGTCATATGTCGATGGCGCTGCTGGCATCGATGGCCGGCGTCAACATGCTCAACGTTCAATACAAGGGGGCGGGGCCCGGCAATATCGCCACGATTGCCGGCGAGGCGCAGGTGATGCTGACCACGCTCGGTTCGATTCTGCCGCACATCAAGGCCGGGCGGGTGCGCGCGCTCGGGGTCGCCACACCAACGCGTTCGGCGCAGTTTCCGCAGATTCCGGCGATAGCCGAGAGCCTGCCCGGTTACGATTTCACCGCCTGGGTCGGCTGTTTCGTGCCGGCCGGCACGCCGCCTGCCATCGTCAACGCGCTGAACGCGGCGCTGAAGAAAACGCTGGAACTGCCCGACGTGGCGGGGCGGCTGACCGAACTCACGCTCGATCCCTGGCATATGTCACCCGAGCAGTTCGCGCAGCAGATCCGCGCGGATTACGAAAAGTATGCGACGGTGGTGAAGATCGCCGGCGCAGTCGTCGAGTGAGCTGACGGTGCGCCGCGGCCTGTGTGTTGCAATGTTGTTTGCGACCGGCGCAGCCGCACAACCTGGCGCGACGCCGGCCTATCCGTCGAAGCCGGTGCGCTGGATCCTGCCGGCGCAGGCGGGCGGCGCCAACGACACTGCGGCGCGGCTGATCGCTCCGCGCCTGGCCGAACTGCTCGGCCAGACCGTGGTCGTTGATAACCGCGGCGGCGCCGGCGGCAACATTGCCATGGAGGTGGCGTCGAAAGCACAGCCCGACGGTTATACCATCGCGCAGGTTTCGACTATCCAGGCGATGAACAAAAGCTTCTACCGCAGACTGCCTTACGATCTGGTGCGTGACCTTGCGCCGGTGATTGAACTCATTTCGGTGGCCACCGTGATCGTCGTGCACCCGTCGGTGCCGGTGCACACGCCGCAGGAACTGATTGCATATGCGCGCGCCAATCCGGGCAAGCTCAATTTCGCCTCCGGCACCAACGGCGCGACCGGCCACTATCTCAAACACCTGGCAGGCATCGACATGGAAGTGGTGCTCTACCGGGGGACGCCGCCGGCAGTGACCGAAACTGTCGCCGGGCAGAGCCATGTCATGGTTGGCACGTCTTCCGATCTGATGCCGTTCGCACGCGCCGGAAAATTGCGCGCACTTGCATTGACGAGTTCGACCAGGCGTTCACCGTTGTATCCCGATCTGCCGCCGCTCGCCGATGCGGTGCCGGGTTTCGAAAGTCCGATCTGGTACGGGGTGGCCGTGCCGGCACGGACGCCGGCAGCCATCATCAGGCGCCTGCATGACGGGTTTTCGCAGGTGCTGCAGAATGCCGACATTCGTCAGCGCCTCGCCGGCATCGGTTACGAAGTTTCCGCCGGCAGCAGCGAACGGTTCGGCGAACGCATTCGCAATGAAGTGGCGAAATGGCCAAAGGTCGTCGAGGCGATGGGCGGGCCTGTGAATTGAAGATGCCGAGCCGCATGCGGATGTTGAGGATTGCAACGGTCGTGTTTGCCGGTGTCGCGATTTGGCTGCCGGTATCGCGTGCGCAGACCTATCCGTCGAAGCCAGTGAGGATCGTCGTGCCGTTTCCGCCGGCCGGCGCGGTGGACATCGTCGGCCGCGTGCTGGGCGAGAAACTCGCGCAGTCGATGGGCCAGCCTTTTGTCGTGGAAAACCGCGCGGGTGCCGGCGGCATTGTCGGCTCCGAAGTGGTGGCGCGCGCGACGGCCGACGGCTATACGCTGCTGGCGGTGTCTTCGGCGCATGCGACCAATCCGACGCTGTTTCCGAAAATTCCCTACAACACCGAGCGCGATTTCGCGCCGGTCAGTCTGGTCGCCGGAAGTTCCTACATGCTGGTGACGCACCCGAGCATGCCGGTGAAAAGCGTGCGCGAACTGATTGCCTTTGCCAAAGCACGCCCGGGCACCATCAATTTCGCTTCCGGCGGCCCGGCGAGCCTGCCGCATCTGTCGGGCGAGTTGTTCAATCTGATGGCCGGGGTTGCGCTGGTGCACGTGCCGTACAAGGGTTCGGCGCCGGCAGCCACCGCGGCGCTGGGCGGCGAGGTGCCGCTGTTGTTCAGCAACATGCTCGGCATCATGCCCTTTGTGCAGGCGGGGCGCTTTCGCGCACTCGGCGTCACCGGCACAAAACGCGTGACCTCGGCGCCGGAGGTGCCGACCATTGCCGAGGCCGGTGTGCCCGGCTACGAAGTCACCGGCTGGTACGGCCTCGTTGCGCCGGCGGGAACGCCGAAAGACATTGTTGCGCGCCTGTCGGCGCAGACCGCCGCGGCGATGCGCGCGCCGGAAGTGGTCAAGCGCTTTTCGAGCGAGGGCGCCGAACCGGCCGGCTCGACCCCGGAGGCCTTTGCCGAAGTGATCGCGCGCGACACCGCCAAATGGGCGAAAGTCATCCGGGCGTCCGGCGCCAAGGTGGATTAGCCGGGGAAGGCGGAGGGCGGTTGATCTGGGTCAATATCACCGGCATTCATCGTGATATTTTGACTGCAACAACTGTAGAACCCTGATGGAGGTCCAAATGTACAAAAATATTCTGGTGCCCACCGACGGCACGAAACTGTCGGGCAAAGCCATTGCGGAAGCGATCAAACTGGCAATGACCTGTCATGCGCGCATTACCGTCATGCATGTGGTTTCGGATTTCAAAAAGGCCATGAGCGAAACCTACGCGGTGCCTGCTGCGATGGCGGCGCCGATCCAGAAAAAGTTTCAGGATGAGGCCGCGACACGCTCGAAGAAGATTCTCGACGGGGCCTGCGCACAGGCCACGGCCTCGGCGATCGGCTGTGTCGGCGTATCGGTGGTCAGTGATTCGCCCTATGAGGCGATCATCAAGCAGGCGGCCAAATCGAAGTGCGACGTGATCGTCATGGCATCGCACGGCCGCAAGGGCCTGCAGGGCTTTTTGCTCGGCAGCGAAACGACCAAGGTGCTGTGCCACTCGAAGATTCCGGTACTGGTTGTGCGCTGAATCGGCACGACTGCCGCCGGCAATAAAAAAAGCCCGCGCGAGCGGGCTTTTTTATTGTGGAAGTTGACGTTTAAAACAGGCTCGAGCCGCCGCAGTTGGTGTCGATGGTGGCCGACGACCATGCCGTGCCGACGTAGCACTGACCTGCTGCGCCGCCGACCGGCGCAACCCCGCCCGTGCCGCCGCCGTTGTAGGCCG
>CAZVDN010000259.1:0-5434 GCA_964625665.1 uncultured Streptomyces sp. | reverse complement strand
TGTGCACGTAGGCGAATTTCGGATTGAAGCGCTGCGAATAGCCGATGGTGAACTTCAGATTGTTCTTTTTCGCAATGTGAATCAGGTCATCGGCTTCGTGCAACTCGATGGCGATCGGCTTTTCGAGAAACACATGTTTGCCGGAGCTCAACGCATCGCGCGCCATCGGGTAGTGCAGTGTTTCCGGCGTGGCGGAAATCATCACGGCATCAATGTCTTTGTTGTCGATGATCTGGCGGAAATCAGCGGTGGCAGTGGCCGGATTGACCAGCTTGGTCATTTCAGCGAGGCGTTCCGGGCGCGTTTCGGCAATGTGCAGGCTTTTGATCAGCGGGTGGCGCGCGCAGGTTTCGGCACGGATGCCGCCGCACCAGCCGGTGCCGATAATGCCCATGTTGAGTTGCTTCACGTTCACGACGATCCTTTCAGGGTATGCAATTCTTCGAAGTCTTTGCGCCAGCGGCAGTGGCCGCGGCAAGGTTGGGAATTTTAGCCTATCGGCGCTGTGCCCGCGCGCAGACTTGCGCCGGCGCTAGAGTGCTGCAATGATGCCGGACTTCGCCGTACGGGCGTGCGGCGGCGGCAAATTTCACATTTTTCAAAAATCGAGAGACAGTATGAAAGCAAAACCAGCGAAAACAGCAAAGCGCAGTGCCGGCACCGTCGGCGTGGTCGGACTGGGCATCATGGGCGGCGCGTTCGCCAAACACCTGTCGGCGGCCGGTTTCAAGGTCACCGGTTTCGATATTGCGCCGCCGGCCATCAAGGCCCTCAAAAAGCTGGGGGGGGTCGCCGCTGCGTCGGCCGCCGACGTGGCCGCCAGCCAGAAGATCATCATTACCTCGCTGCCGTCCTATGCGGCATTTGAGGCAGCGTTGTTCGGCAAGGACGGCATTGCCGCCGGTGCCAAACGCGGAACGATCGTGGTCGAAGTCAGCACGCTGCCGCTCAAGCTCAAGGAAGATGCGCGCAAGCGTTTCGCCAAAATCGGCGTCATCATGCTCGATTGCCCGATCAGCGGCACCGGCGCGCAGGCAGCGGCCAAGGACGCCATCGTCTACGCCAGCGGTGACGAAGCAGCCTACAAAAAGTGCAGGGCGGTTTTTGCCGGCATGGCACGCAATACCTATTATTGCGGAAAATTCGGTATCGGTTCAAAGCTGAAGTTCATCGCCAACCATCTGGTGACCATCCACAACCTGTCGACCGCCGAGGCCTTTGTCATGGCGGAAGAAGCGGGTGTCGATGCGACGCTGATGTACAACGTGATCAAGGACGGTGCCGGCACCTCGCGCATGTTCGAAGTGCGCGGCCCCATGATGATCAAGCGCAACTATCTGCCGGCGACCATGAAGGTTGACGTCTACCAGAAAGACATCGCCATCATCGGCGCCTTTGCGAAAACCATCAAAACGCCGACCCCGTTGTTCACGTTGAGCAAGAAATACTACGACTTGGCGATGGCTGCAGGCTTCGACAAGCAGGACACCGCCGCCGTGCATGAAGTGCTCAGACGCGTGGCGCGCAAGGGCAAGAAACGCTGAGCCGCGTGCATTGCCTGCATTCCCGCTGCTCCGATTGCCGGTGGCGAACGCGCACGGGCAGGGTAGCCGGATGAATTCGGGGCGCTTGTGCTTGCTGCTCTGCATGCTGGCGCTGGCCGGCTGTGCGGCGCGCGGAACGGCGCCGGAAAAGCAGTCCGGCGGCATCAGCGCGTCGCAGCTCGCCAAATCCGATCTCGATCGTTTTGCCGAAGCGCACCAGCGCGAGATTTTCGCCAATCTGCGGCTGCTTGCCGAAAAGCTCTATCGCCGCAACCCCGCCGAGCTGAAAAAGAGCAGCCGAACGACCGTTGCTGCGGGGGTGGCGCGCATTTTCGATGAGCCGCACGCGTGGAGCCTCGGCGAATTGAAGGGCCGGCGCGGCGCGCAGGCGATTCAACTCGCGTTTCAGGAGGACTTTGACGGTGACCGTGTGCTCGCCTATGTCGCCGGTGTGGCAAGCATGATTCAAACGGCGTTTCAGGACAAAACCGAGTTTTTCGTTCTGGATGAGCTTTATCCGCAAAATATTTACAACGCCGCGCGCAATGTGGAGATTGCTGTCTGGAAGCTGTCCAATGCGCGCAATGCGAAGGGTGCGCTGTATCTGCTGTCGAATGAAGTCGCAGGGCCCGTGGTGAACCTCAGCTTCGAGCGCGAATTCGGCAAGATCATCGGCAGCCTGGACATCCTCTCCAAGGTCATTGCCGACAAGACCAACCGGACGGTGGTGAAGATGATACAGAGCCTCGCGACCGCGGTGTTCCTGCCGATCAAATAGCGGCGCGTTGCACGCGCCCCTGATGTTTAACCCTGCGCGGCCTTGATTGCGCACCAGACCTTGTCCGGCGTGAGTGGCATATCGAGATGGGTAATGCCCAGCGGACGCAGTGCGTCGAGCACGGCACTGACAAGCGCCGGAATCGAGGCGGTGCAGCCGGATTCGCCGGCGCCTTTGGCGCCCAGCGCGTTGCCGGCGCTCGGCACCGCGTAGTCGCCGACGCGGATGACCGGCACGAAGCCGGCATGCGGCATGAAATAGTCGCCGAAGCTGCCGGCGAGCAACTGGCCGCTGTCTTCATCGTAGACGGCATGTTCGCCAAACACCTGGCCGGCGCCCTGCACGACGCCGCCGTGCACCTGGCCTTCGACGATGGTGTGGTTCATGACATTGCCGCAGTCGTCGGCCGTGGTGTAGTTGACGATGCGTGTCACGCCGGTCTCGGGATCGATTTCGACTTCGGCAACGTGGCAGCCGTTGGGGTAGGTGGCGCCGACCGTGGCTTCAGTCATGGTATTGAGCGGATGCGGTTGTTGGCCGGCGAGTTGGGCGGCCAGTTCCATCATGGTGATCGACTGCGAACCGTCGCGGGAACGCCAGACGCCGTTGATGTAATCCACCTGCGACGGTTCCAGTTCGAGGGCCTCGGCAGCAAAAGGTTTGGCATGCTCAATCAGTTTTTTTGCGGCCAATTGGCAGACGCTGCCGGCTCCGACCAGTGAGCGCGAACCGCCGCTGAAGTTGCCGATCAGGGCGCGGTCGTGCGCGCTCTCGCGCAGCGTGACGTTCTCATTGGCGATGCCCAGTGCGTCGGAAAAAATCCGCGTAAAGGTGGTTTCATGGCCCTGGCCCGACGAAAGGCAGGCGACGAACAAGGTCATCGCGCCGGACGGCTCGAACTCGATGAGCACCTGGTCTTTCGGTGCGGCGCCCGGTGCGGTGCCTTCGATGACGGTCGATAAACCGATGCCGCGCAGCGCGCCGCGTTTGCGCGCGGCATCCCGGCGTGCCTCGAATCCGCTCCAGTCGGCATCGTTCAGCGCCTGCGCCAGACAGCCGGTGAAATCGGACTTCTCGTAAACGCCGAGCGTCGGTGTTTTATAGGGGAACGCATCGGGCGGGATGAAATTGCGCCGCCGGATTTCATCGCGTGACAGCTTAAGGTCGATCGCCGCCTGATCGACCAGACGCTCAATGGCGTAGGCCATGTCGGGGCGCCCGGCGCCGCGGTAGGCGGCTACCGGCACGGTATTGGTAAACACCACTTTGAAATCCGCCTGCAGCGCCGGAATGCGGTAGACGCCGGTGGTGCAGATCGACGGATTGCGCACATGGCTGTTGGCCGCAGTGGGCGTCAAATAGGCACCCATGTCGCAGTTGAAGCGGTAACGCGCCGCGAGAAAACGCGCATCGGTATCGAGCGCGAGTTCGCCGCTGATGATGACGCCGCGGCCGTGACTGTCGGACAGAAAGCTCTCGGACCGGCTGGAAATCCATTTCACCGGCCGGCCAAGTTTGCGTGAGGCAATCATCTGCGCCGCGTATTCCGGGTAAACCGCGGCGCGCTGGCCGAAGCCGCCGCCGTTGTCATGCAGATGAAAGCGCAGTTTGTCCTCAGGTAAACCGGTCAGCACCGAAAACTGCCAGCGCATCATGGTAATGCCCTGCGAACAGACCCAGATGTCGTAGCAATCCTCCGCGGCGCTGTAGCTGACGAGGCAGGCGCGCGGCTCCATCGGACTCGGCACTACGCGCTGCGAGGCGACTTTGACGCGCGCCACATGGGCGGCCTGCGCAAAGGCGGCTTCAACAGCGTCCCTGTTGCCGACGCTCCATTCGAAGGCGAGGTTATGCGGTGCGGCTTCATGCAACTGCGGCGCACCCGCTGCAAGCGCTTTTTCCGGATCGACGACGACGGGCAGTTCTTCGTATTGGATGTCAATCGCAGCGAAGGCGTCACGCGCCGCGAGTGCGGATTCGGCCACCACCATGGCGACCGGCTCGCCGGCAAAACGCACGGTGCCGTGCGCAATCACCGGGCGCGGCGGTTTGATGATGGTCTCGCCGTTGGGGCCGGTGAACGACATCATGTTGGGGAACTGCGTGTATCCGGCAGCCACCGCATCCGCGCCGGTATAGACGGCCACGACGCCGGGATGTCGCATGGCTGTCGCGGTATCGATGGAGACGATCCGCGCGTGTGCGCGATCGGAACGCAGAAAGCCGGCATGCAACTGGCCCGGCAGATTCATATCGGATGCATAGCGGCCGCGCCCGGTAATCAGGCGCAGGTCTTCGCGGCGGTTGGCCGCTGGGGCATGTTTCATCGGTTGCTTTTGAAATTGTTTTAATTCTGGCGCTGACATTGCGCGAGAGCAGTGCCGTGCAACTATAAACGTTTTGGGTTGCAGCGTTAAGCCGGCTGCCGATGATGACTGCTTGTTGCGCCGGCGCATTACACCTAAACTTTGTCGCTTGATGGCGGCGCATGTGGCGCTATGGCTGGCGCAAAACCGCTCATTTTCCCGCTATGGAGGATGCATGTCGTTGAAACGATGTTCACTGATATTGTCTGCCGCCGGCGCGCTGGCGCTGCACGCCGGATTGGCTTGCGCGCAAAACTACCCGCAGAAGGTGGTCCGTTTTGTCACGGCGGCGCCGGGCAGCGCAAATGACTACGTGGCCCGCCTGATCGCTCAGGACCTGTCGCGCGCCCTCGGCCAGCAGGTGATTGTCGAAAACCGCGCCTCGCTGGCGCCGGAAGTCGTAGCGAAATCGCCGGCCGACGGTTATACGATCTTGCTCAACGGCTCTTCGACCTGGCTGTTGCCGCTGATGCGTCGCGAAAACTATCATCCGCTCGAGGACCTGACGCCGGTCACGATGGCGGTGACGTCGCCGAACATCCTTGTCGTGCATCCGTCGATGCCGATCAAAAGCGTCAAGGAACTGATCGCGCTGGCCAAGGCTCAGCCGGGCAAGTTGAATTACGCGGCCGGCACGCTCGGCGCGCCGCCGCATCTGTCATCCGAACTGTTCAATGCGATGGCGGGGGTGCAGATCGTGCGCATTTCCTACAAGGGCACCGGTCCTTCGGTCATTGCGCTGGTGG
>CAZVDN010000258.1:0-5443 GCA_964625665.1 uncultured Streptomyces sp. | reverse complement strand
TCCATTACGCCCACGGCAAACGGGTGGTTCACTGCGACATCAAAGCCGCCAATATCATGATCGATGCCGCCGGTTCGGCGCGCATCATGGATTTCGGCATCGCCGCCGCCGCGGGCGCCACGCAGTCGCCCGACGGGCTGGCCGGCACTCCGCGCTACATGGCGCCCGAACGCCTGCGCAACGAAACCGCGACCGCCTCCACCGATGTGTTTGCCGCCGGCATGGTGCTCTACGAAATGCTCGTCGGCACGCCTGCCATCAAGGGCAACAACACTTACGAGGTCATGCACAAAATCGCCAACGAGCCGTTTCAGCCGCCCTCGCGCCTGAATCCGGAACTCGACGAGGCGGCCGACCAGCTCGTGATGCGCGCCATCGGCAAAACTGCGGGGGAACGGTATCCGACGGCCGCCGCAATGAAACAGGCGATTGAGGAGTATCTGAAACCCGCCGCCGTCGTCGAAGACGCCGGCGCCAGCCGCAATGGCAAGGGCGCGATCGATTTCCTGCTGCGCCGCATGCAGCACAAATCGAGCTTCCCGGCGCTCTCGCAAACCATCAGTACAATCAACCGCATCGCCTCCCAGAGCGACGAAAGCGTGCAGACCCTGTCCGCCGCGCTGCTCAAGGACTTCGCGCTAACCAACAAGCTGCTGCGCATCGTCAATTCGACCGGATACCGCCAGTTCGGCGGCAGCATCAGCACGATTTCGCGCGCCGTGATGATCCTCGGCTTCGATGCGGTGCGCGATCTGGCCATCACGCTGATTCTCTTCGAGCACCTGCAGAACAAGGCGCAGGCCTCGCAGGTCAAGGAAGTGGCCATTACCGCCTATTTCACCGGCATCATGGCCAACCGCGTGGCCGGCGCCTGCGGCCTGCCTGACCGCGAGGAAGGTTTCATCTGCGGCATCTTCCATCATCTCGGCAGGCTGCTGGCGAGCTATTACTTTTACGAAGAGTCGGTGGAAATCGGCAAACGCGTGCAAAACGGCGAAGCCGAAGACAAGGCCGCGCGCACCGTGCTCGGCATTTCGCTCGAAGACCTCGGCATCGAAGTCGCGCGCACCTGGTATCTGCCGGAAAAAATCATCAATAGCATGCGTTCGGTCGGCAATGCCACCGTCGGCAAGCCGCACGACGGCGCCGAACGCCTGCGCATCGCCGCCAACCTGGCCGGTGCGCTATGCCGCGCCGCCAGCGAAACCTCGCCCGAACGCAAGACCGCCGAACTCGAACGTCTGGGCAAACAGTTCAGCGCCGGCATCAGCATCGACAAAAAACAGCTCTCCGCGGCTGTCGACGATTCCGTCAAACAGTTTCTCTCGGAATCAGGCATGTTCGTGCCCGACGCCGGCAAGAGCCGCGTATTGAAATCGATCACCCAATGGTCGGCCGGCGACAAGGAACCGGGGGAAGATGGCGGCGACAAAACACTCTCGCCCGCGGACACGGTCGAGAATTTCGTCGACCGCACCGTGGCGATTGCCGCCGCCGCACCGGCGCTTGACCACACCGACGCCGTGGCCACGCTGACCGCCGGCATCCAGGACATCACCAACACGCTGGTCGCCGATTTCAACCTCAACGATGTGCTGCGCATCATCCTCGAGACGATGTATCGCGGCATGGGTTTTTCGCAGGTGCTGCTGTGCACGCGCGACGGCCGACTCAACCGCCTGCAAGCGCGCTTCGGCTACGGCGCCCGCATCGACGGATTGCTCAAGGATTTCGGCGTGCCGCTCGACAAGCCGCAGGATGTGTTTCAGCTGGCGGTGGCCAAAAACGTCGATCTCTTCATCGCCGACACGCACGCCGAAAACATCGTCAGCCGCATTCCGGCGTGGTATCGCGACAAGGTGAATGCACCGACCTTCCTGCTGCTGCCGCTGGTCATCCAGAACAAGGCCATCGGCCTGTTTTACGCCGACCGCGACCAGGCCGGCGAACTGCACATCGAGCCCGAGCAACTGCGCCTGCTCAAAACGCTGCGCAATCAGGCAATCCTCGCCATCCGGCAGAAATTCTAAAAACCCGGTCCGTTAACGGCATTCGCCCCCCGCCTGTCGAAGGACCAAAGCTGAGAATCGCAGTGCAATGGCGCCATGCCCGGGCGCGCATGCACTCAGCGCCCATGGTGCGGCAGACGCACCACGATCGGCGTGACGATGCTATGCATTGCCGGAAAATGAGGACTGCGCGAACACGAGGCCCGCGCAGGGCACCGCCTCACCGCGGCGCCTGAACAAACTACAGAACCTTACATGCTGCCGGCGCAGAACAGACGCGGCGCGGTCTTCGACTCTTTGACTTCGGCAAGCGCCTGTTTCACCGGCGCCGCCTGCGTCGCCGCCGCCAGCGCGACCCGCGCAACGGCCACCAGCTCGCTGCCGTGTTCCGTGATCTGCATGGCCTGCCCCTGGGGAATGCCGCCGACGCGCATCATCGGCAGCATGATGGCGCGGGGTGCCGGGGCGATCACTTCGTCGCCGCGTGCCGCCTGCGGCATGCACAGAAATATTCCAGTCAGCGCGAACAACGCACATGCTGCCCGTGCCGGATTTGTCTTGATGACCTGCATGATTGTCGCTCCCGGGCGCTGCACGGCTTTGTCGCCGCTTCCGCCCTATCCCGTTATTCCCTCACCCGAACTATTAACGGCCGCAGCGGGAGCGAACTTAAGATTTGCAGGGTAAAGGCGTGCGCGCACGCTTGCCGGCAAAACGCCCGCAAACGTGTAGGAAGAATTCCTACAAAACCGGCGCTGCGCGGTGCGCTTAGCGCGCTACCAGGGCACCGGCTGCCTCGAGGCGGTCGAGGCTGGTCAGTGTGTCGATCGATTTGAGCGTCGGCAGATTGCCGGCGTCGGTGGCCGGCACGGACACCTGCGCAACCACACCGCTTGATGCAGTGGATACATTGGGAGCCTGCACGCCGATCCAGGCGGTCGCCACGGCAAAGGCACAGGCCGCCGACAATCCGGCTGCAGTGTAAGGACGCACCAACTGAAACCAGCTGCGCCAGAACGCTGGTGCGGTTTGCGGCGCCGCGACCGGCAGATCGACCGGCATGGCGACCGGCGCTGTTGCTGCCGCGCGTTCGGCTTGTTCCAGCGCAGCACGGGCCATCGCTGCGCGATCGCGCAATTCGGCTTCGAGCGCTTCTTCGCGGCGGCGTTTTTCCTCTTCAATCGATGCCAGCTGCAATTCGGCGGCGGCGCGGCCGCGCGCGGCTTCTTCCGCCAGCGCGGCAGCGCGTTCGCGCGTTTGCGATGCCTGCGCGGCTGCCTGCTCGGCGTCGGCCAGACGGGCTGCCGCGGCGGCTTCCTGCAGTTCGCTGCCGATGCGCACGCGGGTGGCCTCCATGGCGTCGCGCGCAGCATGGGCGCGTTTCCATTCGGCGTTCTCGGCAGCCTGCACGGCGGCG
Source organism: uncultured Streptomyces sp. (assembly GCA_964625665.1). Taxonomy (GTDB): domain Bacteria; phylum Pseudomonadota; class Gammaproteobacteria; order Burkholderiales; family SG8-41; genus PALSA-1004. Next base: position 2,017 of record CAZVDN010000258.1, on the reverse strand, counting down.
GCAGCCGCACGCTCGGCTTCGATGCGCGTTTCGCTGGCATGGCACGCGCGCTGCTCGGCCTGCAGGCGTTCCTGCGTAAGCGCGAGTATTTCACGCTCGCCGTCGGCGCTCTTGTGCGCAGCGGCGGCAAATTCCATTTCCGTTTTGGCGCGCAGGGTCGCGGCCTCGGCCAGCGTACGCTCGCTTTGGGCGCGTGCCATCATCGCCGCGCGCGCGCGGTGTTCGCTCTTGCGGCGCAGTTCAGCGGCCGCTTCGGCGGCACGGGCGGCGGCTTCGCGCGCCAACGCCTCCTGTTCGCGTTGTGGTCGGTGAGCAGGCCGAGGATCGTGCGGTCATCGCAGCGGAAACGGCACATCAGCATGTTCGACGCCGCCATCTTCATGATCTGGGCCAGCGAGAGTTGTTCGAGGATCTCGGCGACTTCCTTGCTGATGCCGAGGCGGAAGGTCGCGGTGGCGAGGTCCATGCGGATCATTTGCTGGGCCAGCAGAAGGTAGGCCAGATTGGTTTCGCGGATTTCGCCCAACAGTTGGTCTTTGCTCATGTCGTTGCTCCTTGTCAGTTGCTTGGTTAGTTACGATGGAGCGAATGATGAGCGCAGGCGAAAGAAAACTTAATCGGACAGATTCGATGAATACCCCTGCCTAATGCGCGTTGCTTTTTGTAGGAAGTCTTCCTACAACTTTCGGACACGGGCATTGAAATCCTTTTCCGTCCGTGACTTGCAGCGCCTGTCTCGACGTAATTCTCAATGGCGGCCGGCAAACCGCGAATTACGGCGCGTTTTCCGCGGCTGTTTCCGGCGTCAGCAGAGGCCGCTCCGACGTATTCTGCGTCGGGTCCGGGGAGATTCCCGATGGAACAAACATGGCAGTCATCGCGGTATTCAATCAAAAAGGCGGCGTCGGCAAAACGACCACCGCGCTGAATGTCAGCGCAGGGCTTTCCATGCTCAATCTTGATCCGATCGCCATCGATCTCGATCCGCAGGGGCATCTGACACTGGCTTCGGGCGCCACGGCGATCGCGCCGCAGGCGGGGGCATTCGGTTTTTTCGGCAGCGGCGTGCCGCTCGACAAAGTCGTGCACCGTCTCGAGTCAGGACGACGCATCATTCCGGCCACGCTCGATCTGTCGAAGATCGACGCACTGTGCGGCGGTGACGCAAACATTTCGACACGCCTGCGCGACGGCATCCGCAACGGATTCGGCGCGCAGGCCGCGCCCATCATCATCGATTGCTGCCCGATGCTCGGCGTGCTGACACTCAATGCGCTGATTGCCGCCGACCGCGTGCTGATTCCGGTGTCGGCGGATTTTCTTTCACTGCAGGGCGTCGATCGTCTCGATCGTGCGCTCAACGCGCTCGAAACAAAACTTAAACGCCGCATCGAGCGGCGCGTGCTGGTCACGCGTTACGACGGAAGGCGCCGTTTGTCGAGCGACATTTACACGGAACTCAAACGCCGCTACGGCGACGCCGTATGCGAAACACGCATCGTCGAAAATGTCGCGCTCGCCGAAAGCCCGATGCGCGGCAAGGACATCTATGCATTTACGCCGTCGAGCCCCGGCGCGCGTGACTACGCCGCGCTCATGCGTGAACTGGGCAGCGGCGGTTTTTTCAATTGACGCGCGAACGGATGCGCACGATCACATCGACGCCCTCGGCCACTGCGCCCTGCGGCAACGGCGGCAGCCCGCTGACCTCGATCGCGCGCGCGTCGATATCAGTCAGTTCACCGGTATCAACATTGTAGAAATGGTGGTGCGGCGCGGTGTTCGGATCGTAGAACACGCGTCCCGCCCCGGCGACCACTTCGCGGATCAGTTTCTGCCCGACGAACAGTTTCAGCGTGTTGTAGACCGTCGCTTTCGAGGTTTCGGTGGCGCGATCATTGGCCAGGGCGAGGATGCGGTCGGCCGACATATGGTCGCAACGCGACAGGATCGCGTAGGCAATCTCGATGCGCTGGTGGGTCGGATTGATGCCGTGCCGGCGCAACAGCGCCGGCAG
>CAZVDN010000257.1:0-5466 GCA_964625665.1 uncultured Streptomyces sp. | reverse complement strand
ACCGACATGCCGAGCACGCCGATCTCGGCAAGGGTCTTCATGTTCTCGGCGGGCCAGGTGCCGTCGAGATACTTGATCGCGCGCGGCGCGAATTCCTTCTGGCAGACCTTGCGGACGGTGTCGACGAGGGCGCGTTGTTCTTCGCTGATGCTGAAATCCACAGTGTTTCCTTTTAAGCGGACGTTTATTGATAGTAGGGCGGATATCCGCCGGGTTCGGCGGCGAGCAGGCGCAGCATGGCGTGCCATTCGAGCACACCGTAGGGGCGGCGCGTGCCGGGTTGGTAAAGGTGCGCGGTGCGTTCGAGCACTTCAGCAGGTGGCAGCGTGATGGCGCCGCCGGCGGCCATCGCATCAACCTGCGCGCGGCAGGCGAGTTCGAGCTGATACATGGTGTTGAAGGCCTGTTGGATGGTGGAGCCGCAGGTCAGCAGGCCGTGGTTGCGCAGGATCAGCGCGTCATGCGGGCCGAGGTCGCGCACCAGGCGTTCGCGTTCACCGAGGTCGATCGCCGGGCCTTCATAGTCGTGATACCCGATATGGCCGACAAAACGCATCGACGTCTGCGTCATCGGCAGCAGCCCGCCCTTCATCGACGACACTGCCATGCCGGCGCGCGTGTGCGTGTGGATGATGCATTTGACGTCGGGGCGCGCCTTGTGGATCGCGCCGTGGATGACGTAGCCCGATTTGTTGATGCCGTAATCGGTGTCGGGCTTCGACAGGATGTTGCCCTCGACATCGATTTTGGCGAGGCTCGACGCAGTGATTTCCTTGTAGAGCAGGCCGTAGAGGTTGATCAGCAGGTGCTCGTCGCTGCCCGGAATGCGCGCCGTGATGTGGTTGTAGATCAGGTCCGACATGCCGTATTTGTCGATGAGACGGTAACAGGCGGCCAGATTGACGCGCGTTTCCCACTCGGCGTCGCTGACCTGCTGGCGCACGGAGGGGAACAGCGTTGAATATTTTTCGCTCATGGCATTGGCCGCGCGGGCGGCGCTTTTCGGGAAAGTGCGGAAAAGTTCGGAAAAGTGCGGGAATGGCTTGAATTATAGGCCGCGCGCCGAGGCTGCGGCAATTTCGCGCCGCGACATTGACGCTGCATCCCCGTCGAAATAGACTAGCGCGCTCTTTTGTCCGCACGCCCAATTACCCGAGGAAAAATCATGCACACGCCGATCGTTCACGCTTCGTATACCGGCAAGGAACACTGGACCCAGAAAGGCGAGGTCAAACTGTTTTTGTATGAAAAGCCGGCAACGACCAGGGAAAAGCGCGGCACCGTGCTGTTCATCCACGGCTCATCGATGGCCTCGCAGCCGACCTTCGATCTGCAGGTGCCGGGCCGTCCGTTCTCGTCGGTGATGGATTTTTTCGCCGCGCAGGGTTTCGACACCTGGTGCTTCGACATGGAGGGCTACGGCCGCTCCGACAAAAAGCGCCCGATCAACTGTGACATTTCCAACGGCGCCGATGACGCCGCGGCTGCCACCGACTACATCATGAAAACGCGCGGCGTGAAGCAGTTCATGGTTTACGGCATCTCGTCGGGCGCGCTGCGCGCCGCAATGTTCGCCGAGCGCCATCCCGAGCGCGTCTCGCGCCTCGCGCTCGATGCTTTCGTGTGGACGGGCGAAGGCAGCCCGACGCTCGAAGAGCGCCGCAAAAAGCTGCCGCAGTTCATCAACGTCAACCGCCGTCCGCTCGACCGCGCCTTCATGCTGAGCGTGTTCACCCGCGACCATCCGGGCTGCGCTGAAGACAAGGTCATCGAAATCTTCACCGACCGCGTGCTTGAGCTCGACGATTCGGTGCCGACCGGCACCTATGTCGACATGTGCTCGAAGCTGCCGGTGGTCGATCCGACGAAGATCAAGGCGGCGACCATCGTCATGCGCGGCGAATTCGACGGCATCGCCGGCTTCGATGACTTGATCAAGTTTTTTTCGCTGCTGCCTAATCCGGACAAGACGTTTAGTGTCATGGCCGGCATCTCGCACGCGAGCTTCCAGCAGATCAACTACATGCAGGTTTATCACATCCTGTTGTCGTTCTTTACGCAGCCGGAGCCGATTTACAAAGGCGGGCATTAAGCGCGGCGTATTGTTCTGGTTGCCTCGTATTGAGGGAGGCATTTAGCAGGTTCCCTCTCCCCTTGAGGGAGAGGGACAGGGTGAGGGGTGTTCTTCGCGTTGTTTTAGGAATGCATCTCTTATTGGCCGGTTGCGGCCCGGCGGCCGGTTACTTTCTTTGGGCGCCCAAAGAAAGTAACCAAAGAAAACCGCCCCCGGTTCGCCGGTCCTGCGGACTTCCCTGCGCTGCTCGCCGCGTCGGGCGGCTGCGCAACTCGCACTTGGCGCAACGCGCCAAGTGCTCAGACAGTGCTCGCCGACTTCCCCCGACCCGGCTGCGCTGCTCGGCGGCTCGCAGGGGGCGGGGATTTATCCGGCGTTCGTTTCTATTAACGCAGGCCCGGAAACACCGACAGCGCGGTTTCACCGAAGATCCAGCGACGGTCTTCTTCGGAGAGGAAGGCCATGACTTTTTTCGATTCGTCGAGGCGTTCCTTGATGCTGTTGAAGCGCGGGTGGGCCGGGTAGTTCGAGCTCCACATGATGCGTTTGGCGCTGAACACGCTGACGAGTTTTTCGTAGAGCGCTTCGGCGGTGCCGCCGGCGTCGCGTGCGGCGGCGATGTTGTTGATGGCGGTCTTGACGTAGATGTTGGGATTGTCGGCGAACGAGAACAGCGGCGCGAGATCGGGGTAGGGCGGGGTGCCGGTCTTGTGGCCCCAGGCGTGTTCGAAGCAGACCTTCACGCCGGGATATTTTTCCGTTGCTTTGCGGATCTTCGGCAGTTCATGAATGCGGTCGTTGATGGCGAGCGGGATCTTGAGCTTTTCCATGCGCTCCCACAGCGGGAAGGTCGCCGGCTCGCCGAGCGAGGTCTGCGGCAGGCGGCCGCGCATGAAACGCATGCCGGTGACGCCTTCCTGTTCGACGAGGCGCGACAGTTCGTCGGGCGATTTCGGATCGAGCGGATCTAGCACGACGACGCTGGCGAAGCGTTTCGGGTCGGTGCGCGCGGCGTCGCAGGTGTAGCGGTTGTCGTATTCGTAGACGAAGTAGGCCTGCACCAGGGTCGCCTTGTCGACGCCGGCTTCTTCCATCAGCTTGCCCAGAATTTCGACGGTGGTGACCGGCCACGGCGTCTGGCCGATTTCGGTGATGCTGGGGATCGAGCCGGCGCGCGGCGTGTCGATGATCTGCGGATATTTTTTGCGGTCGTCCGTGAAGACGTGGACGTGGGTGTCGACGATGACCATGGTTTCCTCTCGAGGGTGCGCCGCCTCGTGCCGGCGCGGACGAATGTGTGATGTGAATACAGGCGCTATTATAGCGGCGCGTTGCCGTTGTTTCGACATTGCGTCGACCCGCCATTCCATGCACAGCAGAGGACCGTATGAAAAACATCAAATCCGAATTGAAGGTGTTCAACCAGGCCAATGAGCCGACGTCCCCGGGCGTGATCCCGGGTCTCACCATCAAGAAACTCGCCGGCTGCAAGGAGCATCCGGCCGAGCGCATCAGCGTTGGGTTGGCTACCTTCGGCCCGGGCACGCACGAGCACCTGCACTGGCACATGATCGAGACGTTTCACTACATCGTCGCCGGCGCAGGCATCGTGCGCGATATCGAGGGCAATTCCTGGGAAGTCGGCCCCGGTGATGTCGTCTACGGCCCGGCCGGCCTGCGCGGTGCGCACGAATGGGAAATCAAGGAGTCGTTGTCGCTGCTGACCATCAAGGGCACAACCTCGGCCGAGCGCGCGATCCAGTTCAATATCGACCGCAAAACGATGGAATCCTCGGCGGACATGCAATATCTGCTCGACCGCGGCATCGCCGACATGAAAGGTTCGTTTTACGAGTAGTGAATGACGGATCACCGTTAACGAACAGCGCGCCGGCGTCGGCGGCTTGACGCTTGCCGGCAAATGCCGGACGATCAAAAGAAAAAACCGCTGCAGCGGTTGTTGTCCGTTTCGTGCAGTCCAACCCGGAGGAGGTCACGGCGATGAAGACGGTTCGTGCGGTACTGTTTTTTGCGTTGGCGGCATTGAGCGCGGCGGTAATTGCCCAGGGTGCGGCATGGCCCAACAAACCGGTGCGGGTGGTGGTGCCGTTTGCCGCCGGCGGCAGCACCGATATCGTGGCGCGCATACTCTGCGCGCGGTTGTCCGAGGCGCTCGGCCAGCAGTTCATCGTTGATAACCGCGCCGGTGCCGGCGGTTCGGTAGGCTCGGATATCACGCAGCGCGCCAATCCTGACGGCTATACGGTGATCATCGTCGCCACCAGTTATGCGACCAACGCGGCGCTCTATTCGATGCCCTTTGATCCGGTCAAGGGCATCACGCCGATCGCGCTGCTGCACAGCGGGCCGTGGCTGCTGGCGGTAAACACGATGGTGAAGGCGAACAACCTGAAAGAGCTGATCGAACTGGCGCGTGCGCAACCGGGCACGCTCAACTTCGGCTCGTCGGGCATCGGCGGCGGCACGCATCTGGCGTCCGAGTTGCTGATGCAGCTGACCAAAACGAAAATGGTGCACGTCCCCTACAAGGGCGACGCCCCCGCAGTGACCGATCTGCTCGGCGGCCAGATCCAGATGATCATTTCATCGGCGCCGGCGTTGCTGCCGCATTTGAAAGCCGGCCGGCTGCGCGCGTTCGGCGTCACCACCGAAAAGCGTTCGGCCGAACTGCCCGATGTGCCGGCGATCGGCGAAATCGTGCCGGGCTACGAAACCAATCCGTGGAACGGCATGTGGGGTCCGCCCGGCATTCCGAAAGACGTCGTCGCGCGCATGAACCAGGCACTGGCGAAAATTCTGGCCATGCCCGAGGTGCAGGAACGCCTGCGTGGCGAGGGGCGCGAAGCCACCCATTCGTCGCCGGAGGAATTCGCGCGCATTATTGCGCGTGACGTCCTGAAGTGGAAAAAGGTCGTGCAGGAAGGCAACATCAAGGTGCAGTAAGGCATTTCACGTGTTGCGCGCTCGCGCGCGCAAAAATTTGACCCGGAGGAGATTCAACATGGCAGTAGAGTTCGCTTCAACCTTGCAGGTATTCGATCAGGCCAACGTCAAGGAAACGCGCGGTGTGGTCGACGGCCAGACGCTGCGTCCGCTGATCGGCTGCCCCGACCGGCCGAGCGAGCGTGTGCGCGTCGCCGTCGCCAATTTCAAGGCCGGCACGCACGAGCACCTGCACTGGCACGCCATCGAGGTGTTTTATTACGTGATGGCCGGCAGCGCGATCGTGCGCGATTATCACGGCAAGGAATTTCCGGTGCACGCCGGGTCGGCGATCTACGCGCCGGCCGGCATTGCCGGCTCGCACGAATGGGAAGTCGGCAAGGACGGCCTGCAGCTGCTGTCGTTCCGAGCGACCACCGACGGTCACC
>CAZVDN010000256.1:0-5479 GCA_964625665.1 uncultured Streptomyces sp. | reverse complement strand
GCAGCGCGCCAAGGCGGTCGGCTACCGTGCCATTTGCATTACGGTTGACCGTGCCTACTACAGCCGCCGCGAGCGCGACATCAACAACCGTTTCCTCATGCGCGAATCGGGCGGCGACCCGCGTTATCAGGCCAGCCTCAACTGGGATGATCTGGCGTGGATGAAGCAGTGCACGGGCCTGCCGATGATCCTCAAGGGCATTGCCACGGCGGAAGATGCGCGCATGGCGGTCGAGCACGGTGTCGAATGCGTGTACGTGTCGAACCACGGCGGCCGTCAGCTCGACCACGCGCAGGGCAGCATCGAAGTGCTGCCGGAAGTGGTCGAAGCGGTCGACGGCCGTGCCGAAGTGCTGATGGACGGCGGCATCATGCGCGGCACCGACGTCATCAAGGCGCTTGCACTCGGCGCCTCGGCCGTCGGCGTCGGCAAGCTGCAGGGTCTGGCGCTGGCGGCGGCAGGTGAGGCCGGCATCGCGCGCATGCTCGAAATCATGGAATTCGAAATCAAGACCATGCTGGGGCTCATGGGGCTGACCTCGATCAAACAACTCGACCCGACCTGGCTGCGCGCCGCAACGCCGGTCAGTGGCACCGATGCGATGAGCCAGTTCCCGTATTTTGAGGCGGCTTTGCGCCGCAAGGCGCTGCCTTAGGTGCGGCGTAACCTTGTGCACCGTTCGTGGTGAGCCTGTCGAACCATGAACCGAGCGTTCTCCCTGATCTCGCGAAATCAAGCGCTCATCCTTCGACAGGCTCAGGACGAACGCCCGTTTTTGAAAAGGCCGTCGAAGTGTCTACGCTGAAACTCGAACCACGCCTGCAGGAAATCCTCAAACAGGAATACCCGCGCTTTTCCGACGCTGAATACGCGCGGCGCCACGCGGCGCTCGGCGCGGCCATGGAGAAACACGGCGTCGATCATCTGCTGATCGTCACCAACAACCGCAACGGCAACGCCACGCAGTGGGTGACCGGCTGGCCTGGCACCGTCGAGGCGCTGACGATTTTCAGGCCCGGCGTACCGATGACCATGTTCATGGAGTGGTACAACCATTCCCCGCTGGCCAAAATCATCGCCCGCGATGTTGATGTGCAGTGGGGCGGGCACGAAGGCATCGTGCGAACCATTGCGGAGCTCAAAAGGCGCGGTGCCAAAAATGTCGGCGTGATCGGCCCGCTGCCGCACGCCAAATACAAACAGCTTGAGCAAGGTTTTTCGGTAAAAAGCCTCGACGCCGATTACACGCGCCTGCGCATGATCAAGTCGGCCGAAGAGCTCGACTGGTTCCGCATCGGCGCGGCGATGAGCGATGCCGCGTTTGAAGCGCTGCTCGACGGTTGCAGGCCCGGCCTCGACGAGCGCGAGTTGTCGGCGCTGGTCGAGAGCGCTTACATCAAGCATGGCGGCACGACCATGATCCACTACATCGGCTGCACCGCGATGGCCGCGCCCCATCTCTATGTGCCGCGGCAACTGCCGTCGCCGCGCAAGGTCGCCGCAGGCGATCTGGTGTTCTGCGAACTCTCGGCCTTCTGGTGGGATTACGCAGGGCAGGTGCTGCGCAGCTTCACGGTGGGCGCCGAGCCGACGCCGCTCTATCGCGATCTGCACAGGACGGCCGAGGACACTTACGACGCTGTTACCGCGGTGATCCGCGCCGGCACGACCATGCAGGCCATCCTCGACGCCAGCAGTCTGGTTGAAGACCGTGGCTTTACCATCTGCGACGATCTGGTGCACGGTTTCGGCGGCGGTTATTTCCAGCCTATCCTTGGCAGCCGCAGCCGGCCGGCCGGCAGGCTGCCCGACATGGTGCTCGAGGAAAACATGACCATCGTTGTGCAACCCAACGTAGTCAACAAGGAACATACGGCGGGCGTGCAGGTCGGCGAAATGATCCGCGTCACGAAGACGGGGTTTGAGCGCATGCACTCAGTTGGCAGAGGATTGTTCCGCGCAGGCTGATTCAGACTAGAATAAGCGCCGGTTCCGCGCTTCGGCGCGACAGGAGGGGGCCATGGCACAAATGACTGCGACGACGCTGACGGTCAACGGCAAACGCCAGACCGTGACGGCGCATCCGGACACGCCCCTGCTGTGGGTGCTGCGCGAAAACCTCAAGATCACCGGCACCAAATACGGCTGCGGCGTCGGCCAGTGCGGTGCCTGCACCGTGCATATCGACGGCAAGGCGGCATTTTCCTGCCTGCGACCGATCGGCACGCTGGGCAATGCGCGCGTCACCACCATTGAAGGCCTCTCGCCGACCAGCGAGCATCCATTGCAGAAGGCGTGGATGGCCGAAGAGACGCCGCAGTGCGGCTACTGTCAGTCGGGCCAGATCATGCGCGCCGCGGCCTTGCTGAAAGAAAACCCGCATCCGACGCGCGACCAGATCGTTGCGTACATGAAGACCAACATCTGCCGCTGCGGTTCCTATCGTCGCATCATTGCCGCCATCGAGCGTGCAGCGAAGGAGGGCTGAAATGGCTACTCTCCATTCGAAATCGCTGCGCCTCAGCGCGCTGCAAAGCCCGCAGCGCCGCGATTGGTTGAAAAGTGCCGGCGGGCTGGCGCTGGGTTTCGCCTTCGGCCCCAACCTGTTGTTCAGAGTGTTCGATGCGCGCGCCTGCGAGGACGGCCTGAAGGCCAATGCCTGGGTGCATTTCCGGCCGGACAACAGCATCGGCATTATGTGTCCGACTGCGGAAATGGGACAGGGCATCATGACCTCGCTGCCGCTGGTGCTGGCAGAAGAACTCGACGCCGACTGGAACCAGGTCGAGGTCGAGCAGGCGCCGGCAGCCAAGGATTACATCAATCCCGGCTACTTCGGCGTGCAGGGTGTGGGCGGCAGCAATTCGACGCGGGGCTATTTCACCATCATGCGGCTGGCCGGTGCGCAGGCGCGCAAGATCATGATGACCAATGCCGCGCAGTACTGGAACGTGCCGACCGGCGAATGCACGACCGCGCCCGGCAAGGTCATCCATCCGGCATCGAAGCGCGAACTGAGCTACGGAGAAATCGCGGTGTTCAGCGAAGTTGTCAATAATCCGCCGCTGGTCACCGAAAAGGAACTCAAGCCGCGCGAACAATGGCGCCTGATAGGCCGCGATGTGCGGCGCGTTGATGTGCCGGCCAAGGTCAACGGCAGCGCGCAGTACGGCATCGATGTGCAGATTCCCGGCATGCTCTATGCCTCGCTGGCGCGTTCGCCGATTGCCAACACGCCGCATCCGCTCTACGGCACCGGTGCCGAAAACGGCCCCGTCTCCTATGACGACAGCGACGCCATGAAGGTGCAGGGCGTGGTCGCCGTCATCAAACTCGATCATGCAGTGGCGGTGCTCGGCACTGATTACTGGGCGACAGTCAAAGGCAAACGCGCGCTGAAGGTGCAATGGCGCAAGGGCGAACTGGCGTCGAAATACGATAGCGAAGCGAAAAAGACCGAATGGGCCGGCATCGCGCGCGACCGCAGCAAAACAGGCCGCGCGGTCGGCAATGCAGGCGATTTCGGCGCGGCCTTCAAGCAGGCGGCGCAGACGGTGTCGGCCGAATATCTGACCGACCATGTGCATCACGCCTGCATGGAGCCGTTCAATGCCACGGCCTGGGTGCGCGGCAATGAAGTCGATGTCTGGGTGCCGACGCAGGGACAGACGTGGGCGCAGCAGGTCTGCGCAAAGATCACGGGCGTGCCCGAAGAAGAAATTCGCATCAACACCACCTTCCTGGGTGGCGGTTACGGTGCGAAGACCGAACAGCTGATGACGGCGGAGGCGGTGCTGCTTTCCAAGGCGACCAACAAGCCAGTGAAAGTAATCTGGAGCCGCGAGGACGACGTCAAACACGGCGCCTACCGGCCGCTGACGGCGCAGCGCATGGATGCGGCGATTACTGCAGACGGCAAGCTCGCGGGCTGGAGCCACCGGCTGGTGGCAGATTCAGTGCTGGTGCGCGCGCGCAAGGTCGTATGGGACAAGAGTCCGGGGCTCGATGGCTCGGTGGCGGTCGGCATGGTGCAGCCCTATGGCATTGCCAACAAGCACCATGAATATGTTCATCAACTGGGCGGCGTGCCGGTCGGTTACTGGAATGCGGTGGGCAACGGCTTCACGATTTTCGCCGTCGAATCCTTCATGGACGAAGTGGCGGCGAAGCTGAATAAGGACCCGTTGCAACTGCGCATCGAATTGATGACCGATGCGCGCGGCAAACTCGTGCTCGAACAGCTGCGCAAGGTGTCGGCATGGGACCGGCCGCGCGAAGGCCGCGCGCTCGGTGTGGCCTATAACCATGGCGGCGCCTGGAATTGCCAGATCGGCGAGGTGGTCGAGGTTTCAGTCGATCGCGCCAGCGGTGCGATCAAGGTGCACAAGGTTTGGGCGGTAGCCGATCCGGGCACGGCGATTCAGCCCAAACATTTGCGGCAGCAGCTGGAGACAGGCATTATCTGGGGAATGTCGGCGGGGCTGCGCGAACAGATCGTCATCAAAGGCGGCGAAGTGCAGCATTCGAATTTTTTCGATTACCCGGTGCCGCGCATGGATGAGATGCCGGACATCGAAATACATATTGTCGAAGGCGCGCAGGGGCAGGTGTCCGGTGCCGGTCAGATCGGCGTGGCACCGATGGCGCCGGCGATTGCCAATGCCGTATTCAAGTTGACCGGCGTGCGCATGCGCGAGTTGCCGATGCTGCCGGTGCGGGTGAGGACGGCGATGAACGAACAGGCGGTGAAAACCGTGTAGTCCGGAAATTTTTCAAAAATAAAGCATGCACACCGATGCGTGCCCAATCCACTGGAGGAGCAACGATGGCTATTCAATTCATGCGGCTGGCAGGCGCCGGTCTGACTGCACTCGCGCTGGCGGCCTGTCAAAGCGGCCCGATGCCGAATCCCGATCGTCCGGACAATCAGGCCGAGGCCTGGAACATGAAAGTCGTCGGATTTCATAATCTGCAGGCGCGCAGCGCTTACCAGCCGACCATCGTCGAACAGAACGGGCGCTGGATCGCCTACATCGGGCTGCACGGCGGCACGCGCATGAATACGATGAATGGCCAGCTGGCGAACAACGGGACGGCCCTCGTCGACGTCCCCGATCCGAGCGAGCCGAAGTTCCTCGTGCACATTCCGGGCGAGCGCGGCGAAGGCGAGGCCGGTGGCGGGCAGATGACGCGCATCTGCTCGGGCAAACAACTGCCCAAGGGCGACCGCTCGAAGGTTTACATGCTGCGCGTGTTCGGCGACCAGGCGCATGAAATGTGGGACGTCACCGTGCCGGAAAAACCGTCGCGCATGAACGTCATCGTCGGCAACCTGCGCAGCACGCACAAAAGCTGGTGGGAATGCGACACCGGAATCGCCTATCTCGTTTCGGGCCCGAAGGACTGGCGCGTGCGCCGCATGACTAAGGTTTATGACTTGTCCGACCCGGCCAAACCCGTGTTCATCCGCGATTACGGC
>CAZVDN010000255.1:0-5508 GCA_964625665.1 uncultured Streptomyces sp. | reverse complement strand
GCGGGTCTCCGTCCAGAAACCACGCGAGCAGGTCGACGTAGTAGGTGAGCGCATCGACCACCGGCGTGGCATGCGGATTGCGCTGCAGCATCGCCAGTGCCTGCGAGCGCGAGTTGTACACGCGCGCCGAGGCGCCCAGCACGCGGCCGATGCGGCCCTGCAGGATCTGTTCGCGCGCGATCAGGTAGCGATCCTTGTAGCGCCGGCTGTACCCGACGCGCAGGTCGACGCCTGCCGCCGACGCGGCCGCGATCACGCGATCGGCATCGGCGAGCGTCAGCGCGATCGGCTTCTCGACCAGCACCGGCTTGCCGAGTTCCAGCGCCTGCATCACCGGCAGCAGATGTTCGTGCTCGCTGGTGGACACAATCACCGCATTGACGTCGGGATGCGAAATCACCGCCAGATTGTCGGCCGAGGAAAAATCCGCACCGGTCTTTTCCGCCAGCGCCGCCGCCCGGTCAGCACTCAGGTCGGACACCGCAAGAAACTTGACCGCCGGGTGCTGCGCCGCCATTTGCGCGCGCAAGGAACCGATCCGCCCGGACCCTACGACCGCAATGCCAAGGTCGCGTGTTTGCATCTGAAGCCTCCCCAAGAATGACCGGCTGCCGCCGGCAACTGCTTATGACTGCGATTGTCGCATCGCCCTTCGCCGCCTGCCAATCGCTGACAGGCACCGGCGCGGTTCGGCTCGCGGACTATTTGCCGGCAGGCTTTTTGCGCGGCGCGGTCTTGGCGCTGGCGGCGCGTGCTGCAACGCGTTCGTTGAATGCATCGACATCGCCGTCGATGCGCAGTCGCATTTCCGCCGCTTCCTGCGTCGAGCGTGCCGCCAGTTTCGCCTCGATGACGGCATTGCGCCCGGCCCAGTCGCCGATCGCAATGCCGATCAGCAACACGGCCGCAGCACCGGCGAGCAGCTCGCCGTATCGCGACAGGATCGCCTTCACCCGCGTGCCGATGCCGGCGGCAGGCGCCTGCGTCAACGGTGGCGCATTTGCAGCGGCCACGCGTTGCGCTTCGAGCGCCGCCCGCGCGGCCGCTGCGCGGTTGGCCTCCTCTTCGGCCTGCCGGCGCGTCCGCTCGCGTTCCGCGGCAACGCGCTCTGCCTCATGGCGCGCTGCAATCTCAAGCTGCAACGCCGCTTCTGCGCGGGCGCGTGCGTCGGCCGCCTCTTCGGCCTCGGCATCAGCCTGTGCACGCTGGTTCGCGGCTGCCGTAGCGACGCGCTCGGCGTCCAGTTTGCGTTGCACCGCTTCTTCAGCCGCGCGCTCGGCAACACGTTTGCGCTGCGCAGCCTCTTCGGCCACCCGTTCACTCTGCGCCCGCGCTGCGGCCTCGACAACCGCCTGTTCCTCGGCGGCAACCCGTGCGAGCGCTGCGGCCTCCGCGCTTTGTTCGGCCGCGCGCCGCGCCTCTGCCAGTTCGCGCGCCGACACCTCGGCTGCCGCACGACGTTTCGCCAGCGTGGCGGCACCCCGTTCAATCGCCTCACGCGATTGCGCGGCGCCGATCACGTTGTGCGCGCGCTCCGCTTCGCGTTGCTGATCGGCGTCCGCATTGGCCACCTGAGCCGCCGGCGCCGATTCGACCGCCGGCGCACCGCGATTGATGGCATCGGCGCGCCGCATGGCCATCATCAGGGGACTTTCGTCTTCGCCGGCGACGCTGCGGGCCGCCGTTGCATCGGCGGCAGCGGCAGGCTTTTCGACGTTCAATGCGCGCCGTGCAGCGGCATCGCGAATGCTGTCGAGCAGCTTGCTCAAAGGCCGGCCCGCCGCGGCGCCGCAACCGTGCGCCTTGCGCTGACCACCGCCGCAGAACCGGGCTGCGCGCGTGCATCATGGTTACCGGCTGCGCATTTCAATTCATTTCTCGGCATGATAATGAGACCATTGGGGTCGGGGCATCGCGTATTCTAAGACCAAATGTCTTTTCGAACCCCGTTTGGCAATTCCCGACGTTTACAGGGCAGACCATCGCCAACCCAATGAGGCATCCGATCATGATTAAACACATTCCGACCGTCATCGTCGCCGCGGGCTGCCTGCTGGCCGCTGCCATCGCCGCCGCTGCGGCCACCGAGCCGCGCTACAACAGCGTCGAACTGCAGGCCGAAGCACAACGCGAAGTGCAGAACGATCTGCTCAATGCGGTGCTGTTCGTCGAATTGAACGATGCAAACCCGGCAACCCTCGCCAATGCTGTCAACAAGAGCGTCAATGAAGCGCTGCGCATCGCCAAAGAACACAAAAACGTGCGCGTTCGCTCCGGCAACAACCAGTCCTATCCGGTCTACGCCAAGGGCAATGTGCTGCAGGGCTGGCGCAGCCGTGCCGAGGTCCGCATCGAAAGCCGCGACTTTGAAGCGGCCTCGGCGCTGATCGGCAAGCTGCAGGCGACCATGCAGCTCGGCAACCTGTCGTTTTCAGTGTCGCCGGAAGCACGCCGCGCGGTCGAGAACGAACTGATCACCGAAGCGATCACCGCCTTCAAGGCCCGCGCCGACATCATCAAAACGGCACTGGCCGGGCGCAGCTACAAACTGCAGCGGCTGAATGTCTCGAACGGCTACAACGCGCCGCAGCCACGGTTCGCCATGGCTGCGCGCATGACCGCCGCAGCGCCCGAAGTGGCCGCCCCCAATCTCGAAGCCGGCGTCAGCGTGGTCACGGTGAATGCCGGTGGTGCAATCGAGGTTCTCGACTAGGCCCGCTCGTTAACGGCCCGGCGATCACTCAACAATGCGGACAACGATTTGCAGTTGACCACCACACCGGCGCGCATCATTACGCTCATCTGCTGCGCAGAGGTGCTGAGCATGACGGCCTTCTCCGGCTTTGCCGCGCTGCTGCCGGTGCTGGCCGCCGAATTCGGCCTCAACAATTCACAGGCCGGGCTGATCAGCGGCATCGTCCTCGGCGGTTATATGACGGGCGTGCCCTTTCTCGGTTCGCTGACCGATCGTGTCGATGCGCGCCGTGTTTACGCCTGCGCTGCACTCGCCGCTGCCTGCGGTGCGCTTGGCTTTGCCTTTCTGGTGAGCGGCTTCTGGTCGGCGATGGTGTGCCAGACGCTGATCGGCATCGGCCTCGCCGGCACCTATATTCCCGGCATGAAGGCGCTGACCGACCGCGTCGAAGGCCCGTGGCAAAGCCGCGGCGCGGCCATCTACGGCGCGGTATTCGGCGTCGGCACCAGCGGTTCGCTGATACTTTGCGGTGCCATCGCCAGCGGCTTCGGCTGGCGCACCGCCTTTGTGGTCGCCAGCATCGGCCCGCTGATTGCTGCAAGCATGATCGTGCTTTCTCTAACGCCCTCGACACCGCGACCGACAGCACGGCGCGCCTTGTTCGATTTCCGCCCGGCGCTGCGCAATGCTGCGGTCAGGCCCTATATGTTTTCGTCGTTCGCGCACGCCTGGGAATTGCACGGCACGCGTGCCTGGCTGGTGGCCTTTCTCACCTTTGCCGCCGGCGGCGCCATCGACAGCGTGCCCGGCGGCGTGGCGCTGACGGCGGCGCTGATTCTTCTGCTCGGGCCGATCGCCAGCGTCAGCGGCAACGAACTCGCGCTGCGCATCGGCCGCGGGCGCATCCTGACCTACGGCGCGGCGGGTTCGGCCACCCTGAGCATGATTTTCGGTTTCACCGCGGGGCTGCCGTGGATCGGCCTGCTCGTATTCGCCGTCGTGCATATGTATCTCATCGGCATCGATGCGGGCGCGCTGACGGCCGGCGTGGTGACCTCTGCCGAACCGGAGCACCGCGGCTCGACCATGGCGCTGTATTCCATGCTTGGTTTCAGCTCGGGCTTTTTCTCGCCGGCGATTTTCGGCGCCGTGCTCGATCTCGCCGGCGGACGGGGCACCGGCATGGCCTGGGGGCTCGCCTTCATGAGCCTCGGTGCGGTGGCAATGCTCGGCGTGATTCCGGCGCGCGTGCTGGCGAGGCGCGAAGCGAAAAATCCACCGCGATCCGGTTTATGATCGGGCACTCACGGAATTTGAAAGCGAGCGGTCCATGATTTATTGCGTCAACGGCAGCGAAGCCCTGAAGAAGCGCCACCTCGTCACCTCGCGCGGCACCGGCGAATCGCACTGGAGCGCCGAGTACATCGGCCCGCGCGACACCTCGAAAGAAACTTCGATGGCGCCGCATGCGCTGGTCACCGACATGTCGCCCAACGAAACCATCCTGCCGCATTTTCACGGCATGGCGCAGTTCCAGATTTTTTCCGGCGGCTCGGGCAAGATGGGCCGTGACGACGTGCGGCCGCTGGTCGTGCAGTTCAAGGACCATCACACCGCCTATGGCCCGGTGGTCGCCGGGCCGCAGGGCCTGACGTTTTTCGCCATGCGCATGCATACCGTCGATTCAGGGCCGATCTACATGAGCAAGCCCGGTTATCGCGAAAAACTCAAACCGAGTCCGCGCCGCAATCTGCTCTCGCCGCCATTGGTGCTTTCAACCGCACCGGTGCTCGCCAGCCGCAGCGAACTCGCGCGCGAAGCCGTATATGCGGAAACCTATGCCGACGGTCTGTCGGCGGAGCTGCTGCGCATGGGCGCCGGCATGGGCGCACGCGGGCCCGATCCGGCCGGCGCCGGCGGCCACTATCTGTTTGTGGTCAACGGCAGTCTCGAGTACGCGGGCAGCCATTACCCGCAATGGTCGATGATCGCGATTGAAACGACGGACCCGGCCGTTGAATTCAAGGCCGGCCGCGAAGGACTCGAAGTCCTCGTCCTGCAGTTTCCCCGCGAAACCGTTTGAACGGCAGGACATGAACATGATGTCTCGATATGTACGTCCGTTGTTGTCAGTCGCATTGCTGCCGGCGCTGCTGTTCGTCGGCATGCGCGACAGCGCCGCGCAAAGAACCGATGCGTGGCCGGTCAAGCCGATCCGCATCGTCGTGCCCTATCCGCCCGGCGGCGGTGCCGACATTCTCGCCCGTCTGGTCAGCCAGCACATGTCCGATACTTTCGGGCAGCCGGTGATCACCGAAAACCGCGGCGGCGCCGGCAGCATGATCGGCATCGAATATGTGATGAAAGCACCGGCCGACGGTTACACCCTGCTCATCGCCACCACCGCCTTCGTCATCAATCCGACGCTCTACAAAAAAGTGAACTATGAGCCGCTGCGCGATTTCGCGCCGGTCTCGCTCGGCATCAGCTTTCCCTATCTGCTGGTAGTGCACCCGTCACTGCCGGCGAAGAACGTGCGCGAGCTGATTGCGCTGGCGAAAATGCGCCCCGGCCAGATCACGTTCGCCTCGAGCGGCAGCGGGCAGGCCAACCACCTCGCCGGCGAAATGTTCAAGGACGCCGCCGGCATCGACATTCTGCATATCCCGTACAAAGGAGGCGGCCCGGTGCTCGCGGACATGATGGGCGGTCAGGTGCTGATGACCTTCGGCACCGTGCTGCAGACCTTGCCGCAGGTGCGTGCCGGCCGCCTGCGCGGGCTTGCCGTCAGCAGCGCGAAGCGCGTCGCCTTT
>CAZVDN010000254.1:0-5516 GCA_964625665.1 uncultured Streptomyces sp. | reverse complement strand
TTCGCCGTGCGTTCGCGCTCGCCCCAGGCCGACCGAGCGAAGATCGACGTCATCTGTGACCGTTATCTGTCGATGGTCGGGCTGGCCGCGGCCGCCGACAAAAAGCCGTCGGAGCTCTCGGGCGGCATGAAACAGCGCGTCGGTATCGCGCGTGCCTTTGCCATCGAGCCGAAGATGCTGCTGCTCGACGAGCCCTTCGGCGCGCTCGATGCGCTGACCCGCGGCGTGATCCAGGATGAGCTGCTGAAAATCTGCGCGGAAACCAAGCAGACGGTGTTCATGATCACGCACGATGTCGACGAAGCCATTCTGCTGGCTGACAAGATCATGCTGATGTCGAACGGTCCCGGTGCGCGCATCGCCGAAATCGTGGTCAACACGCTGCCGCGCGACCGCAGCCGTCACACCATCCACAAGGACCCGCAGTACTACGCGATCCGCAATCATCTGGTCGATTTTCTGGTCAGCCGTTCAAAAGGCTTTACCGAACAACCGCCGGCCGGCTACGACCCCATGCGTCCGCCGCTGGTCACGCCCGGGCTGCCCGCCGCGTCGCCGGCCATTCCTGATTCGCTGCTGCAGGCGCGCGACGCGCGCGTGGCGGCAGGTAACCATCGTTAATGCAGATCAACAAGGAGAGAAAACAATGCAAATCATGAAACGTACCGATGTGACCGAAATGGTCGTCATGTCCAAGATCAAGAAGGGCCTGAGCTGGACGAAGATCGCCAAGGCTGTCGGCGAAAGCAAGGAATGGACAACGGCCGCGCTGCTCGGCCAGATGCAGATGACGAAAAAGCAGGCGACTGCCGCCGGCAAACTGCTCGGCCTGCCGCCCGATGCCGTGCTGCTGCTGCAGCAGGTGCCCTACAAGGGCTCGCTGCCCACCGCGGTGCCGACCGATCCGCTGATCTACCGTTTTTACGAACTGGTGAGCATTTACGGCACCACCTTCAAGGAACTCATTCATGAAGAATTCGGCGACGGCATCATGAGCGCCATCGATTTCAAGATGGATCTCAAACGCGAGGCCGATCCCAAGGGCGACCGCGTCAACATCGTCATGAGCGGCAAGTATCTGCAGTACAAAACCTATTGATTGATGCCTTGCCGCGAGGCGGCGCCGTGCAGTCCGTTTTAATACATCGGGAGAAGACATGAAAGTTGATCGTCGAAAGTTCATTACTGCGGCCGGCGGCGCTGCCGCCGCCTCGCTTGCCGCGCCCGCAATCGCGCAATCCATGCCGGAAGTGCGCTGGCGCTGCGCATCGAGTTTTCCGAAAAGCCTCGACACCATTTACGGCGGCGGTGAGGTCATCGCCAAGCGCGTCGCCGCGATCACCGGCGGCAAGTTCCAGATCCGTGTGTTCGGCGCCGGCGAAATCGTGCCGGCGTTCGGCACCGTCGATGCCGTGCAGCAGGGCACCGTCGAATGCACGCACACCGCAGGTTATTACTTCGTCGGCAAGAACAAGGCGTTCGCGTTCGACACCACCGTGCCGTTCGGCATGAACCAGCGCCAGCAAAACGCCTGGATTTACTGGGGCGGCGGGCTGCAGTTGATGCGCGATTTTCTCAAGGACTACAACATCATCTCGTTTCCGGCGGGCAATACCGGCACGCAGATGGGCGGCTGGTTCCGCAAGGAAGTGCGCACGCCGGCCGATCTGAAGGGCCTGAAGATGCGCATTGCGGGCCTCGGCGGCGAAGTGATGTCGCGCCTCGGTGCGGTGCCGCAGCAGATTGCCGGCGGCGATATCTATCCGGCGCTGGAGCGCGGCACCATCGACGCCGCCGAGTGGGTCGGCCCCTATGACGACGAGAAACTCGGCTTCTACAAGATCGCGCCGCATTACTATTACCCGGGCTGGTGGGAAGCCTGTTCGATGTACGGCCTCTACGTCAATATCAAGGAATGGGAGAAGCTGCCGAAGGAATACCAGGCCGCGCTCGAAGCCGCGTGTTACGAGGCCAACCTCGACATGATGGCCGAATACGATTTCAAGAACCCGCAGGCGCTGCAGCGTCTGGTGAAAAACGGCGTGCGCCTGCATGCCTATTCGACGGAAATCATGCGCGCCGCCTACAAGGCTGCGTTCGAACTCTACGAAGAAGAGGCGGGCAAAAACCCCGCGTGGAAAAAAATCTACGAATCGTGGAAGAAATTCCGCGAGGACGAGATTCTGTGGCACCGCGTGGCCGAGCGTTCGCTCTCGGAGTTTCTCAACAGCAACCCGGGCGGCGTGCCGGGCAAGTAAGCTCAGCACGGCTTCTGCAAAAAGCCCCGCTGCGGCGGGGCTTTTTCATGGCGCGTCAATCGGACGGGGTAGAATCGGCGCTTCAACGGCGCGTGGCGAGCGCCCGGCTCAATCCGTCTGCGGGGCGGTTACGCGAAATTCGCATGGAAGCATTCCTTACTTCGACACTGGTCGTCGCACTGGCCGAAATCGGCGACAAGACGCAGCTGCTGTCGCTGATCCTTGCGGCGCGTTATCGCAAGCCGTTGCCGATCGTCGCCGGCATCTTTGTGGCGACGATTGCCAATCATTTTCTCGCCGGTGCGCTCGGCGCATGGATCCGCACGTTGATGCCGCCGGAATTCATGCGCTGGGCCGTCGGCGGCTCGATGCTGGCCATCGCGGCATGGACGCTGATACCGGACAAGTTCGACGGCGAGGTGCGGCAGGCAACGCGCGCCGGTTTGTTTGCGCTGACCTGCGTGGTGTTTTTCATCGCCGAGATGGGCGACAAGACGCAGATCGCCACCGTCGTGCTGGCCGCGCAGTATCAGCCGCTCTACGCGATTGTGATCGGCACCACGCTGGGCATGATGATCGCCAACGTGCCGGTTGTGTATCTCGGGAAATCGTTCTCCCACCGCATCCCGTTTCACATCGTGCGCAGGGTGACGGCCGTGTTGTTCGCGGTGCTCGGCATTGCCGCGCTGACGGGCGTCGGCGGCTGATTCAAGCACAGGTTTCGCAGGCAATAAAAAAGGCGGCCGCAGCCGCCTTTTTTATTGCTGATCGCAGAGCGATCAGGCAGCGACGCTTTTGCCTTTCGAGCTCGGCGTGCGCGCGAATTTCTGCTTGAACTTCTCTACACGACCTGCGGTGTCGACGATCTTCTGCTTGCCGGTGTAGAACGGATGGCACTCCGCGCACACCTCGACTTGCAGTTCCTTGCCCAAAGTCGAGCGGGTGGTGAACTTGTTCCCGCAGCTGCAGGAAACAGGTATCTCTTTGTATTCAGGGTGAATTGTTGCCTTCATGGCGGTGTCCTCGGGCGTTGGCCGGGTCGCGAAAAGCGGCGATTATCCCTTAGCGGGCGCAGACTTGCAAGTTGGCCTTGGAAGGGCTGGTTTTTACAGCGGTATGCGGGTCTGGCCGGGTTTCCAGGTTTCGAGCAGGCTGCAGCAGCGCAGGATTTGCGCACGGCCCACCTCGGGCGAGACCAGACTGAAGGTGCTGTTCTGCGCGCCGTAGCCGCCGCGCACCGAAATCGCCACGTAATAGACGCCGTCGCTGCGTGTTTCGAACTCGAGCCGGCCGTTGTCGCCGGCATAGGCGGTCAGCGCATTTTTGCCGGGGCGCACATTGACGCGGAAATAACTGGCAGGCGTGATTTCGCCGATCAGGCGGCCGTCGAGCCACAGCGTGGTGAAGCCGCGGTTGTCCGGGCCGTCGGCGCGATACAAATAAACCGTCGCTGACCCCGGGGCCGAATCGAAGCGCTTGGCGTCGGCGTCGCTGTCGCGCGAGGCCTCGGGTGTCGCGGTGCAGCCGGCGAGCAGCAGCGCGCAGGCGATGGCGGGGACCAACATTTGGCGGAGGTTGAGCATTTGAGGGCATCCTACCTCAAGCGATGCGGGGATTCCACCGCTCGGCGCGTTCAGTTCAGTTCGTAGCGCAGCACTGCGGCGCGCCCGTACTCCGCGGGCACCATCTGGAACACCGAATGATCGAGGCCGCGCAGGCGGATTGCGGTGTGGCGGATGAAATAGAGCCCGCCGGCCTCCACCGTGAATTCCAGATTGCCGACATCGGCTGCATAGCCGGCCAGACGGTGCCGGCCCGGCGCGAGTTCGAAGCGGTAATAGGTGCCGCGGTAGGTGGTGCCGGAATGCGCGCCGTCGAGCATGAAACTGATGGCGTTGTCGCTGAAGTCCGGGCGGTCGCGAAACAGATAGACCGCGGCCTTGCCGGCCACCGTTTCAAAGCGTTTGGAGGCGATTTCCTGCGGTGAGGGCTCGCGGGTCACACAGCCGGCGATGCAGCAGGCCAGCACCAGTGCGGTGACGAGCCTGCAGAGCATCGGCGGCATGTTCGAGGGGCCTGCGCGGTCGGTCAGGCCCGGCGATCAGCCGCGGCGCATCGAGTCGAAGAACTCGTTGTTGTTTTTCGTCGCGCGCAGCTTGTCGACGAGGAATTCGGTCGCCTCGAGTTCGTCCATCGGGTAGAGCAGCTTGCGCAGCACCCAGACCTTTTGCAGCACGTCCTGCTTCAACAGCAGTTCTTCGCGGCGCGTGCCCGAGCGGTTGACGTTGATCGACGGGTAGATGCGCTTCTCGGCCATGCGGCGGTCGAGATGGACTTCCATGTTGCCGGTGCCCTTGAATTCTTCGAAGATCACGTCGTCCATGCGCGAACCGGTATCGATCAGCGCGGTGGCGATGATGGTCAGCGAGCCGCCTTCCTCGATATTGCGCGCCGCGCCGAAGAAGCGCTTCGGGCGTTGCAGCGCATTGGCATCGACACCGCCGGTCAGTACCTTGCCGGAGGCCGGCACCACGGTGTTATAGGCGCGCGCAAGGCGCGTAATCGAATCGAGCAGAATCACGACGTCGCGTTTGTGTTCGACAAGGCGCTTTGCTTTTTCGATCACCATGTCGGCCACCTGCACGTGGCGCGTGGCCGGTTCGTCGAAGGTGGAGGAAACGACCTCGCCCTTCACCGAGCGCTGCATTTCGGTCACTTCTTCCGGCCGTTCGTCGATCAGCAGCACGATCAGATAGACCTCGGGGTTGTTGGTCGAGATCGAATGCGCGATGTGCTGCATGAGAACCGTTTTACCGGCTTTCGGCGGCGAAACGATCAGGCCGCGCTGGCCCTTGCCGATGGGCGCGACGATGTCGATGATGCGGCCGGTTAGATTTTCTTCCGACTTGATGTCGCGTTCCATGACGAAGCGCTCGTCCGGAAACAGCGGCGTCAGGTTTTCGAACAGGATCTTGTGTTTCGAATTCTCCGGCGGTTCTTCGTTGACCTTGTCGACCTTGACCAGCGCGAAGTAGCGCTCGCCGTCTTTCGGCGTGCGGATTTCACCGTCGATCGAGTCGCCGGTGTGCAGGTTGAAGCGGCGGATCTGGCTCGGGCTGACGTAAATGTCGTCGGTGCCGGCGAGGTAGGAGGTGTCCGGTGAACGCAGAAAGCCGAAACCGTCGGGCAGCACTTCGAGTGTGCCTTCGCCGAAAATGGCCTCGCCTTTTTTGGCCTGGTTTTTCAGCAGCGCGAAGA
>CAZVDN010000253.1:0-5536 GCA_964625665.1 uncultured Streptomyces sp. | reverse complement strand
TCCGGCACGCGTTCCTCGAGCCTGACCTTTTTGTCGGTCTCGAAGAAAAACCGCGCATCGGAGAGGCGCGGGCGGATCACGCGCTGGTTGCCTTCGACGATGTTCTGCGGATCGTTGAGCCGCATGTTGGACACGATCAGGAAGCGGTTGGTCAGCTTGCCGGCCGCATCAAACAGCGGGAAATACTTCTGGTTGGCGCGCATGGTCAGCACCAGGCATTCCTGCGGCACCGCCAGATATTCGGCTTCGAAGGTGCCGACGTAGACGGTCGGCATTTCCACCAGTGCGGTCACTTCGTCGAGCAGCGGTTCGTAATCTGCCGCCGCACCCAAAGTGGCATCGAGGCCTGCGGCATGCTTTTGCAACTGGTTAAAGATGTCGGTGCGACGCTGCACAAAGCCGGCGATCAGTGTGCCGTGCGCTGCCAGTGCTTCTTCGTAGGCATCAGCGGTGGCGATTTCGATGTCGCGCGCGCCCTGAAAGCGGTGGCCCTGTGTGATACGCCGGGCCGTGAGTCCGAGCACGCCGATCGGGACGATGTCCTTGCCGTGCAATGCAATCAGGCCGTGTGCCGGCCGCACGAAGTGCACGGTGGTCGTGCCGTCGGCGAGCTGATAGCTCATGACCTTGGGGATCGGCAGTTTGGCGATCGCGTCGTCGAGGGCCGCCTGCAGGCCGACGTTCAACGACGAACCCTTGGCGACCGCGCGGTAAACCAGCTGTTCGGTTTTGCCGTCGTGTTCGCGTTCCAGCGTTGCCGGATCGACATGCGAGAGATTCTTGGCGGCCAGTTTTTTCAGCAGCGCCGGTGTCGGCTGGCCGTCTTTCAGGCCCACGCTGACCGGCATCAGCTTTTCGCTGAACGGCTGGTCCGGCGCGATGCTGCGCACTTGCGAGATATGCGCGGCCAGGCGCCGCGGCGTGCAATACACGGTGACGGTCGAGCCGGCTTCGAGCAATTGGCGGCTGCGCAGTCCCTCGGCAATGCCGTTGGCGAACGCGTTGCCCAGCGTTTGCAGCACCTTCGGCGGCAGTTCTTCGGTCAGCAGTTCGACCAGCAGGTTCGCGCTCATGCGGTTGCCTTTTCCGCGGCTGCGGCCTTGAGCGCGCCGACATCGATGCCCAGACGTTCCAACTGGCCAGGCGCGCACATCGGGAAATCCTGCCGCAGGCGCGAATCGAAATAGGATTGCGACACGCTGCGCGCCAGATTGCGGATGCGACCGATGTAGGCGGCGCGCTCGGTCACCGAAATGGCGCCGCGCGCATCGAGCAAATTGAAGGTATGCGCGGCCTTCAGCACCATTTCATAAGCCGGCAGCGCCAGCGCAGCGGCCATCAGGCGTTTGGCTTCGCTTTCGTAATGGCCGAAGTGCTCGAACAGCATTGCGGCATTCGAATGCTCGAAGTTGTAGGTCGATTGCTCGACTTCGTTCTGGTGAAAGACATCGCGGTAGGTCACGCCCGGCGTCCATACCAGGTCGTAAACATTTTCGACGTTCTGCAGATACATCGCCAGACGTTCGATGCCGTAGGTGATCTCGCCGGTGATTGGCTTGCAGTCGATGCCGCCGACTTGCTGGAAATAGGTGAACTGCGTGACTTCCATGCCGTTCAGCCAGACTTCCCAACCGAGCCCCCAGGCCCCCAGCGTCGGGTTTTCCCAGTTGTCTTCGACCAGGCGGATGTCGTGCGCCTGCGGATCGATGCCGAGTTCTTTCAGCGAGCCGAGGTAGAGATCGATGATGTCAGGCGGCGAGGGCTTGAGCACCACCTGGTACTGGTAGTAGTGCTGCATGCGGTTCGGGTTTTCGCCGTAGCGGCCGTCTTTCGGGCGGCGTGACGGCTGCACATAGGCGGCACGCCACGGCTCGGGCCCGATGGCGCGCAGGAAGGTCGCGGTGTGCGAAGTGCCGGCACCGACTTCCATGTCGTAAGGCTGCAGCAGCGCGCAACCGCGGTCGCCCCAGTATTGCTGGAGGCGCAGAATGATTTGTTGGAATGTCAGCATGGTGCAGGCGGTTGCCCGCGGCAATTGATTGAACGAGGGCGGATTTTAGCTTTTCCCGGCGGCCGGGAACAGGGCGCGCCGCGCCACCGGCGGATTACGGCTGGCGGCGATAGCGCCCTTGCACCAGCCAAACGCCTGCTGTCAGCAGCACCGCGAGGATCAGGACAGGCATGTCGGTCCAGCGCACATAGGGCGTGGCACCGGCATAGCCCTGCACCGTGCCGCGCAGGACGGCGGTGCTGAATTCGGGCGCAACGTCTTGCACCCGGCCCTGCGGATCGATGATGGCTGTCATGCCGGTGTTGGTGGCGCGCAGCATCATGCGGCCTGTTTCCAGTGCGCGGGCCTGCGAGATCTGCAGGTGCTGTTGGGGCGCCATGGAACGGCCGAACCACGCCACGTTGCTGACATTCACGAGCAACGTCGCCTGCGGCAACTGGCGGGCGATTTCGGTGCCGAAGGCGTCTTCGTAGCAGATATTGATGGCGACTTTCTGTCCGGCGACGGCCAGTGGTTGCTGGGTTTCTGCGCCGCGCGCGAAATCCGCAAGCGGAATCTGCGCGACATCGAGAAACCAGCCGAACAGAAATTTCAGGGGCACGAATTCGCCGAACGGCACCAGATGCGACTTGCGGTAAAGCTGTTCCGGCGCGCTGCCGACCGAAATGACCGTGTTGTAGTAGGTCCTCGCGTCACCGCGTTCCGGCACGCCGATCAGGATGTCGCCGCCGGTGGTCCGGCGTGCATGCGCTGCCAGCGAATCCAGATATTCACGCGGAACGCTGTGCAGAAACAGCGGCAGCGCCGTTTCCGGCAGAACAGTCAGTTGCGCGTCGCTGGACTCGATCAGATTGCGATAGGACGTCAGCGTGGATTGCATGCGGTCTTCGCGCCATTTCAAATCCTGCGCGATATTGCCCTGAACCAGGGCCGCAGTCAGCGGTTCGCCCGCCGGTGTGGTCCACGCCACACTCTTAAGTGCAAAGCCGCCAGCCCAGATCACGACCAGCGCGAGCAGCCACGGGCGGTCGAGCAGCGACAACGCGATTTGTGCCGGGCGCTGGCGGCGCGCTTCGAGTGCGTGTTCGATGCCGATGCAGAGCAACGCTGCGCTGAGCAGCGTCAGCAGCGAAGCGCCGTAGACGCCCATGATCGGAATGTATCCGGCCAGCGGGCTCACCGGCAATTGCGAATAGCCGACGGCGAGCCAAGGGAAGCCGGTCAACAGCCAGCCGCGCAGCCATTCGGTCAGCGTCCAGACCGCCGGCAAGGCAAGCAGGGCAACCATGGTCGAGCGGCAATCCAGCCGGCGACACACCCAGCCGGTCAACGCCGGGAACAGCGCGAGGTAGACGCAAAACAACAGCGTCAGGGCAACTGCCAGCCATGCGGGCATCATGCCGAAGTCGTGCATGCTCACGTAGACCCAGCTGACGCCGCACATGAAATAGCCGAGACCGAAGGCAAAACCAGTGAGGGCAGCGGCGCGGGAATCGGCGGCACTGCGCCACAGCGCGATTAGCACGGCCAGTGTCAGTAACGGCAACGGGAACCATTCGAATGGCGCGAAGCCGAGGACGGTTATGGCACCGGCCAGCGCGGCCAGGATCAGCGGGTGTTTACGCAATGGCACGCAGATGCCGCCTATTTGGCGCCGGCTTTCTTTTCGACCAGCAGCAAATGCACCCTGCGACTGTCGGCCCGCAGGACTTTGAAGTTGAATTCATCGATGCCGATCTGTTCGCCGCGTTTGGGCAGGCGGCCGAGCCGGCTCAGCACCAGTCCGCCGACCGTGTCCTGTTCGCCGTCGGCATAGCGGGTGCTGAAAGACTCGTCGAAATGGGCGAGTTCGGTGGTTGCCTTGACGCGCCAGCCTCCGGTGTCGTCCGGAATGATGTCGTCAGCCGTTTCATCGAAGTCGTACTCGTCCTCGATGTCGCCGACGATCTGTTCGAGCACGTCCTCGATGGTGACGAGCCCGGCAACGCCGCCGTATTCGTCGACCACCATCGCCATGTGGTTGCGGTTGGCACGGAAATCCTTGAGCAGCACGTTCAGCCGCTTCGATTCCGGGATGAAAACCGCCGGACGCAGCATGTCGCGAACGTTGAACTCTTCCTCGCCGGCATAAAACCGCAACAGGTCCTTGGCGAGAAGAATGCCGATCACGCGATCGCGGTCGCCTTCGTAGACCGGAAACCGCGAGTGGTTGGTCTGGATCACCAGCGGCACGAATTTGTCCGGCGACTCGGCGGCGTCGATCATGTCCATCTGCGCGCGCGGGATCATGATGTCGCGCGCCTGCATTTCCGACACCTGCAAGACACCCTCGATCATCGACAGCGCATCGCTGTCGAGCAGCTGCCGCTCATAGGCCGAGCGCAACAGCTCGATCAGCTGTTCGCGGTCTTCAGGCTCGCGCAGCAGGAAAGCGCTGATGCGTTCGAGCCAGCCCGCTTTCGGTGTGATTTTCCCGTCGCTCATGCTTTTGCCTTCGCTTCGCCTCGGTAGGGGTCATCGTAGCCGAGTTTTTTCAGAATGCGCGCTTCGAGCCGCTCCATCTGTTCGGCCTCGCGCGTGCGAATGTGGTCATAGCCCTGCAGATGCAAAACCCCGTGCACCGTGAGATGGGCGTAATGCGCGTCGAGGCTGATTTTCTGCGCACGCGCTTCGCGGCGCACCACCGGCGCGCAGATGGCGATGTCGCCGGCCAGCGGGCGTTGTTCGGCGTAGACGAAGGTCAGCACGTTGGTTGCATAATCGCGCCCGCGGAAACGTTTGTTGAGCGCGCGCGCTTCGCGCGAATCGACGATGCGCAATGTGATCTGGGCCTTGCGCTTCAGCGCTGCCGTGGCCCAGCGCAGAAAACGCGTGCGCGACGGGATTGCGGCCGCGCGGCTCGCGATCTGCACTGTGACCCCGGCGTCAGGCGTCCGTGCCGGCTTGCGCTTTGCTGTGGCGCTCATAAGCGTTGACGATGCGTTGCACCAGCGGGTGGCGCACGACGTCACTTGATTGAAACCGGGTGAAGGCGATGCCGCGCACGCGTTTGAGGATGACCGCCGCCTCGGCAAGCCCGCTTTTGTGTCCGCGCGGCAGATCGACCTGGGTCACGTCACCGGTAACGACGGCGCGGCTGCCGAAACCGATGCGGGTGAGGAACATTTTCATTTGCTCGGGCGTGGTGTTTTGCGCTTCGTCGAGAATCACAAACGAATGATTGAGCGTGCGGCCGCGCATGAAGGCGAGCGGCGCCACCTCAATCACACTGCGTTCGAACAGTTTGGAGACTTTCTCGAATCCCATCAGGTCATAGAGCGCGTCATACAACGGTCGCAGATAGGGGTCGACCTTCTGCGCCATGTCGCCGGGCAGAAAACCGAGGCGTTCACCGGCTTCGACCGCCGGTCGCACCAGCACCAGGCGTTTGACGCTGTCGCGTTCGAGCGCATCGACGGCGCAGGCCACGGCCAGATAAGTCTTGCCGGTGCCGGCCGGCCCGATGGCGAACGTGATGTCGTGTTT
>CAZVDN010000252.1:0-5593 GCA_964625665.1 uncultured Streptomyces sp. | reverse complement strand
GATCGTCGCCGCGCCGGCGATCCGCCACGCGCCCAGACGTTCCTTCAGAAGCGTGGCGCCGATGATGGCCGCGAACAACACCGAGGTTTCGCGCAGGGCGGCAACCGCCGCGATCGGCGCGGACACCATGGCCCACAGGGCGATGGAATAGGAACCCAGCACGCAGAATCCGCCGACCATGGCACGGCGCCATTTCAGCCGCGCGTGCTCCCAAACGCGGCGGCGCTGATAAAACCAGGCCACCAGCGCAATCGGCGGTGCCTCAAGTAAAAACATCCACATGCAGTAGCTGAAAGAATTGCCGGAGGCCCGTGTGCCGTATCCATCCACCAGCGTATAGCCGGCGATTACCACAGCAATCATTAAAGCCAGCGGCGTTGCGCGTTCACGCAATACGCCGGGATGGCGCAATACCGGCAACAGAATCCCGGCGCAGATTAACGCAATGCCCGCCCAGACCAGCACGCTAAGCGACTCACCAAGGAAAATCGCCCCGGCCAATGCGACCAGCAATGGCGCGATAC
This sequence comes from uncultured Streptomyces sp., assembly GCA_964625665.1. Classification (GTDB taxonomy): domain Bacteria; phylum Pseudomonadota; class Gammaproteobacteria; order Burkholderiales; family SG8-41; genus PALSA-1004. The sequence goes on along the minus strand of CAZVDN010000252.1, from coordinate 5,069 downwards.
CGCGCATCAATGGGTACACGTGTGAGAGATCGCCATGCCGGTAGACCGCCCCCAGCATCAGAAAATAAGCGACATGCAAAACCACTGACGCGGCGAGCCACGGCCACGACGCCGGCGCCGGTTGCGTCGCAAACGGCAATGCAATGGCCGCCAGCAATGCCGCCGCAATGGTCAGCGCAACCGTATCGAGCTCGGTGCTGCCGCCGGACTTGATCAACGCATTCCACGTCGCATGCAGCAATGCGGCAAACAAGACCAGCAGGAATACGGACAGCGGGATTGTCATCGGGGCGGACGAATTCCACGTAAACGAAACGGGGATTCCGATGTTATCCTAGACGCCACCATTTTAGACACGGGGGCAGCATGGCAAAGCAGGAATGGATCGATGTCGGCGATGCAACGGAACTCGCCAAACGCGAACTGCAGCAAGTAATGCTCAAGCGCACCCGCGTCGCGCTGACCTGCCGCAACGGCAGCTTCAGTGCTATCTCCGGTGTCTGCAATCATGTGGGCGGCCCGCTCGGCGAAGGCTGGCTCGATGGCGACTATGTGACATGTCCATGGCATTTCTGGAAATTCCATCACCGCGACGGCAAAGGCGAACCGGGTTTCGAGGCCGATGCGGTACCGGCCTATGCCGTCAAGGTGGAAAACGGCCGCGTGCTGATCGATGCCGGATCGGCAACGCCGCGCACACGCAAACCGCATGATCCGCATCCGCTCTCGCGCCCCATCGAACGCGCGCCTGGGCCGATCCGCGTCATCGGTATCTCAACCACCGTCATGCATCCCGAACATCCGCGCTACAGCACGTCCGACGCGCTGCTGAAAACCGCCGTGGATCACGCCAAGTCGCTGGGCTGCAGCGGCGACCTCATTTATCTGCGCGACCTCAATTTCCGGCATTGCGAAGGGTATTACTCGAAAAGCGCGCACGCCTGCACCTGGCCCTGCTCGATCACGCAGATGGACCCGAACGACCAGCTCGACCGCGTCTACGAGGCCGTGGTGCACGGCGCGGATGTGATTCTCGTTTCGACACCGATCCGCTGGGGCGTGGCCAGCAGCCTGTATTTCAAGAGGGTCGAGCGCATGAACTGCATTCAGAACCAGGAAACGATCGCCGACCGGCAGTTGCTCAAGAACAAGGCGGCCGCCTTCATCATTACCGGTGGCCAGGACAACGTGCAGGCAGTGGCCGGGCAGATGCTCGGCTTCTTTGCCGAAGTCGGCTGCCAGTTCCCGCAGTTCCCCTACATCGCCCACTCGCGTGGCTGGAGCGCCGAGGACATGGAAAACAATACGCGCTACGTCGAGACCAGCAAAGCCCTGCACGAAGGCGCACGCGCACTGGCGGAACGCGCCATTGAAATGGCCAAACTGCTGGTCGCAGGCACCATTGCCGAAGTCGAAATGGTCGGCGGCGGGCGCAAGGGCCATCACCTCGACGTCAAGGCGCAGATCTGAACCCTCGGACCGGCCGGTAGCGCGCACGACAACACGCGCCGCCACGCGTAAGATGCGGATTGCGGCACTACGCCGTCACCAACGGGGCATTCATGGCTGCACAATCCGACATTACGAATATGGCGCTGTTCTGCGACTTCGAGAACATCGCCCTCGGCGTCCGCGATGCGAAATACTCGAAATTCGACATCGCCAAGGTACTCGAACGACTGCTGCTCAAGGGCAGCATCGTCGTCAAAAAAGCCTATTGCGACTGGGACCGCTACAAGGCCTTCAAGGGCCCCATGCACGAAGCATCGTTCGAGCTGATCGAAATTCCGCACGTGCGCATCTCGGGCAAAAACTCGGCCGATATCCGCATGGTGGTCGATGCGCTGGACCTCTGTTACACGAAATCCCATGTCGACACCTTCGTCGTCATCAGCGGCGATTCGGATTTTTCGCCGCTGGTCTCCAAGCTGCGTGAAAACAACAAGACGGTCATCGGCGTGGGCGTGAAGAATTCGACGTCCGACTTGCTGATCGCCAATTGCGACGAATTCATTTTCTATGACGATCTGGTGCGCGAAACACCGGCACGCCGGCGCACCACCACGCGAAAGTCAGTCCCTAAACAATCTGCCGAAGCGCCGGCTGCTGAAAGCGAAGCCGCTCCGAAGGCCGATGATGATCGCCGCCAGGAAGCGCTCGATCTGATCATTGAAACCATCGAAGCCCTGGGCGCCGAACGCGGTGAAGACGGCAAAATCTGGGGTTCGATGGTGAAGCAGGCGCTGAAGCGCCGCAAACCCGGCTTCAACGAGTCTTACTATGGTTTCCGCTCGTTCAACAAACTGCTGGAAGAAGCGCAATCGCGCAATCTGTTGACGCTTGAACGCGACGAAAAGTCCGGCGGCTACATCATCCACATCACTACGCAGGACGACTAAGCGGCCAGCAATTTTGCCGATTGCGCAGCCTCTTCGAGCAGCCAGTCGCGGAATGCAGCAACGGCCGGACGCTGGCCCGAAATGTCGTTGCTGACCGCGTAATACGCCGACTTCAGCGGCACCTGCAGATCGAACGGCATGATCAATCGCCCGGCTGCCAGCTCGTTGGCCGCCAGCAGCGGTATGGTCGCCACGATGCCCAGCGCATCGGCCGCCGCTTCGATGGCAAGCACCGCATGACTGAAATGCGGTCCATGGCTGGCATCGATCGATGTCATGCCCGCCGCCTTGAGCCAGACGTCCCAGAACCCGACGCCGTCGTAGAGAACGCCGGTATCGTCGTGCACAAAGGTGCAATCCTGCAGGTCCTGCGGCGTACGCAACGACTTACCGCCGGCGATCAGATGCGGACTGCAAATCGGCGAAATGGTGGGCGCGAACAATTTATCGGCGCGGTAGCCAGCGTAGCCGCCGTGGCCGTACAAGATCGCCACGTCGGATTCCTGCAACCAGTTTTCCAGCGTTGCCCGCTCGACATCGCTGTCCTTTTCGCCCTGCTTGACCCTGCGCAATCGCGCTGAAACCCGCACATCGATTTCGGGGTGTGCAGAAAAAAAACGGTGCAGACGCGGCACCAGCCAGCGCGTCGCCAGTGAAGGGGCCGCGCTGATGGTCAGTTGTCCCGAATCAGGTTGCGGACGCAATCCGGCAACGGCCGTCGCAATGGTCTCGAAACCGGCACTGAGCTGAGGCAAGGCAGTCCGTGCCGCCGGCGTCAGTTCCAGCCCGCGATTCAGCCGGCGGAACAACTGCACGCCGAGGTAATCCTCGAGCAGTTTGACCTGATGGCTGACGGCAGCCGGGGTTACGTTCAGTTCCTGTGCCGCCATCTTCAAACTGAGATGGCGGGCGGCCGACTCGAAAACCTTCAACGCATTCAGCGGCGGTAACCGTTCTGCCATATTCAGATTAGAAAAATTAACTCGATAAGTTATTATATATCATGTGCTGCAACGCAACAAATCAAGAAACTTATGGTCTATCATGACGTAACAGTAAGCAAGACGAATAAAGCCAATGCAGTCAGTATAGTTTATTGAAATTGAAGAGCGAAGGAGAGCAAAATGAGCATCAACAAAACAGTATTAAATACAGGTATTTACAACCGAATTGAAGCGATCCCGATGAGCGCCGGCGAACGCCAGCGCGCCGTAGAGGCATTGCAAAACGGCGAAAACATCGCAGATGCGATTTTGAGCGTAGCGCGTGTTCTACGGCTGCTGGTCACCATGCCGCATCTGAATCCGGTGCTTAAAGGTCAATAAGACGGCGGCGACGCCCTCCGGGCGCCAGCCTGACTATTGCGCCAGCAAACGCTCGATTTCGCGCGTCACCCGCGGGCTGGCGGGATCGATGGCACTCGGAAAACTGACGACCTTGTTCCCGCTGCGGTCGATCAGGTACTTGTGGAAGTTCCATTGCGGGAAGCCGCCCGCGCGCCGCGCCAGTCCCGCATAGAACGGATTGGCCTGCGCGCCGCTGACGGCGGTCTTTTCTACCATCGGGAAACTTACGCCGTAGTTGACCCGGCAAAAGTCTGCAACTTCTTTGTTGCTGCCGGGCTCCTGGCCGCCGAAATCGTTGGAGGGAAAACCGACGACCACGAGGCCGCGTGATGCAAACCGCTTATAGACGGCCTCCAGCCCCTCATATTGCGGCGTGAAGCCGCAGGCACTCGCGGTATTCACGACCAGTATGACCTTGCCGCTGTACTGGCACATTGACTGCTGCTTGCCCGTCAGCAATGCGGGAAAACTGTGATCCAGCAGGGGGGCACATCCGCCCGTCGCAGCCCGCACACCGGTCGCTGCCGCAAACAACATAACCAGCGTCGTGAAAACGACTGCCGGCCTGCACATCCGCAGCACGCCGGCCATCATCATTTCATTGTCTGTGCGGCCTGTTTCACCGCTTTGACGATATTGATGTAGCCGGTGCAGCGGCAGAGGTTGCCCTCGAGGCCGTGGTAAATCTCTTCGTCCGTCGGATTCGGATTGTCTTTGAGCAGCGCAGCGGTCGCCATGATCATGCCCGGCGTACAGAAGCCGCATTGCAAAGCATGACAATCCGTGAAAGCCTGCTGCACCGGATGCAGCTTGTCGCCTTTTGCCATGCCTTCGATCGTCACGATATCGGCGCCATCGGCCTGCGCCGCGAGCATGGTGCAGGATTTCACCGCACGACCGTCAAGGTGCACGGTACAGCAACCGCACTGGGTGGTATCGCAGCCGATGTGCGTGCCGGTCATGCCGAGATGATCACGCAACAAATCGACGAGCAAAGTGCGGTCCTCAACATCGCGCGCGTGGCGCTTGCCGTTAACAGTCAGTTCAATTTTGGCCATGGTCAGCTTCAGCAGTCAGAATAATTTTGAAATGGTTGAAATGCCGGCTCAGGCAAGCAATTTCTGCAGCGCGCGCTTGCCCATCACCTGCACGAGATTGGCGCGATATTCACGCGTCGCGTGGAAATCCTCGTTAAGGTCCTCCGCGTCAACGTGCAGCGCATCCAGCGCACCCGCCTTGAGGCCCTTGGCAAGTGCCGCCTCCGCATCGCTCCAGCGGAACACGCCGGGCCCTGCGCCCGTCACGGCCACGCGCACACCGCCTG
>CAZVDN010000251.1:2534-5601 GCA_964625665.1 uncultured Streptomyces sp. | reverse complement strand
AGATTTCGGGTGTGGACGTCAAATAAACCGGTCAGGCGCGTTATCGCGCCTGAAAATTAAGCTTGTCAAGTCGGCCGCCAGCGTCCACACTCCGGCGGTCGACTGGTTTTATTGGCAAGTTCCCCTGGCATCCGTCCGGATGCTTCCGTGATTTTCCCCGATGGATCAATTGATGCCGCGCTCAATATCGTGCGCGGCCTATCGCAGCACACCTACTAGGAACACAATGTCTACTACAGGCACAGTAAAGTTTTTCAATGCAACCAAAGGCTTCGGCTTCATCGCACCGCAGGACGGCTCGAAGGACGTTTTCGTCCACATTTCCGCCGTTGAAAAAGCCGGTATGTCGACGCTGAGCGAGAACCAGAACGTTTCGTTCGATCTCGAGCGCGGCAACAACGGCAAAACCTCCGCGGTGAACCTGAAAGCGGTCTAAAAAACCGAAACAAGCGGCCGCGTGCGGCCGCTTGTGCTTGACCGGATACAGCAGTTTTCCGCGCAACCGCGGAACGCGAATCACCCCGCCGCAACGGGCCGGCAGCGGCAACCGCCCTCCCCGCAAACCCGCGGGTCCCCGTGCCAAACGGGGTCAAATACCGATTGCCGGAGCCTCATGCGGTTTTTGAGGCAAAATGTCCATCGTTGACGGGTAAACGCTATTTAACAGGCGACGGCATGTGGCCGCCGCATTCAATGCAGTGCGCAACGCGCAGACTGCATGAAGCTTGAAGATCAGGAGTATTTTGGATGCAACGAATACTGGACTACCTGAAGAATCACGGTGAACGGCTCGATTCCGAAATCGCCGCGGCAACCGGCATGTCGGTCGAAAACGTGCGCACCGCGGTCTCGGCCCTGTCCGCCAAGGGCGATGTCATGGTCTGCCGTTCAATCCGGTTCCGCGACGGCAAGCATATCGAAGCCGTGCTTTGTCGCATTGCCGGCTACATTCCGCCCGCCGCACCGGGCCGCAAACCCAAGGCGCAGACTGAAAAGAAGTAATCCGGCGGCCGGCTAGCCCGACGCCGCGGTCTTCGGACCGATCGCGCCTTCCTTCTCCAGCAGCGAATAAATTCCCCCGGCCTTCAAGAGGTCGAGCAGTTTTGGCGGCAGCGCCACGGCCGCCATTGATTGCCCGCGCGTCACGTTCTTGACCGTTGCCGCGTCAAAATCCACCTCGGCGATATCGCCCTCTTCGAAGGCATCGAAGGCCGCTGCGCATTCGATGGCGGGAAACGCGAAGTTCACGCAGTTGCGGAAAAACAATCCGTTGATCGACTGCGCAACAAGGCAACCGATACCGAGATTTTTCAGCGAACGCGCCGCAGGTCGGCTTGAACCCATGCCGAAATTGCGGCCGGCGATGAGTATGTCGCCGGGTTTGACCTGTTCAGACCAGCCCGGGCGGTTGTTGCGGAATACCCACGGCGCCTGCTCGGCCGGCGTCAGATAAAACGCCTGGATCGGCAGGATCAAATCGGTGTTGATGTTGTCGCCGAATTTCCAGACACGGGATTGAAATTTCATAACGCCTCAGTTCAGAAATTCGCGCGGATCGGTGATCGTGCCGGTGATCGCCGACGCAGCCACCGTGGCCGGTGAGCCCATGAAAATTTTGGCGCTCGGATCGCCCATGCGCCCCTTGAAATTGCGTGTCGTTGCCGTGATGCAGGTTTCATCCGGGCCGAGCACGCCGAGATGTCCGCCGCCGCAGGCACCGCAGGTCGGCGGCGTCACCACCGCGCCGGCCTCGACCAGCTTGCCGATCGCGCCGCTCTTCATCGCCGCGCGATAGACGGTCTGCGAGGCGGGCGTGATGATCAACCGCACCTGCGACGAAACGCGCCTGCCCTCGAGTATCGCCGCAGCCAGCTCGAGATCGTCGAGCGTGCCGTTGGCGCAGGAGCCGATAAACGCCTGATCGATTCTGGTGCCGGCCGCATCGCCGACCGGACGCGAGTTGTTGACCACGCTGTCCGGATAGGCCACCAGCGGTTCGAGCGCGCCGAGATTGATTTTGCGCACCGCCGCATAGTTGGCGTCGGCGTCGGCATACACTTCCTCGAATGGCGCCGGATTGCGCGAGCGCACCCACTCCAGCATTACGTCGTCGGGTTCGAAGGTGGCGAACTCCGCCGACAGTTCCGCTGCCATGGTGGTCAGCGTCTTGCGCGCATTGATGCTGAGGCTCTGCATGCCGGCACCGCCGAATTCGACGTTCATCGTCGCGTGGTCGCCGTATTCACCGGCAATCTGCAGAAACGCATCCTTGGCAGTGACCGCCCGCGACAGTTTTCCGACCAGTTCATAGCGCACCGTTTCGCCGACGCGAAACCAGGTTTCATTTTTGCACGCGGCATAAACGATGTCGGGCTGGCCGACGCCGCGCGCGATGCAGTTGAAGACCCCGCCCGAGCAGGTGTGTGAATCGCTGCACAGGAGCACACTGCCCGGCAGGCCGTAGCCGTGATCTGCGACCAGCTGGTGGGCAATGCCCTGCGAATAACCGACATCGTGAAAACGTTTGATACCGAAGCGGCGCACGAATTCACGGCCGATGCCGTGCGCCGTAGCCGACGCCTGTGTCGCCGCCGGCACGCGGTGATCGGACACCACCACTATGCTGTCGGGATTGTTGACCTTCAACACCTCGCGCCAGCGGTTCATCATGAAGTTGTTGTCGAACAGGATTACCGTATCGACACCGACCGTGACGAGGTCGCCGGGCGACACTTTCTTCAATCCGCCTTTTCTGGCGAGGATCTTTTCGGCAATGGTCATGCCCATGTGATGTGCCCGCCCTTAACCACCGACAAATTTTTTCTCGAGTTCGTCGAGACGCTGCATGCCCATCAGATCGTTGAGTTCGTCAAACGACGCCAGCAGGTCGGGACGGTCGATCACGCGGTTGTGCTTGACGACCTCTTCCTTGAACACCGCCATTGCGTTTTGCATGCCTTTGAGCGCGGCCGTGGAGAGGATACGCGGATAGCTGACACCGCCGACGCCGAGGTCCTGCAGCTCCTTCGGCGACATCAGCGGCGTGGTGGCGCGCGAGCGCATGCCG
>CAZVDN010000251.1:0-2524 GCA_964625665.1 uncultured Streptomyces sp. | reverse complement strand
AGGCCTTGCCGCGGCCCTGCGCGAGCGCGTCGTTGAAGGTCACGGCGCCCGGCAGGCTGAAGGCCGGCACCATCTTCTTCACGTTCTTGACGACGTAGTTGACGATCAGCTTCTTCGGCACGTTTTTCGCGACCTTGGCGATGTCTTCCTTGGACAGCAGCGCGTCGGCATATAAAACATCGGCACCGGCTTCGGCGTACATGTTCAGGCGGCGGATCGCCTCGTCCACGCCGTGCGGGCCGGCCGCATCGGTGCGCGAGACGATGCAGAAATCATCGTCGCGGCGCGCATCGACCGCCGCCTTGACCTTCTGCACCATCTCCTCGGCGGGAATGCAGGATTTGCCTTTCATGTGGCCGCAGCGTTTCGGCCACACCTGGTCTTCGAACATCAGCGCCGCCATGCCGGCTTTTTCAAAAGCGCGCACCACGAAGTGCACGGTCATCGCGTTGCCGTAACCGGTGTCGGCATCGGCACGCAGCAGCAGATCTTCGCTGCAGTCGGCGAGCCGGCGCGCATTGTTGAGGTTTTCGTCGAAGGTCATGATGCCGCGGTCGGGCCAGCCCATGCGGCTCTCCGACACGCCGGCGCCGGAGATCGATGCCGCCTTGAAACCGTTGGCCGCCACCAGACGCGCGGTATAACCGTCGTAGATACCGGGCTGAATCAATATCTCCGGCGCATTCATCAATGCCTTGAACTGGCGGCCTTTGCTTGCCATCAAACTCTCCTCGAATGACGCCCGCGCGTGTATTTCATTGCGCCGGCAAATATGTACAGGGGGAGGCCGGATTATTGCATATTCAGACGGCGCGATTCCCGCGCCGCCGCCGGCTGCCCTGACTTGGGATTCGCGCGGCCTTCGCCTACAATCGGTGGCCATTCAGGATGGAACCATGACACGCATTCAGTTCACCGCCATTTTTTTTGCACTGGCCGCCGCCACTGCGAACGCCCAGTCCTATCCGGCCAAACCGATCCGCATCATCGTGCCAAGCACGCCCGGCGGCAGCGTCGACATGCTGGCGCGGACTATCGGTGCGCGGCTGGCCGAACGCTGGGGCCAGCAGGTCGTGGTTGATAACCGCTCCGGTGCCGGCGGCGTGATCGCCGGCGAACTGACCGCGCGCGCCGCCCCCGATGGCTACACGCTGATTATGGCGACGATTTCCTCGATGGCCACCAATGTCAGCCTGACGCGCAACCTGCCCTACGATCCCGTGCGCGATTTCGCACCGGTCACGCATGTGGCCTCGCAACAGATCGTATTGCTCGCCGGCGCCAATTTCGCGGCGAAGACCCTGCAGGACCTGATCGCCATGGCCAGGGCCAAACCGGGCCAGATTGCATTCGGCACCGCCGGCAACGGCACCGGCGGCCATCTTGCCGGTGAGTTGCTGAAACTGATGGCGGGCATCGACCTGACGCATATTCCCTACAAAGGCTCGTCGCCGGCGCTGATCGACGTTATCAGCGGCCAGGTACCGCTGACCCCGATTTCGATCAACACCGCGCTGCCGCCGATCAAGGCCGGCCGCGTGCGCGCGCTGGCGGTCAGCGGCGCGCACCGGTCGCAGGCGCTGCCCGATACGCCGACGATGAACGAAGCCGGCGTCAAGGGTTACGAGTCCTATACCTGGTACGGCATGCTCGTGCCGACGGCCGTGCCGCGCGCCGTGGTCATGAAACTCAATGCCGAAACCGTCGCGATCCTGAAAATACCGGAAGTGCGCGAACGCCTGCTGGCCGACGGTGCCGAACCGGTCGGCAATACGCCGGAACAATTCGGCGCCTTCATCAAGTCGGAAATCGACAAATGGGGCCGCGTCATCAAGGCGGCCGGGCTGAAAGCCGAATAAGGCCGCTCAGCGCTGCGCGCGCAGCGTGTCGCGCACTGCATCAAGGTGCCGGCAAACCTCAGCAGCGCCGAGCAACACACGCGGCGTCTGCCGCTGGATCGCATCGGGATCGACACGCAGCACCGGCAGATCGCGCAGGCCCGTCAGGCGCGCCTGCGCGCGCCACAAGGTCGCCAATTCGTCGCCCGACATCGACGAGCCGCCGCCGAGCACGACCTGCGGCTTGCGCACCATCACGTCTTCGAGCGACACCACCGGCGTCAGCACCGGCAGCGCGCCGAAAATGTTTTCGCCGCCGCAGAGGCGCAGCACATCGCTGATCATGTGCCGGTCGTTGACGGTCATCAGCGGCTGGTGCCAGATTTCGTAAAACACCCGCACCCTCGCCGCACCGGCGTAGCGCGCGCGCATCGTCTGCACCTGCGTTTCGAAACCGCGAGCGGCAGACTCCGCTGCGGAACCGGTTCCCACCAGCGCACCGATGGCGCGCAGGGCACGCGGTACATCATCGAGCGCGACCGGTTCGATGACAAAGAGTTTCAATCCCAGGCGTTCGAGTCGCGCAAGGTCGGCGGCGCGGTTGCCGCTTTTCCAGCCGATCACGACATCCGGCTTGAGTGCGAGGATGCGTTCTGCGTCGAGGCTCGATGCATCGCCGATCTGCG
>CAZVDN010000250.1:0-5613 GCA_964625665.1 uncultured Streptomyces sp. | reverse complement strand
TGGCCGGTAGACCTGAACACGGTCGCGTCCCTTGGTCTTCGCCTCGTAACAAATGCGGTCGGCCGCCGCCATCACGCGGTCCGTCGATTCGCTGCCGTCAATGCCGACCAGCCCCGCGCTGATGCCCACACCGAAGGTTTTGTCTTCCCAAATGAAGCGAAACTCGCGCACCGCCTCGCGCATGCCGTTGGCAATGCGCACTGCCTGCTCGAGCGGACATTGTTCGAGAATGACGCCGAATTCATCGCCGCCGAGCCGCGCCAGCGTGTCGCTGCCGCGCATGCGCGCCTGCATGACGGTGGTGAGCTGGCGCAGCATTTCGTCGCCGGCGGCATGCCCGCAGGTGTCATTGACGGTTTTGAAATTATCGAGATCCAGATACAGCAGGCCATGCTGGCGGCCGTCGGTCTTCGCCGAATTGACGAGGTCCGTCAGCCGCCGTTCGAACTCGCGGCGGTTGACGAGGCCCGTGAGTGAATCGTGGCTGGCCTGCCACGACAATTGCTGGGCCATCTGTTCGATCTGACTGATATCGTGGAACACCACGACCCAGCCGACGAGATTGCCTTCGCTGTTGTGGATCGCCGCCGACGAATCACGAATGGCGCAGGATGAACCGTCCCGCCGCACCAGCCGAGCCGCGATGGTATTGCCGCCGCGCGCGCCCTTCTCGTCGCGACCCGGGTGCGGCAGCGCTGTGCCGGTGCGGTCATCGACCACGCGATAAATCGAATCGAGCGGCTTGCCGCGTGCTTCCGCCGTGCTCCAGCCCGTATACAACTCGGCCACCGGGTTCATGACGTCGACGCAGCCATCGGCGCCGACGGTAATCACGCCGTCGCCGATCGAGCGCAATGTCACCTCCGCCAGTTCCTTGGCGTCGCGCAGCGCTTCCTCGCTGCCCATGACGTTGCGCAGCACGAATTGCGCGGCCAGACCGCCGATCATGATGGCCAGCAGCCCGGCGACTGCGATGACAAAGTCGTAGACACCGTCGCTGCCGCTGCGCGCCAGTGCGAGCAGAGTTACCGCGAGCACCAGCGCCAGCAGGCAACCGAAGCCCGCAGTCAGGACCAATTGGGAAGACAGGGGACGTTTGAACACAGCCGCAAGCTTAACCGATTAGGGCCGCGCGTTACACGGAAAGTCGCTGCGCCGGGTCCTGTTTGTAAAACAAAACCAGCTGCGCGTAGACCGCCGGATACTCGCGTTGAACGACCTGTGGAATTTCGAAAAACGCCTCGCTCATCACAGCGAAGAACTCGGCCGGCGACTCGGCCGCATAGGGATCGATTTCAGTTTCCTCATCACCGTCCACACGCCGGCAAAAATCGCCGTAGGCCGCCTCGAAAGCAGCCGCCCAGTCACGACGGCTCATGCCGGCCTGTAGCGGCGGAAAACCGTTGGCATCCCCGTTGAGCATGTCGAGCTTGTGTGCGAATTCGTGAATCACCACATTGACGCCGTCCCCCTCAGCGCGCGGGGCAACGTCAGCCCACGAAAGGATCACCGGCCCCTGCAGCCAGGCCTCGCCCGCGCGCGGCGCGAGATCGGTATGCACGATGCCGTCTTCATCGACATACTCCGCCTTCGGCACAAATTCATCTGGGTAAACGATGACCTCGACCCAGCCGGCATAGTATTCGACATCGAGATTGAGAATCAGAATGCAGGCCTGCGCAGCAATCAGCAGCTGCATCGCGGGTTCGAGTTGCAGCCCTGCGGCACCATGTATGGATTTTTCGTGCAGAAATAGGATCACGGTCTGACGCAGCCGCTCGCACTCGTCCGCTGACAGGCCCGCCAGAAACGGCAACTGTTCCAGCGTGCGCTGCCACAATTGCGGATCGAGATCGGCGCCCTCGATGATGCGGCGCCGGCGCCAGCGCCTGAATGCCCCGAACATCCTGCTTCAGCCTGCGGCGGCGTCCGTCATTTGACCGGCCCCGGTGCCAGCGCCTTTGCGACCGCCCCGTCTTCGAGTTCGACACGCTCGATTTTGGCGAAACGCTCACTGATCTTGCGGCTGCTGACGTGGACGTCGTCGACATCGTTCTTCGCCTGCTCGATGTGTTTGGCGAGATTGTCCATGCGCGACTGGAAGCGGCCGAAATCGGCGCCGAGTTTTTTCAGCTCATCCTGGATCACGTGCACCTGCTTGCGCATCTCGACGTCACGGATCACTGCACGCGCGGTATTGAGGATGGCCATCAAGGTGGTCGGCGAAGTGATCCAGACGCGGCGCGCCAGCGCGTAGTCCACCAGATCGCGGTGCCGCGCGTGGATTTCGGCAAACACCGCCTCCGCCGGCAGAAACATCACCGCACCGTCGCCGGTTTCGCCGGGCACGATGTATTTGCCGGATATGTCGTCGATATGCTTTTTCACATCGCTCTTGAACGCCGCCGCGCTCGCGCGCTCAGCGCCTTCGGCGAACATGCGCTCGTAGTTCTCCAAAGGGAATTTCGAATCGACCGCCAGCATGCCGGTCGGCGGCGGCAGCTTGAGCACGCAGTCGGCACGCACGCCGCGCGCCAGCGTGTACTGGAATTCAAATGCCGATTCCGGCAACGCATTGCGCACGATGGCTTCGAGCTGCACTTCACCGAAGGCGCCGCGCGAGCGTTTGTCGCCGAGGATCTCCTGCAGGCCGACCACGCTGCCGGTCAGTGTTTCGATTTTTTTCTGCGCCTCGTCGATGGTCGCCAAACGCGTCATCACGTTGGTGAAGGTTTCATTGGTCTTTTTGAAGCCCTCATCAAGCCGTTCGTTGACCTTGCCGGCGATCAGGGCGAGCTGTTCGTCGATCTTCCCGGTCAGAGACTGCGTCGTCAGCGCAAGCTTTTCGAGCATCGCCTCGCGGTTCTGCCCAAGCGTTTCAGTCAGTGTCAGCTGCAGTTTGTGCAGGGTATCGCGCGTCTGCTTGAGTTCCTCGCCGGTCGCCGTGCGCAGGCGGTCGGAATTGTCGGTCAGCGCCGCCGTCAGGCGGTCGCCCTGCTGCGTCAGCCCGTTGTGCAGGTCGGCCAGCATCGCGCGGTGGCGCTCTTCAAAACCCTGCGTCATCGCCGCCGGCATCTCATCAAGCCGGCGCTGCAGTACCTGCAAACGCAGCGCCAAAAACGCAGTAACCGCCGCCAGCAGAACGATAGTGATGCCGATCAGGATTTCAGTCATGGCGCCATTCTACATTTAGAGCGCCCAACATCATGAAACGCGTGTGCTTTACAGCCAGCATGGGGTTGCAAGGCACCTTAGGCATCGCGCAGCGCCGCCAGCGGCGGCGTATCGAGCACCGCTCGCGCCGCCGAACGCAGATTTACGCCGAGACAGCCCAGCCCGAGCAAGGGCCCCACCAGCCACACCCAGTGATTGATCTGATAGGGAAACTGGAACACCTTCTGCGCAATCAGCCAGCCGATTCCCGTCGCGCCGACCGCCGCCAGCAGGCCGGAGAGCAGTCCCAGCACTGCGAATTCGGCACGTTGCGACGCCAGCACCTGCTGGCGCGAAGCACCCAGCGCGCGCATGACGGCCGCCTCGCGCACGCGCTCGTCGCGGGTCGCCAGCAGGGCCGCATAAAGCACCAGCACCCCGGAACCGACTGCAAACAGGAAAATGAACTGCACGGCGCGCACCACCTGTCCGACCAGGGCCTGCGCCTGGCGCAGCAGCGCGCTCATGTCGACCACGGTCAGGTTCGGAAAGCGCTTCGATAATTGCGGCGTCAGCGCCACCTTGTCGGCCGGCAAATGAAAACTGGTGATATAACTCGTCGGCGCCTTTTCCAGCAGCGAAGGCGTGGCAATGACGAAAAAATTCACCCGCATCGAATCCCAGTCGAGTTTGCGGATATTGACGATTTCGGCCTTGAACCGTTCGCCGGCCACCTGCCAGGTCAGCACGTCGCCGAGTTTCCAGCCCAGCGTGCGCGCGATGCCCTCTTCAACCGACAACGCCCCGTTCGCAGCATCGCCCGCATTGAATGCACGGCCGGCGGTCAGCCGGTTGTGGGAAGGCAGTTCCTGCATCCAGGAAAGGTTGAATTCGCGCTCGACCATGCGGCGCGCGCGCTCTTCAAAGGCGTCGGCATTGACCGGCTGGCCGTTGAGTTCGATATAGCGACCGCGCACCATCGGATAGATTTCCGGCTGCGCTACGCCATTACCGGCAAAGAATTCAGTCACCGCCGCACGCTGATCGGGCTGTATGTTGACAATGAAGCGGTTGGGCGCGTCCGGCGGCAATTTGGCCTGCCAGGTCGCCAGCAGATCGCCGCGTGTGAAGGTCAGCAGCAGTATCGTCGTCAATCCGATCGACAGTGACAGCACCTGCAGCGTGTTCGCCGCAGCACGCCGTCCCAGATTGGCAAGCCCAAAGCGCCAGGTCAGACCGCTCGCCCCTGTCGAACGACCGATCAGCTTCAACAATACCCACGCTACCACGCCGAATACCGCAAAGGCCGCGGAAAATCCCCCGACGACAACCAATCCCAGGCGCAACTCGCCGGCCTGCCAGACCACCAGGCCGGCAAACGCGGCCAGCCCCGTTGCATAAGCGAACAGTGACGATTGATTGGCCGGCCCGAGTTCGCGGCGCAACACACGCAGCGCCGGCACGCCTTTCAACTGCAACAGTGGCGGCAGTGCAAATCCCAGCAACAGCACGACGCCCACTGCGCAGCCCTGCAACGCCGGCAGCAGCGATGGCGCCGGCAGCGGCACTTTCACCAGATCGGCAATCAGGCCGACAATCACCGCCTGGCCCAGATATCCGGCCAGCGCGCCGACGATGGATGCCGTTATGCCGAGCAGTGCAAACTCGACCATCAGCAGCGCCAGCAAACGCGCCTGCGTCGCTCCCATGCAGCGCATCACCGCATAACCGTCGAGGTGGCGCCGCAGATAATGCCGCGTGCCCAGGGCTATCGCCACCGCCGCCAGTATCACCGCCAGCATCGCCGCCAGATTGACGAACTGCGCCGCGCGATCGAGTGTGCCGCGGATTTCCGGCCGCGCATGCGTCAGGCTCTGCAGGCTCTCGCCGCGCCCGAGCTTCAGCGCAATCGACTGTTCGAATCCGGCAACGGCTTCGCGTTCACCTGCGGCCAGAATCGAATACGAGATCCGGCTGCCGTTTTGCACCAGTCCCGTCGCCGCAACGTCATCCAGACGCATCAGCAGGCGCGGCGCGAAGTTGAAAAACGATGTGCCGCGGTCCGGCTCCAGCGTAAGAATCGCGCTCACTTTCAAACTGCTGTTGCCGAGTTCAATCCAGTCGCCGACATGGACGGCGAACGCGCCAGCCAGACGCTCATCGACCCAGACTTCACCGGCCGACGGCAGGTCACTGGTTTCGGCATCCGCGACACCGGGCGCAGCCGCTATCCGCAGCTTGCCGCGCAGCGGATATGCTGCCGACACGGCTTTCACCGCAACCAGTTGCGCCTCGTTGCCGTTGCGCGCCATGCTCGTAAAACTCATGCTTTCGGCAAGTTGCAGGCGCCGTGCCGCAATCTCTTCGCGCACGGCTGGCTGGAACGGATGGTCGGCCACCAGCACGACATCGCCGCCGAGCAACTGTCGCGCTTCGCTGGTCAAAGCCTGTTGCAGACGG
>CAZVDN010000249.1:0-5635 GCA_964625665.1 uncultured Streptomyces sp. | reverse complement strand
GGGCGAATCGGCGTAATAAATCACCCCACCGGGAAATTTCACGCCGCTAAGCAACCCGCCGTAACCCGGCCCCTCACTGGTAATAAACACCAGCGGGTGTTTTTTGCTGTCCCATGCGTCCGGTCCACTGGAATCGAAACGTGCCTCGAGACGCGCGCCGAGTTTGGTAGCCAGTGGTGTCGCCCATTGATCATTCGGCGACGCCGCGGTCGCCGGCAATGCAATGAAAATCAGCGCCACAGATCCGGCTAACCGGCGCGCGCAGTCAACAAACCGTTTTTTGATTAACAACATAGCTCCTCCATGCTCCGGATCGATCCGGAATATTATTAATTCTGCAATTGGGACCTACCCGCGCGCCTTATCCGCCGTGTTTGCCTATACTCCATCCTTGCGCCGCGAGATGCTTTTCACCGACCTCGATCGGCTCGGCCTCGAGCGGCGTCGCCATGGTGTCATTCCAGCGGTTCATGAATCCGAACATCGCGACCACTGCCGTGATCTCGACGATCTCGCCCTCGTTCCAGTGCTGTTTCATGCGCGCGAACAATTCGTCGCTGACGTCGTTGGGTTGTGCGGCCGCTGCCATGGAGAAATCGAGCGCTACACGCTCCTTCTCGCTGAACAACGGGCTGCTGCGATAGTCCCAGACCGCTTCGAGTTTTTTCTCATCGATGCCCAGCCGGAGCGCCCCCCCGGCAGTGTGGGCCATTCAGTACTGGCAACCGTGCGCCTTGCTCGCCACATGGGCGATCAGCCGTTTGAAGCCGGTCGGCACTTCGCTTTGCGGGTCCCAGATCGCGCCGGCCAGTTGTGCCAGCGCCTTCACCAGCTTCGGTTTGCGCTGCATGATCAGCGCGCTGTTGGGCACAAAGCCCAGCGACTTGACGTAAACCTGCAGCGATTCCTGCAGCTCCGGCGTATGGTCGGCCGGCAAAGGCGCGAGCCGGGCACTTCGATTCGGCAATTTCATTACCCCCCCGATGTTTTCAGTCAACAAATTGCAATCGCATTAATCCCGAGTCTGTTGATCCGCCTAGCAGATCACTCATAGGTCCAGCCGGCACAGCAGATTGGCGGCAATACCCGCGAGCACGGCGCGCTCGGGTTTGGCCTTGCCGATCAAGCGCAAACCGTGAATCCCGGCAACCAAATATTCGGCCAGCGCCTTCACATCCACCGAGGCGTCGAATTCGCCGCGGTCGCGCGCCAACGCAAGTGCATCCGCAAAAACCGCCTCAGTACGCTCCAGACTTCGGCGCACCCGGTTGGCCGCAGTACGATCCATGCGCGACAACTCTGCAGCACAGTTGCCGATGAAACATCCACGACGCCCGGGACCGGCGACAATATCGTCGATGATGCGCCCAATAAATGCAGCTAATGCACTACGTAACGGACCGGCGGACAGGGCCTTGGCAACCCGGACTTGGGCAGCCGCCTCGTAACGTTCCAGCGCTTTGAAATAAAGCCCGCGTTTGTCGCCAAAAGCCGCATACAAACTCGACCGGCCGAGGCCCGTTGATTTGCAAAGATCATCAAGGGAAGTTGCCTCATAGCCCTTGTTCCAGAATACATGCATGGCGTGCTCAAGAGCGGCATCGGCATCAAATTCGCGGGGGCGCGCCATCAGGTTAATCCATAATTCATTGGTTATGGACTATACGGTACAGAATAAACAATATCAATTGTGGTGATTTTTGGCACCCAAGGCCGCATAAAAAACCCGAACTTCCAGCCTACAATCCGATTGCGCGCAGCCGTGCATCAATATCAATGCCGGTTTCCGACAGGATCTCCAACCGCTTGTCCGCCAGGACGCGAGGGCGCTTCCAGCCAAACAATGCCTGATCGCGCGCAGCCAGCAGCCCGCGAATCTCGACGCAGCACAATGCGACCACGCATTCGAGTACCGCGTCGATTGCTGCGTGGCCCGTTTTCAGTTTTAACCCGGCGAGCAGCGCTTCCGTATTTTCGGCACTGAGCATGAGGTCGCCCGTAACCCAGCTGTTGACGGTAAACAGGGATATCGGGATGCCCTTGGCATTCAGTCCAACGCCGAGCAGATGGCGGGTGTCGACATCTGCACAATCCGGTTCCGCCAAGTGCGCAAACGCGCGTTCGCACCGGGACTGCAAGCGCCGCGACCAGAGCTTGCGACGTGCGAACAGATGAAAATGGCCGTGTTCAGCGGTGTCTGGCCGATCCTCCGGCGAATGTGAATGATAAAACCATTGATAACCATGCGACTCATCGATGGCGTCGTCGTCCGGGTAATGCGCCCATTGCAGCGGTCGATGCCCTGCCAGCAAGCGATCCAGCAGGTGGGCTTTGCGACGCGCCAGCGTCGCATACACCCGTAACAGGCGCTGACCGGCAGCGCGCGCCGCATTTGCGTTTTGCCGCCGGTCAGACACAGCGCCCATTAGTTCTTCTTGGCCCCGCACTTTGCTGCGCATTTCGGCGCGCATTTGGCCGCGCACTTTGCACCGGCCTTGGCGCCGCATTTTGCTGCGCCGGCCTTGGGTTGGCATTTTGCCTGCGCGCCCTGCATATCGGCAGCGGCTGCCGGCAGGGCAAGTGTTGCCGCGGTCAGAGCGGCAAGCGTTGCGGTTTTCATTGATTTCTTCATTGCGTATCTCCTGAGTTGATTTCCGGTTGGTGGTTTCTGAGGTCTGGCCTCGGGGACTAGGAGGTGCCGACTTGGCAATCCGGTTCGCAGATTACATATAAATTTTTAAAACTGCGAATCGTTTCGGGCCGACGGTTGCTCTTAGTGGTCGTACCAGGCCGTTTGAGTGAAAGGAAAACGGGGCAACATCGACCAAAACTCGCAACTCCACCGCCGGTTATGAAAGGAAATGTCATGAAAATCGCAAAAATCGCCGTCTTTCTCGTATTAATGGTTTCTGCCGCACTCGCCTCCGCCGGCGACATCAAACCCTTTAGCCAGGCCCAGTTTGACACCCTGACCGGAGAGGGCAAACCGGTATTGCTCGCAGTCCATGCCAGCTGGTGCCCGACCTGCAAGGCGCAAAAGCCGATTGTCGAAACGTTGATGGGGCAGCCCGCCTATAAAAATGTCACCACACTGATGATCGACTTCGACGGTGAAAAGGCAGTGCTTGCCAGATTCAAAGTCAATATGCAAAGCACGCTGATCGCCTTTAACGGCGCAAAGGAAGTCGGCCGCAGCGTGGGAGATACCACCCGCGCCGGTATTGAAGGCCTGCTGAAGAAAACATCGAACTAGGCGATGGAATTCGGATTCGCCTCCTACGGATTCGGCCTGCTCGCGGGGATATTGTCCACGCTGTCTCCCTGTGTGCTGCCGATTTTGCCGATCCTGCTCGGGTCAGCCGCCAACGCGCATCCGCGCGCGCCGCTGGCACTGGCGGGGGGACTCGCGCTTTCCTACGCCGTGCTCGGAACGACGCTGGCATGGGCGGCTGCGTCGTTCAGCATCGACCCGTCAACCTTCCGCATCGCCGGTGCCACCCTCCTGGGATTGCTCGGCTTTGTTCTGATTGCGCCACCATTGCAGCAGCGCTTTGCCACCGCCACCGCCGGTGCCAGCAACGCCGGCAATCAATTGCTCGACCGAATGCGTCTGGACAGTCTCGGCGGACAATTCGTCATCGGCCTGGTTCTCGGCATTGTTTGGAGTCCTTGCGTCGGCCCGACGCTGGGCGCCGCAATCGTCCTTGCCAGTCAGGGGTCGCGCCTCGCTGAGGTAGCCCTGCTCATGGGTGTATTCGGCGCCGGCGCAGCGCTTCCCGTCATCGCCCTCGCCAGCGTATCGCGCAGCGCCATGATGCGAATGCGTGGCAAGCTTATGCAGACGGGAAAACACGGAAAGTCAGCGCTGGGTATTGCCATGATCGCGATTGCCGTCTTCATTATCAGCGGATTCGACAAACCCATCGAAGCATGGCTGGTCGAACACTCGCCGGACTGGCTGACAACGCTGACGACGCGGTTTTGATGTCAATATCGGGCCCCAAGGGAAAGCAAATACCCTGTATCCCGATCGAGCAATGAAAAACGGACAACACGATTTCAATTTGAGAACAGGAAACCGCCGAGATGTTAAGCGCAACCGACCGTACCAGCCTGATCTGCGCAGCACAAACCGGTGATCCATCGTCAATCGAACGCCTGCTGGCGGTCTGCAAGGCAGATGCCCGTCGCTATGCCTACAAGCACTGCCATGCCAGCGACGTTGATGATGCAGTTCAGGAATCGCTGCTGATCATTTCGCGAAAGATTAACGGCCTCAAGGCAGCGGCGGCGTTTTCGTCATGGTTGTTCACGGTAATCAAACGCGAATGCCGTAAACTCGAACGCATGATGTTTAGGCACGAACCTCTGGCCGACGACGTCGCCGAGAATCTGCTTGCGGCGCGCTCCGACGAAGCACTGCGCATCGATCTGGCACATGCGCTGGAGTCGTTGCCGGCCCACTATATGGAGGTGGTCCTCCTGCGCGACTTCGAGGAACTCACAATTGCCGAAATCGCGGAAAAGATCGGTGAACCACCCGGCGCCGTCAAAAGTCGCCTGCATCGCGCGCGCGAACTGGTTCGCGAATACATGATTGGTCCAGTCGCCATGAAACGTTAGGCGCTTTTGACGCCGGAAAACGACTTTGGGCGGGCAATCGGGTGCCGGTTGACGCATCAACAGCCGAACGCACCGATTTAGTTGCATCCCATCGCACCATCCAAGGTAGTATCAATGCGATCGGCGCTGGGTTGAGGTATGAGCAACTATCAGGGTCAATGACCGCAGCTTCGTGAAGCCCCCGGCTTCACAGGGTTTGCGGATTCTTGTTCTCACGACCACCGCACGTTGATGCATGGTCATCGATAGGAGCTCAACATGGAACAATCCATCGTCTCGCCCACCATGATGCCGCACGCCGCCGGCGGCAAAGCCGGGCACGCGCGGCGCATCATCCCCTGCATTTTTACCGTGGGGATCGCCTTCCCGAACACCTTGATCGTGGGCATGGTCCTCGCGGAGATACAAAAGCTCTCCGAAGGCGGGCTCTACAGCAAAAAGACTGACACCACGAGCAAGTCGCGCTTCTGATTCCGACCTGTCTGCCCGGGACAAATTTCCCCGTGCGGACAGTCATCGGCAAACGCCGGGGTTGGCTGCAAATCGCAGCATAATTGCGCTGCGCACCTACTCCCCGCGAATACCCGCGTCGCGGATCAATTTGCCCCACTTCGCCATCTCGAGGCGGATGGTCGCGGTGAATTCCTCCGGCGTTCCGGCCACCACCTCGCCGCCGCCGTTGACGATGCGCTCGCGAACTTCGGCGCGGCGCACGGTCTGCACCGCCTCCTGGTTCAGTTTCGCGATGATCGCCGCCGGTGTTTTCGCCGGTGCGAGCAAGCCGTTGTAGGCCGTCGCTTCATAACCGGGCAGCCCTGCTGCGGCGACCGTCGGCAGGTCGGGCGCCAGCGCCGAGGGTTGCGCGCTGGTGACCGCGAGCGCGCGCATGCGCCCGGCGCGCAGATGCGGCATCACCGAACCAGCGCTCGGGAAACTCAATTGCACCTCACCCGACGCAAGGCTGTTCAGCGCCGACCCGGTGCCCTTGTAATTGATACGCACGACTTTGACG
>CAZVDN010000248.1:709-5665 GCA_964625665.1 uncultured Streptomyces sp. | reverse complement strand
CGGCAACGCCGGCGACCACCAGGTAGCGCGCGAATTTGCCGAAGGCCATGAACAGTACAGACCACCAGACATTCATGCGCAGCCAGCCTGCGGCAATGCACAGCGGATCACCGATAACGGGCACCCATGCCGCCAGCAGCGCGGGCGTGCCGTAGCGACGCAGACTGGCCAGATAGTTTTCGTTTTGCGCAGCCTGCTTCTGCGGGATCAGGCGGCCGATCAAATAGGAAGACATGCCGCCCAGCGTATTGCCGAGGGTGGCCACGGCCAGCGCCGGCCAGTATTGCTGCGGATTGACCTTGAGCACGCCGAACAGCACGGCTTCCGAGCCGCCGGGCAGCAGGGTGGCGGCGAGAAGGCTGCTGGCAAACAGGGCCCACAGGCTGAGCGTTTCGTCCATGGCGGCATTTTTGCACGTGGCGGCGCATCGTGTGCGGTATGGGCCGGATTTCGTGCGACGGTTTGACGCTGTGCGCGGCAATCGCCGATAATCGCGACCGCTTTGACATGGGTATTGCGGGCTGTTTTTGCGCATCCATTCCCGTGTCTGGCGTGAAAATCTGCGCCGCCGGTAGCGTGGCGCCGAGGCCCGTCGCATCCATTTCCAGAAAGGCATTTCATGAAAACCGTGATCGAATCATCGCCCCTGATAACCCTGCCGGTCGTCGGCTCATCCGATGTGTTTCCGGTCAACCGCATTTATTGCGTCGGCCGCAACTATGCCGAACACGCGCGTGAAATGGGCCATGACCCGGATCGTGAGCCGCCGTTTTTCTTCATGAAGCCGGCCGATGCCATCGTGCTGCACGGCGCGGCAATCCCCTATCCGCAGGTCACCAAGGACCTGCATCATGAAATCGAAATGGTCGTTGCGCTCGGCAAGGGCGGTGCCAATATTCCGGTCGAGAAAGCGCTTGACCACGTCTGGGGCTACGGCGTCGGTCTCGACATGACCCGTCGCGATATTCAGGGCGAAGCCAAGAAAATGGGCCGTCCGTGGGAGATGGGCAAGGCCTTCGACAACTCCGCGCCCTGCACCGCGTTGCTGCCGGCGAGCAAAATCGGCCATCCGGCCAAAGGCGCGATCTGGCTGAAGGTCAACGGCAAGACCGTGCAGACCGGCGATCTGTCGGAAATGATCTGGAACGTGCCGGAGACCATCGCGTATCTGTCGGGCTTGATCACGCTCAAACCGGGCGACCTGATTTATTCGGGCACGCCGGCGGGCGTCGGCCCGGTCAAGGCCGGCGACAAACTCGAAGGTCACGTCGATGGCGTCGGCGACCTCATGGTCACCTACGTCAAGTAACCGCATTTACCTGTCAGACGGAGAAATCGACATGCAACAGCGCAAACTCGGCAGTAACGGCCCGGCGGTTCCCGCCCTGGGGCTTGGTTGCATGGGCATGTCGATTGCCTACGGTGAACCCGATGATGCCGAATCGATCGCGACCATTCATCGCGCGCTTGAGCTCGGCGTCAATCTTCTCGTGACTTCGGATGCCTACGGTAACGGCAGCAACGAAGAACTGATCGCCCGCGCGATAAAAGGCAAGCGCGAAAAATTCCTGATCGGTTCGAAATTCGGCAATCTGTCGCTGGCGGGCATTACCGCGCCGCCGGGCCTCAGCGCCGGACATCCGGATTACGTCATGCTCGCCTGCGAAAAATCGCTCAAGCGGCTTGGGGTGGATACCATCGACTTCTACGGTGTGCATCGTGTTGATCCGACGGTGCCGATCGAAGACACGGTCGGTGCGATGAAAAAACTCGTCGAGCAGGGCAAGGTGCGTTATCTCGTGCTGTCCGAGGCCGGCCCGCAAACGATCCGGCGCGCGCACAAAGTGCATCCGATTGCGGCCATCGAGACCGAGTATTCGCTGTGGAGCCGTGACGTCGAGCAGTCGGTGTTGCCGGCCTGCCGCGAGCTTGGAATCGGTTTCATGGCATATGCGCCGCTCGGCCGCGGATTTCTCACGGCGACCATGAAGACCCTCGACGCGTTGCTGCCGAAAGACCGCAGGCGCGAACACCCGCGGTTTCTTGCGGACAATATTGCGCACAATGCGGCGCTGCTGGCACCGATTGAAAAAATTGCCGCCGCCCACGGCAGCACGCCGGCGCAGGTTGCCATTGCCTGGGTGCTCGCACAGGGCAGCGAAATCGTACCGATTCCCGGCACGAAGCGGCGCAAATACCTGGAGCAGAACGCTGCAGCGGTCGAACTGAAATTGTCGGCCGACGAGGTTGCGACGCTGTCGAAGGCCTTTCCGCCTGACGTCACGGCGGGCACGCGTTATCCGGAGAAACAGCTGAAGGCCCTGGGAATCTAGTTTGCAAACCCCGTGGCCTGGGCCCAGTTGTCGATGGGCCGATAGCATGTGTGCTTCGGCTGAAACCGGATTTCAGCTTACCGCGATGCGCTGACATGCGTAACGCGAGCCGTTGCAAACTGGTAGAAGCTTCGAATCTGGAAGTCCCTTCGGAGCCTGCGCTGTCGCGCCGATTGTCATTTTCTAGGGCCCATAAAGAGAGTTGCGTGTGCCCTTGTTGCGGCCCGGCCAGCACTTTTTGCGCGCTTTGATGTCAATGAGCATTCGCAGCAGAGCTTGAAGTTGGCAACGTAGGGCAGGAGAGTTCTGCGTGGTAAAATCTGAGACGCTGGCGCTATGGAATCAATCGCCGAGCTTCACCAAGAGACCATGACGATCATGAGCAACGCCGCACTCATTACTGAAGAATACCGAAAGATGCAGCAGACGCTGCATCAAAATCCAAATTACGGCGTCGCTTCCGTGCATTATGCTCCGCTGGTTGCCCAGGTCATCGAGACGACCGGGGCGCAGGAGTTGCTTGATTACGGCGCTGGCAAGGGGCGTCTTGGCATGACGTTGAAGCAGCAACTGAAGCGCCCGCTGGCGATCCGGCATTACGACCCGGCCATTCCCGATTGGTCGGCGCCGGCTCAGCCCTGCGGGTTGGTAGCGTGCATTGACGTGCTTGAGCACATTGAACCGACATTGCTAGATAACGTGCTTGACGACTTGCGCAGGGTGACGTTGGGTGTCGGGGTGTTTACGGTGCACACCGGCGCTGCGGTCAAAGTGCTGCCAGATGGCCGCAATGCACATCTGATTCAGGAGGGTCCGTCATGGTGGCTGCCGAAATTTCTGCAGCGTTTCGAATTGGCGCGTTTTGACCGCATGCAGAATGGTTTCTGGATTATCGTTGAACGCAAGACTCCCGCGCCGGCTGGCCCGGTAGCGTAATAGTTCTGGTCGAAGAGCCCCCGCCGCGCCGGGGATGTTAGTTTTTGCGATTACGAATGCGTATGCGCCGCCTTTAGTTCGCCAGACAGGCGGGATAGCGCGGGATTCCAGTCGCCGGCCGTGGTTTGACGATAAACGGCGAAACCGGGAAACCACGGCGATTCGTTGCCGCACACCATCCAGCGCCATTCCGGGGGGCAAGGCACGAGTACACGTGCAAATTTGCCGAGCGCAACCCGCAAATGCATATTGGTATTGCTGACCCCTACGTAGTCGTCAAGCAAAGTGAGCAGCGCCAGCATGTCTTCCAATTGTTCATTTGCATCACTGAAATCATGCACCGGCCGTTGCATCAGTTCGCTTAACCTGTCGATTTCACCTGTAACCGGTTTGCGTTGCACGGCAATTAAGGTGCCAGGCACTTCCCTCATTGCATCAGCCAGGGCCAAAAGCGGAATTTCCTTGTAGAGCATCCACGACATTACGGCGTTTTGCTCCTCGGGCGGCGTGCCACCGCGCCAAGTGACACCGATGTACGGCGCAGGGCCAAGTTGCTGCAATCGATTTTTTATCGAAGCCAGATATTCGGGTAACGGCTCGAGTTTCAGGCTTGGCGGAGCCAGATCAGCGAGACCAGGCGAACTGGGGGCGCCGTCCGGTCCATAGCAAACGAAGTAGGGAAGGTCTCCAAGCATTGCGTATATATCCGCTTGGGGCAAAGCTGTCGAAGAGGGGATTAGCTGATCGAACAATGATGTCCGTCGAATGATATTTTCGAGTTTTGGTTCCGGGCGGTAGGAAACAAAAGCGCCTCGCGCCTTGATCGCGGGGAGCCACCGCAGGAGAAAAAGCTGATCGCCCAACCCTTGCTCATTCAAAAGGCATATTTTCGTGTCTTTAAGAGTGACGGGCAGAGACGAGGCGATTGGGATTCCAGGGTATTGCTTCGAAAATTTTGTTCGTCCCGCGCGGTTGTAATATCCCTTCCAGCCCTCGGCAAAGTTGCCGCAAGCCAAATGCGATGTGCCGATCGAAACACGCGCCTGCCATAAATCAGGAGCAATTTCGAGCGCCCGCTCAAGAATCGGTATGCCTTCCTCTGCTTTGCCGACTTCATAAAGGGCGGTTCCAAGCGCAACGAGTGCTCTGACGTCATTGGGGGCTAGCGCTGCTGCTCGACGGTGGATTTCAAGCGCATCCAAAAGACGGCCTTGATGTCCGATTGCGGCACCCAGGAAAGAATAGGCGGTCGCCGATTCAGGCGCCAATGCGAGAGCGCTCCTGCATTGTGCTTCGGCATCAGCGAATTTACCGCGATCGATCAATGCCGATGCTAGGTTGCATAGCAATTGCACATCATTGGGACGAATTTTTAAAGCATCCCGATAAGCTGCCTCAGCTTCGGCGGTTTTCCCGAGGGCGAGCAGCGAAGCTCCAAGATTATTGCGAGCATCGATCAATTCAGGATCAAGCGCGACGGCATGCGCGTAGTGTTCGACAGCCTGCCGGATATTCCCCAAGTCACGCATAGTATTGCCAAGGTTGAACCACGCCAGCGCAAATTGCGGGAAGCGTTGGGTCACCATGCGCAATTGTTTTTCGGCATCCGCGAGTTTTCCTTGCATGGCATAACAATTGGCGATGCCTGTTTGAAATTGCGGTGCGTCAGGCTTTAATTGCGCGGCCC
>CAZVDN010000248.1:0-699 GCA_964625665.1 uncultured Streptomyces sp. | reverse complement strand
GCCTCCATTAGTGCCGTAGCCAGGTTGCCTTTAAATGCCCAGTTTTTCGGTTGCAGTTGAGTTGCCTTGCGGATGTATTCAACGGCAAGCCCGGCTGCGCCCGTCTGGAGTGCAATGAGGCCCCGCAAATGCAGCGCATCTGGCTGCCTAGGATTTTTTATAAGTATTTGATCATAAATAATTTTTGCCTCGTCCAATTGGCCGGATTGATGGAGTTCCACGGCACGCTGGAGATGAACTGTATTCATGAGTGGACGCAACAAACGTATGGGACATCTAACTGGGGAGGGAGGGGTGAAGCCATAGTGCTTGACATGAACATTAACAAATTGATTATTTAGGAAAAAATGATCTTATCAGACGAGGGGGCGGCCGAATAGGATCCAAATGTTGCATCGATACAACAAACAAAACCGTGGAACCCGCGAAATGGCCACATTTTGTTGCCCATGCACATCGCGCTCCGGCATCATCCTATCCAACCTCGCTTGATTAGTGGGGCCGCCGAAATCCGCTGTTTCAATCACGTGATGCGATAGCGGGCCAAGGCGACAAACTCAAAAAGGAGATTTTGCATGAATAAGAAACTTATCGCGATGGCAGTTGCCGGCACGTTCGGCGCGATCGGTGCCTCGGCTGCTTTTGCGCAATCGAGCACGGTGTCCCTGTCGGGCTCGTTGAACTTCAACTACGGTTATT
>CAZVDN010000247.1:0-5731 GCA_964625665.1 uncultured Streptomyces sp. | reverse complement strand
GTTGATCGACTGCCCGCCCATCAAGCCCGTCGAGCCCGAGGTGTTATTGACGGTAATAGCGCTCTTGGTCAGCGAGGTTGGCTTGAAATAATCGGCAATGCCCTTGCGCTGGTCGGTATTGGTCGCCCCCAGCAGCCACATCAGCAGAAAGAACGCCATCATGGCCGTCATCATGTCTGCAAGCGCGATTTTCCACGCGCCGCCGTGCGCACCGCCATGCCCCTCGTCAATGATTTTCTTGACGATGATGGGGGCCAGCGGCGCGGCCTCCGCAGCCTCTTCCGCTTTTTCCGTTTTTTCATCCGGCGCAGCCGCGGCCGGCACCGCCGCTCCTGCGCCCTCCGGCGGTACGGGCTCCGCTGCTGCTGCGGCCTCAGCCATTATTTGCCCCGCAATCCGTCGAAGACCTCGGAGAACGAGGGCTGGTTGTCATGCGAAATACTTACGCGCGCGGCCTCGATGATGACGGGCATCGGATGCCCGTTCAGTGTGCCGACGATGATCTGTTTGGCGACGTGATAGATCTGGCCGTCCTGATCGATGATCTGCTTGAGCCGGTTGCCGAGCGGTTCGGCAAACGCATAGGCGAGCAAAACGCCGAGAAAGGTTCCGACCAGCGCGGCACCGATCAATCCGCCGAGGATGGCGGGCGGCTGGTCAATCGAGCCCATGGTTTTCACGACACCCAGCACGCAGGCCACAATACCCAGTGCGGGCAACGCACCGGCCATGTTGGCAAAGGTCTCGGCCGGTTTCAACGCATCGTGATGGTGGGTCTTGATGGCGGCGTTCATGATGTCCTCGACCGCGTCGGGACGGGGCGCCGAGGAAGAAACGACAATCAGCCGGATGCTGTCGGTAATCAAATGTATCAGCGCATGGTCCTTGAGCAGACGCGGATATTCGCCGAAGATCGGGCTCGATTCGGGCGCCTCCACATGCGACTCCAGCGCCACCGCACCCTCCGCCTTCAGCACCTTCATGATCTTCGCCACCAGAAAGATGGTGTCCATGTAGTCCTGCTTCTTGAAGGTCGGGCCCGCCAGGATTTTGCCCATTCCCGCTGCGGTGCCCTTGACAATGGTCATGCTGTTTGCAGTCAGCATGGCGCCGATCGCGGCGCCTGCAATCGCGGTCCCTTCCAGCGGCAAGGCGTGCAAAATCGGCCCCATCGTCCCGCCACCCGCAAGATAGCTGCCGAAAATACAGGCAAGCGAAAAAACAATACCGACGATACTTAACACGAATGGCCCCGTTCCAATGAATGTTTCAACGTCGCCGCCGCTTCAATCAGCGGCGACCGGCACCAGAGAAGGCACTGTTTTCCAGGCGTCCCTGATCTGCACCATCAATCCCTTGACTTCACTTAATGCGACCAGGTCGTTTTTCATGTTGATCTGCAGCAATCGACGCGTAACATACGCGTACAATTCCGAAAGATTCCGTGCAAGATCGCCGCCTTTTTCATAATCCAGCGAACTTTGTAACCCGATAATGATGCGACCCGCCCGGTTCAGGTGGTGTGATTTCTCCTGTATCGCATTGGCCCTGATGTGTCCTTCAGCGGCATTCAGGCTTTCCAGCAACCCATCGAGCAGCATCTGCACGAGTTGCGCCCTGTCCGCCGTTGCCACTCCGGTTTCCACCATCACCGCACCGTAATTCGCGGCAGCCCTGCGACTTTGCATGCTTTGCATCATATGCCTCTAAACATTATTGATCGGACAGCTATTTAGTCGACACATTGCAAATTTTCTTGAGCACTGGCAAAAGACCGAAATACGATCCTACCCTGCACCGATGACGCAGGCCAGTGGTCTGCCCACCTCAAATTATGGCGCAGCTGCACACCTGAATTCTCTGGGCAGTTCTATATTTTTATTAAATTTTATTAATTTTTAAATTCTTGCACAATCGGTGTTTTCTCCAGATTTGCCTCCACAATATCCTGCGGCAACTGCTCGTTGGCGGTGCCGATCTGCAGAGGCCCCAACACCGCCGCAGGTGCAGCATCCGCCGACGGCAGCAAATAGGCCGAAAACGCGGCCGGCAGTGTCAGTCCCGCCGCCTGGAACAGCTTCTCTGCCACCCGGTCAAGCCGTTCGCCGAGTTGCGCATGGTGAAACTGCGGAATCGATGAACGTTCAAGGCCGATTTCATATATTTCACGGCCGTCCTCCGGGGGCAGCCACGAAAGAACCTGCCCGGAAGCCGTCTTGATGGTGCGCTCCGGTGGCGGCGGCATCCGCACGCCCTGTCGTCCGTCGAGCACGCCTTCCTCAAACAGTTCCTCGATATGTCTCTGCAGCACCGGGGAGAACTGCAGCCGCAACTCCATCACGGCCTGCGCGTTTGCCGGATCCGCATCATCTGCCGCGGTGACCGCCTGCCACAATGCTTCGCCGGCGAGATTGCCGAAACGCTCGTCGGTGGCGGCGGGCGTGCCGCCGCCAGCGCCGGCCTGTGCGGCCGTGTTCATTTCGATCTTGCGCACGCGGTCAACCAGATAGACCACCATGATGATGACGCCGACAAGACAGAGAAATATTGCGATCAGAAAGACAGTAATCATATTGGGGGCGGCCAGATGTTGCGCGAGGTTTTCAGGAGCGCAAACGTAAACGGCGCAAGCACAAACCTGATCGGAACGTTTACTTGTTGCTGTACATTGCGGACATGTTGTCAAACGTCGTCTTCAGCCCGGTTTTCTGGCTGTTGAGGCTGCCGACGAGTGCATCCATCGCTGCAAACTGTTTGGTATAGCGGTCCAGTAACAATGCCATGCGCGCCTGCAGTTTCGTCAATTCGTCGTTGTAGCCACGAATTTCACTCTGGCGGTTGTTTTCGCGACCGACGATGAGCCCGGTCGGGGAAGACAACGCAGTCAGCGCCTTGACGGCATCCCCGGCAATGCCGCGATTTGTCGCAGAAGAATTCGCCGGATTGCCGAGATTTGCGGTAAACATCGTCACCACGTCGCCAAGATTCTTGTCGAGCGCTGACTGCAATTTGGTCGTATCCGTCTGCAGCGAGCCGTCGGCCTGAATCGTCACTCCGATATCGCGCAGCGCCTTGATCTTGCCGCCCGGCGAACTCGAGTAGCCGGTTACCATGTTTCTGATCATGGTTTGCACCTGCCGAAGCAGCGAGTCGTTAGCAAGCTTGCCGCCGATCACTTGATCGGTCGATTGGCTGTCTCCGAGGGTTTTCAACGTTTTTTGCAAATCGTTGTAAGCGGTCACCAGATTTGTAATGTTGGAACCTAGCTTGGTGTTGTCTTGGACAACTTGAATGATGGTGGAAGACGTATTTTCCGCAAAAAGTGTGAGGCTGACCCCTTTGATGGCGTCAGTGATCTGATTTGAACTGCGCGTCATGGCGACGCCATCAACGGTCAGGCTGGCGTCCCTCGCCGCATTAACGCTGGTCAATCCAAGAGCGCCCGCGCTGTCCGTCACGGTAAACCCCCCTGCGACGCCGGTATTGGTGGCCGTCAGGGCAATCTTGTACGGGGTTGCCGCGTCGCCGGTATTGACAAGCGCCGCCGTAACACCCGCTCCCGCCGCATTGATTGCAGACACGACGTCATTCACTTTGGAATTCGCCGGAAGATTCAGCGTCTTGGCGCTGCCAGTATTGGGCGTAATCGTCAACGCAAACGCGGCACCACCGTTCACCGCTGCCGTCCCGTCGCTGAAGCCGCTCGAAATGTTCGACTGTGCCTTGGCGACTGCCGTGACGCGGACATCGTGAAAGCCCGCTACGGCGCCAGTTGTGCCGGTCGCGAGAAAAGCGGCCGTATCCGTCGATTGCACGGTGACGGGCGCAATGGTCGAGCTGTCCTGCAATGCAGCGAATGCCGATTGCAATGCAGACACTCCCGAGAGCATCGCGCCATAGCCGGAAATGCTCGCGTTGGATGCATCGATTTTCTTTTGAATCAATGCCTGCTGAGGCGTCGTTTCAGCCTGCACCAGATTATTGGCAAGGCTTTGCACATCAATGCCCGATCCGGTCCCCAGTGCGGTGATGATTTTCTGACCGGTCGCGGCCAGATTCACCGATGTTGCACTACCGGACAATGCGGTTGTGGTAGTCATCGGACTGCCCTGCGGTCTGGAGTTCTGCCATTCATGTTTGTCTAATCGGCGGCTAAGATTCGCGCTTTAACGGGATGTGCTACTTGATATATTCAAACAAATTGAGCCTGGCGGTCTGCGCAAAGCTCGACTGCCCCGCCTGCAACGCCAGCATCTCGCGCTGCAGGCGTGTCACGGCCTCCGTGTAATCCGTATCCTTGATGCCGGAAAGCGTTGACTGCAGGCGCAACTTCGTCGCATCAATCACCTGCCTCTGCTGCTCGATCACGTTGCGGTTGGCGCCGATTTCTGCAATTGCATGCGATATCCCGTCTTGCAGCACATCAACCTCCGTCATGCCGCGGCGGGTGCCTGCCGAATCACCGTTCGCGACAGCCCTGGTGAGATCATCCAGAGACTGGAAAAAACCGGCGCCGCTGATCTGCCCGTTGTCCTGCCGCACGACTGAAGCGAAAACGCGCGAGCCGGTCAATGACGACGATACCTTTCGCTGTTCGCCAACCGCGACCACCGCGCTGCCCTGGTCGCCAACATAACCGACGGCGCCGGTCGCATCGGCCGCAAAAGGCGCCTGCCCGGTGCGCGCACCGCCGAAGATGAAATTGCCGTTTTCGTCCTGTGTGTTCGCCATCGAAAGGAGCTGGTCGCGCAACGTCTGCAGTTCCAGCGCAATGTTTTTCCGGTCCTGGGCGCTCACGGTGTCGTTCGATGCCTGGATCGCGAGTTCCTTGATGCGCGTCAGCAGGCTGGCAGACGACGAGATGGCGGTTTCCTGCGCGGCAAACCGGTTATCGACCTGCGTCAGCGACTGGCTGAATGCGTCCTGACGCGCGATGGCGGTCTGGATTCTTTGCGTCGTCGCAGTGGTATCAGGACTGTCGCTGGGGTTCGCCACCAGCTCGCCAGTCGCCAGCTGTCCCTGCGTCCTGGAGATGCTCGTCTGCATGTCCTGCATCTGCGAGAGCGCGAGGTTGAAGCTGAAATTGGTTGAAATGCTCATGTTGGAATTTTCCCCGGCTAGCGGATCTGCGCCACATAATCGAACAACTGACTGGCAATCTGCATGGTTTTCGCAGCCGCCTGGTAGGCTTGCTGGAAGCGCACCAGATCGGCCGCCTCCTCATCGAGATTGACCCCGGAGACCTTGTCGCGGCTTTGTTCAGCCTGCTGGTTGACTGCCTCCAGCGCCTGCTGCGCGACCTTGGCTTGGCTCGCGACGTTGCTGATATTGCCGACGAGATCGTTGTAGGCACCACCGATGGTTTTGCCATCCGCCGTGACACGCGTCTTCTGCAGGTCGACGATACGCACGATATTGTCATTGTTGCCGACGCCGTCCTGGTTGCCGTCAATGGTGAAACGGTCTCCGGCAGACGGCGCACCCGACAGTTTTATATTGCGGCCGCCGATATCGATCCCGTTTGCCGGGTCGTAGCTGCGGCTGGCAATTTCAGTATTGGTTGCAACATCGGTAATGCGGTAGTCGGTCGCGCTGGTAAAACGGATTTCCAGCTTTTGCCCGCGTGCCGCCTCGACAGGATCGAAGGCATTGGCTTGATAGGTGGCGGCAATCGATGCCCCCCCGGCACCCGTGGCATAAACCAGCAAATCTTCCGGCGCGACGCCGTCGA
>CAZVDN010000246.1:0-5765 GCA_964625665.1 uncultured Streptomyces sp. | reverse complement strand
GACGCTGGATCGCCTACCTTTGAGCCGCTTTCGTCTGCAACTGCATTAACGCGCCGGCGCAAGCCGGCGTTCATTGAGGGATACACGCATGGATCTGGACACACTGCTGCGCGCCATCGAAGCCACTTCGATCGCCACCGAAATCCGCGAGGGCGAATCGTACTTCCCCTTCCTCGAATGCGTGCACGTGCTCGCGGTCACGCTGGTGGTCGGCTCGGTTTCCATCGTCGATCTGCGCCTGCTTGGATGGGCTTCGCTCGAGCGCGCGGTGAGCCGCGTCGCCGACTCGGTGCTGCCGGTGACGTGGACGGCCTTCGCCTTTGCCGTCATCTCGGGTGTCCTGCTGTTTTCCTCGAACGCCGTGCTCTACGCTCACAACAAATGGTTTCTCGCCAAGTTCGCCTTCATCGGCCTCGCCGGGATCAACATGTTCGTCTTTCAGACCGTGATCAACCGCAACGTTGAAACCTGGGGCGCCAGCGGCACGCCGCCGGCAGCAGCGCGCGCCGCCGGCGCGTTATCGCTGGTTTTCTGGATCGCCGTCATCACCTGCGGCCGCTGGGTCGGCTTCTCGCTGCAGCCCGGGATGTAAGGCGGCCCGGTGACGGACATGATGTGCATCAATTGCCGCACCATGCATGGACAATACGCAGCATCCGTAGTACTTTTTCGCAACAACAATCAGCGGCACTGCTGCGGGACATAAAAACAAACTCGGGGGAATACCAATGATCAGGAAACTCGGAACATCATTGCTGGCAGGGGCGCTGTTGCTGGCCGCCGCCTTCCAGCAGGGCGCAATGGCCGCTGAAAAACTTGTCCTCAATCCTGCGCCCACCGCCAAGGACTGGGCCGACATTGCCAAGCTGCCGGACTGGAGCGGCGTCTGGACGCCCAACATTTCCGACCAGGACCGCAAGGCCAAGACCGACATGCCGCCCTGGAACCCGAAAGCACGCGAGCAGGTCACCTGGCAGCTCGCCGAAGAAAAGGCCGGCCGGCCGCCCCCCATATTCGTCAACTGCCTGCCCGAAGCCATGCCGGGCTGGATGCTGGTTTCGCACAATTCGATGGAGATCCTGATGACGCCCGGACGCGTCACCATGCTCGGCGAATCGGACGGCGGCCGCCTGCGCCGCATCTATACCGACGGCCGCAAGCACCCGGCCGACCCGGACCCGACCTTCCACGGCCATTCGATCGGCCACTGGGAAGGCGACACCCTGGTCGTCGACACGGTCGGCGTGCATCCGCAGACCTACATCACGATCAGCGAAGCGGCCGGCGTGCCGAACAACGGCGACATGCACATCAAAGAACGCATTTACATTGATCCGAAAAACAAGGACACGCTGATTTTCGACATGGAAATCACCGCGCCCAAGGTGCTGACCAAGCCGTGGAAGACCACCCGCATCTGGTACCGCCAGCGCGCGCAGAAATATGACATCGTCGAAGGTGTCTGCCTCGAAGGCTATTTCCGCCCGGCCAAGGACAAATGGGGCAATGAAGTATTTGAAAAACTTGAACACGATGTCGGCGGCAACCGCGTTCCGCCGAAATAACGAATCCAGTCCATCGCACTCGCAAAGGAGCAATCATGAAAACTTCAATCGGTAAAACTGCCGTCTACACGGCGCTGATCGGCCTTGCTGCGGCCGCCTACCCGGTGTCGGCCCACCATTCGACCACCATGTTCGACCGCGACAAAACGATCCCGCTGTCGGGCACGGTCAAGGAACTGCACTGGACCAATCCGCATGTGGCGATCTATATCGAAAACAACGTCAAGCAGCCCAATGCCGAAACCGGCCTCTGGCTGATCGAGCTGACGAGCCCCGGCAATCTGGTACGCTCGGGCTGGTCGCGCAACACCATCAAGCCGGGCGACAAAGTCACTGCCGATGTGCATCCGCTGCGCGACGGTACCAAGGGCGCCGCCCTGCGAAAAATCACGCTGGCCGACACAGGGCAATCCTTCACCTACAGCATCCGCGACGCGGACCGCCCGAACATCGACCAGGAAAAAGACAGCAAGTAATCCGCTGCCTGCCCCGCAAAAAAGCCCCGCAAGGGGCTTTTTTCATGCACGGCGCCGCGAGATGGGTATCATGCAGGTATTGCAAAAGGGGATCGCGCCGTGCTCGACAAACGCGTCAAACCGAGTTTCATCGTCAAATACCTCGATCAGTACGTGATCGGCCAGGAAGACGCCAAGAAAATTCTGGCCGTGGCGGTCTACTCGCACTACCGCAAGATCGCCAAGATGCAGCAGGAAGGCGCGGAGATCGCCAAGAGCAACGTGCTGCTGATCGGGCCTTCGGGTTCCGGCAAGACGCTGATGTGCGAAACGCTGTCGCGCGTGCTCGGCGTGCCCTTCGTCACCGCCAACGCCACCTCGCTGGCGCAGACGCGTTTCGTCAATGACGAAATCGAGGCCATTCTGCAGCGCCTGCTCGAAAAAGCCGAAGGCAACGTCAACCGCGCCCAGCAGGGCATCATCTTCATCGACGAAATCGACAAACTCAAGGCGCAGCCCGACCAGCCGCGCGCCACTTCCGGCGAATCGGTGCAGCATGCGCTGCTGAAAATCATGGAAGGCGCGCCGGTCAAGATCGGCGACGGCCGCTTCGTCGATACCACCAACATGCTGTTCATCTGCGGCGGCGCCTTCGTCGGCATCGAGGACATCATGGCCAAGACGCACGGTTACGGCTATCTCTCGACCACCGCCGCCGACGATGCCGGCGTGCTCGAGCGGCTGAACACGCGCGTCAAACCGACCGACCTCTTCCAGTTCGGCCTCATCCCTGAGTTCACCGGTCGCCTGCCGATCATCGCGCGCTTTCGCGAGCTCGAGAAAAAAATGCTGGTGCGCATTCTCACCGAGCCGAAGAATTCGATCTACAACCAGTTCCGCGAGATCTTCAAGAACGAAAACGTCGAGCTCAACGTCGAGGAAAAAGTCTTCGGCCAGATCGCCGACATTGCGATCGAATACCGCACGGGCGCGCGCAGTCTGCGCGGCATTTTCGAGGAACTGATCATGCCGGTGCTCTACGCGGTGCCGGACGACACGACGATCCGCCGCGTCGACATCACCTCGATGTTCAGCGCACCGGTTTACACGCGCGAACCGGCCGCCTAGGCCGCGGCTTTGGCGGCGTGCGTGCCGGCAATCTTGCCGAACGTGCAGCCGGCCATCATGCCCGAACCCGACGCGTAGTTGCCCACCCACAGGCCGCCGACCATCTCGCCTGCGGCATAGAGGCCGGGAATCGGCCGCCCCGCCACATGCTGCACCTGCGCGGTCTTTGCATCGATCTTCAGGCCGCCGAACGTAAACGTCATGCCGCAGCGCACCGGGAAGGCCTCGAACGGCGGTTCGTCGATGGTGACGGTGTAGTTGCTCTTCGGAATGGTCAGGCCGCGCGTGCTGCGACCGTCGAGCACCACCACATTGGTCGAAAACGGCGGCAGGTCGGCCGGCACCGCAGCGTTGAATTCGCGGATGGTCTTCACGAAGTTTGCCACATTGATATCCAGTTCTTCGGCCAGTTTCTCCAGCGTATTGGCCTTCGCCGTCGTCGCCTTGGCGTAGTTCGGCGGATAGAGGTTCATGGTGCGCGCCTTCTTGTCGAGGATCTGGAAGGCCACGCCGCCGGGCTGCGTCAGGATTGCGCGCCCCATCTTGGCGTAGGTTTTGCCGCGCAGATCATCGGCCTCATCGACGAACCGTTCGCCGTTGGTGTTGACCATGATCGAATACGGATGCATGTAGCGGTTTTTCTCGGCATGGATCACGCCCGAGGGCACGGTGAAAGGCGGCAGGTCGATATCCTGCGGTGACGCATGGCAGCTGCTCCAGCTGCCGTGCGGCATCGCGCCGATGTTGAGCGCCATGCGCAGGCCGTCGCCGGTATTGAACGGCACGCCGCGCACGCGCACCATGTCCCAGCCCGGCCCCAGGTACTGCGCGCGCATCTGCGGATTGGCCTCGAAGCTGCCGCAGGCCAGCACTACCGATTTCGCGCGGAAGTTCACATGCCCCGCCGGTGACAGCCCGACCACGCCGGTGACGCGGCCGCTGTCGTCACGGATCAGATCGACGGCGGCGGTTTCGTAATGAAACTGCGCGCCGGCCTTTTCGAGGATGGTGCAATGCCGCTGCTGCAGGCCGAAGCCGCCGCCGTTCGGATTGAGGATGTTTTCGTTCCATTGCGAACCGGGCACCCAGTCGTGGCCTTTCGAAGCCAGCCAGTGCACGGTCTTCAGCGATTCGGTGACGTGCACCTGCAGCAGGTCCTGATCGGACTGGTTATTGGTGACGCGCATCACCTCGTCCCACATATCGGCCTCGGTGCGGCGCGGCAGGCGTTCGAGCAGCCGGCGCAGTTCCTCTTCGGTGGTGCTTTTTACCAGCGGGCGCAGGTCTTCGAGGCCGTTGAAGACGAAGCGGATGTGGCCTGTCAGCGCGCTGTTGCCGCCGCGGTCGCGTTTGGCCGCCTTTTCCAGAATGCCGACGCGCGCGCCGCCCTCGATTGCTGCCAGTGCCGCGCAACAGGCCGCATTGCCGGTGCCAACCACCACGACGTCGTAATTGATGCTTTCGTCCACGTTCCCTGCTCCTTGATAAATGCCGCTTGACTGCTACTCGATCTGAATGCCCGTGTCCTTGATGATCTTGCGCCAGCGGTCGATGTCGGCGCGCACGCGCACGCCAAAATCCTCAGGCGTACTGCCGAGCGCCGCGGTGCCCGATTCGAACAGCGGATCGACGACATCCGGCCGCTTGAGGATCGCCATGATTTCGCGGCTCAGCAGATCGACAATCGCAGGCGGCGTCTTTGCCGGCACAAACACACCGACCACCGAAGTGAATTCATAACCGGGCAGCCCCGACTCGGCCACCGTCGGCAGACCCGGCACCAGCGGGCTGCGTTCGGCGGTCGTCACTGCAATCGCGCGCAGGCGCCCGGCCTTGACCATCGGCATCACCGAACCTGCGCCGGTGAACATCACCTGCACTTCGCCCGCCATCAGCGCATTGACCGCCGGCTGCGTGCCGCGGTAATTGACGCGCACAAAACTGAGTTTGCTTTGATACTTGAACAGCTCCATCGCCAGGTGCGGCGTCGCCGCCGTCGTTCCCGCCGAATAATTGAGCTGCCCCGGCCGCGCTTTCGCCAGTGCAATCAGTTCCTTCACCGACTTTACCGGCAGCGACGGATGCACCAGCAGAATGATCGCCTGCGAATAGGCTGAAGACACCGGCGTCAGATCGCGCACCGGGTCGTAGCTCATGCGGCGGAAATAAGGCAGCACCCAGACCGAAGAACCATAAAGCAGCATGGTGTAACCGTCGCCCGGCGCACGCGCCGCCACATCGGCAGCCGGCCCGCCGCGGTTTTCGACCACCACGGTCTGCCCGAGCTTATCGTGCAGAAGGCGCGCAATGACGCGCGACACGATGTCGTTGGTGCTGCCGGCTTCGGACGTCAGGATACGCAGGTAACGGTTCGGGTAAGGCGCGTCCTGCGCGCGCACGGCAAACCCGGTCAACGCCGTCGATGCGGCCAAGGCCACGCATCCGGCGACTCTTGCCAGCAGCATGTTCTCCTCACTTCGTTTTATTATGGCGGACACGGTCATGCCGTTCCGCATTGACCGCCACTATACTGCAGAATCCGCCCGTTGCGGCACGAGGAGAAACCCGTCAAATGAAATTCAGAAATCTCGGCGCATCCGATCTGCACGTGTCCGAA
>CAZVDN010000245.1:0-5770 GCA_964625665.1 uncultured Streptomyces sp. | reverse complement strand
GAAAATTCCTTTCGGTTTTGCCGACGGCGCGGCGGCACTGGTGTACGATGCTAACGGTTAGCTGCGATGCAGCGCAATGATTGGAAATACGATGCGAATTCAAATGCACGGGATGATTACGTTACATGCCGCGATGTACCTGACGGTGGCGGCAGGTGCGGCGATGGTTGTTGCCGATGCCGCGGCCCAGACCTGGAAACCCGAAAAGCAGGTCGAGATCGTGATCGGCACCAGTGCCGGCGGCCCGCAGGACCGCATGGGGCGCGCAGTGCAGCGCATTTTGCAGGACAGGAAACTGGTCGCCGTGCCGCTGACGGTCGTCAACAAGGCCGGCGGCGGCGGTGCGGTGGCAATGAATTATCTTAACCAGCATGCCGGCGACGGCCACTACATGGCGATCAATGCGCTGGCAACGCTGACCAATCACATCACTGCGAAAAGCACGATCGGCCCTGCCGATCTGACGCCGCTGGCGATGATGGGCGCGGAGTACGTGGGCATTGCGGTGCGCGCGGAATCGCCGCTGAAGACCGGCAAGGACGTGCTCGATCAGCTGAAAAAAGACCCCTCGTCGCTGAGCGTTGCGGTCGGCACGGCGCTCGGCAATGCCACGCACCTGTCGTTCGTGTTGTCAATGAAGGCGGGCGGCGTCGATATCAGGAAACTGAAGACTGTGGTGTTCGGCTCGGGCGGTGACTCGATGACCGCCTTGCTCGGCGGTCACGTCGATATGGCGGCAAGCGCGCCGTCAGCCATGTTGTCGCAGGTGCAGGCCGGGAAGCTGCGTATCATCGTCATCGGCGCACCGGCGCGCCTCGGCGGCGAGCTGGCGAAAATCCCGACATGGAAAGAACTCGGTGTGAACAGCGCGTTCGATTTGTGGCGCGGCCTGGCGGGGCCCAAGGGCATGACGCGCGCGCAGGTGCAGTTCTGGGACGCTGCGCTCGGCGCGCTGGTCAAAACCGACGAGTGGAAAAAAGAGCTTGCCGACAATCAGGTCGAGAATATCTACAAGAACAGTGCCGAAACCGCACTGCAGTGGAAGGCCGAGTACGAGGAGGTCAAAGGTGTGCTCCTCGAACTCGGCCTGGCGAAGTAACTGCGCGACGCCGTTACTTCCCCGCAATTATTTCAGGCTGATCGCGACTTCGTCGCCCTTCGGCGTGAGGGTCACGCCGTAGACCTTGCTGGCGTCGGCGATTTCCTTGAGCGTTTCCTGTTCGTCGGCCAGCGCGCACAACACTGATTCATTCTGTTCGTTGTGACGCACGAACTGGAACGTCGCGCCCTTGACTGCCTTGCCGTCGACCGTGATGCGCGCCAGCATGCCGACCCAGTTGCCATGCTTGCGACCGCCGTGGCCGGTGTGAAATGAAAAACTGCCAAGGCCGTAGAAAATCGGCTTGCCTTTATAGGCTTCGACCGCCAGGGAGTAATGCGGGCCGTGGCCCATGACGACATCGGCACCAGCATCGATGGCGGCATGCGCCCACTCGGTCATGTAGTCGAGCACTTCGGTTTTGAGGCCCCAATGGCAGGAAGCAACCAGGACGTCACACTTTGCGCGTAATGCCGCGACATCTTCCTTGAACAATTTCATGTGCGCGGCGTCGCACCAGGTCATGATGACCGGCGGCAGGCCCGGACGGTTGCACGGCGGAATTTCCACGCGGGTTTTATGCAGCGGCAACTGATAGGCGGTGTGGCCTTTCATGACGGCAACACCGGCCGTGTGTTTGGTGGCTTCGTGGTTGGTCGGCCAATACACGGCGGTACGTTGCATGAACCCGTAGCGCACGCCGCCGCGTTCAAGAATGACCGGGGCATAGGCGGCTTCGCGGTTGCCGCCGGCGCCGGTGTGCGGGATACCGACTTCATCGAGTCGTGCGATTGAATGCGTGATGGCGGCTTCGCCGTAGTTCACATTGTTGGCGATGCCGACGGCCTGAATGCCGCCGGCCTTCAGTGCTTCGCCGGCAGGTTTGGGGTCGGCGAAAAAACCCTCGTTCTCGACCGAATGCCCGGCTGGAGGCAGATACAGGCAGCATTCCATGTTGCTGAAAACGACATCGGCGGCCTTGAATTCGGCGGAAACGCGGCGAAACGGCACGGTCGGGTCGTCGACGTTCATCAGATTGACGTCGCCGGTCAGGATCAGTTTCTGGGACATGGGGCGGATTCCGTTCGGTTGGGGAAATTGGCTGGCAGCGATTATAGCGAATGCGTGCAGACCGCCTTTCATCTCCCGGCCGCGCCATTTTTCGTACGTGATTTGTCGGCCCAAAATTCATTTGATATCGGCCTGTCCCTTTGCTATAACGGCGCGGTAGCTCAGGCAAAAGGAGGATCGTATGTTCAAGCATATTTTGATTCCTACTGACGGATCCGAGCTGTCGAAAAAAGCGATCCACGTCGGTATCGACCTGGCCAAGTTTCATGGCGCGAGCGTCACCGGCGTGCATGCGGTGCCGGACTATCACCTGATGATCGCCTATGAGGGCGCGTTTGATCCGGTGACGGAAGAGCGCATCGAAAAAGAAGCGCGCGTGCGCGCTGAAACCTATCTCGATTACATCAAGCAGACCGCTGCGGCTGCCGGTGTCAATTGCGATACGGTGTGCGAAACCAATGACCATCCCTACGACGCCATCATCAAAACCGCGGAATCCAAGGGTTGCGACCTGATCGTGCTGCATTCGCACGGTCGCAAGGGGCTGGCTGCGGCCCTGTTGGGCAGCGAAACCCGCAAAGTTTTGTTCTACGCCAAGATTCCGGTCATGGTTGTACGCTAGTGCTAATGCGGAAAAAGTCACATTTTAATGAACATTGCATTGGTGGTGGATTAAGTTAAGACCTTGAAATAATATATATTTTTGACGCGATAAAGAAAGATATTGCAAAGCAGCAGAAAGTGCTTGCATTGGCGTCCGATTGAGGAGATAATGTTTTCGCGTTGGGCATCTTTACAGATGTCGGCGCATATCCTCCAAAACCTCCTCCTTTGGTGGAACCTCAGCGCAACCCCTCGGGGTTGCGTTTTTTTTTGTCCATTTCCCGTCCTTTTTCAATTTCCCCGCCGATTTTCTGCTTGATCCTGTCGCGGAACGTCTTGGGAGCGCCGGGGCCTGCGGCTACAGCTGCGTGTGCTTTCAAAAAGGGATTTGTATCGCGGAAAACTTGCAGTTTCGGCGCACGTCGCGCGCTTGAGCGGAGGGGCGATTCAGCTATACTTGCGCGTCTTGCCGGCAGCGTGGCCTCCGGCAACACCGTGCAGCGCCAGAACCGGCGTGCAGGGCTGCAGTGGATGCAGCTTTCCAGCGACGGTTTTGCTGCAATGCGGTGCAAACGGCCATGCGCAAATACCAGGGCAATCCATGAAGATTCACGAATATCAGGCTAAGGAAATACTGCGCCGCTTCGGCGTTGTGACGCCCCGCGGTGTCGCATGTTTCAGTGTTGATGAGGCAGTGGCGGCAGCGCAAGAGCTCGGCGGCAACATCTGGGTCGTGAAGGCACAGATCCACGCCGGTGGCCGCGGCAAGGGCGGCGGCGTCAAGCTGGCGCGTTCCCTCGGCGAAGTCAAAAGCAACGCCTCGCAGATTCTCGGCATGATGCTGAAAACGCATCAGACCGGCCCCGAAGGGCAGAAGGTCCGCCGATTGCTGATCGAGGAAGGCGCCGACATCAAGAAGGAACTCTACGTCGGCATGGTGGTTGACCGCGGCACGCAGCGCGTCTGCCTGATGGCCAGTTCTGAAGGCGGCATGGATATCGAGGAAGTCGCCGCGCATACGCCGGAAAAAATCCACAAGGTGTTTGTTGATCCGGGCACCGGCCTGAAAGATTCCGAGGCCGACGAAGTCGCGGGCAAGATCGGCATTCCGCCGGGGGCGATCGCGCAGGCGCGCGTGGCGCTGCAGGGGCTCTACAAGGCGTTTGTCGAGACCGACGCTTCGCTGGCCGAAATCAATCCGCTGATTCTCACTGGCAGCGGCGACGTGATTGCGCTCGATGCCAAATTCAATCTCGACGACAACGCGCTGTTCCGCCATCCGGATATTTCCGCGATGCGCGATATCGACGAAGAAGATCCCTACGAAGTCCAGGCTTCGAAGTTCGACCTGAATTACATTTCGCTCGACGGCAACATCGGTTGTCTGGTCAATGGCGCCGGCCTTGCCATGGCGACGATGGACATTACCAAGCTCTATGGTGGCAGCCCGGCGAACTTCCTCGACGTGGGCGGCAGTGCCACCGCGGAAAAGGTCACCGAGGCCTTCAAGATCATGCTGAACAATCCGAAGGTGAAGGCGATTCTCGTCAACATTTTCGGCGGCATCATGAAGTGCGACGTCATCGCGCAGGGCATCGTCACCGCAGCGCGGCAGGTCAATCTGACCGTGCCGCTGGTGGTGCGCCTCGAAGGCACCAACGTTGATCTGGGCAAGAAAATCCTGGCCGATTCGGGCCTGCCGATCATCTCCGGCAACAACATGGATGATGCAGCCTCGAAGGCCGTGAAGGCCGCGCTCGCGGTAACCGGCGGCAAGCCGAAGGCAGCGAAAGCGAAGGCTGCGCCGGCGAAGGCAAAAGCCGCTGCGAAGCCGAAGAAAAAGGCGGTCAAAGCCAAGCCGAAAGCCAAGGTCAAGGCAAAGCCGAAAGCGAAGGCCAAGCCCAAGGCGAAGGCCAAACAAAAAGCCAGGGCCAAAGCGAAAGCGCGCCCGGCGCGCAAGGTTGTTGCCAAACGCAAGGCGGCAACCGTGAAGAAATCGGCGAAGAAGCGCGCAGCGC
The DNA here is from genome assembly GCA_964625665.1 of uncultured Streptomyces sp. Lineage (GTDB taxonomy): Bacteria > Pseudomonadota > Gammaproteobacteria > Burkholderiales > SG8-41 > PALSA-1004. Next base: position 979 of record CAZVDN010000245.1, on the reverse strand, counting down.
GCAAAGCGGCAGCCAAAGGGAAACGCAAATGAGCATCCTGATCGACAAAAACACCCGCGTCATGACGCAGGGCATCACCGGCAAGACCGGTATGTTTCACACGAAGACGGGCAAGGAATACGCCAACGGTGCGAATTGCTATGTGGCCGGCGTCAATCCGAAAAAGCCCGGCGAGACCTATGAAGGCATTCCGATTTTCGGCACGGTGCGCGAGGCCAAAGAACAGACCGGCGCCAATGTGTCTGTGATTTATGTGCCGCCCCCCTTTGCGGCTGCGGCGATCGATGAGGCGGTCGAAGCCGATCTCGATCTGGTGATCTGCATCACCGAAGGCATTCCGGTGCGCGACATGATCCGCACGAAATACAAAATGATCGGCCGTCGCACCAAACTGATCGGGCCGAATTGCCCCGGCGTGATTACGCCCGACGAAATCAAGATCGGCATCATGCCCGGCCACATTCACAAGAAAGGCCCGGTCGGCGTGGTTTCGCGTTCCGGCACCCTGACCTATGAGGCGGTCGGCCAGCTGATGGAACAGGGCCTCGGCCAGTCTTCCTGCGTCGGTATCGGCGGCGACCCGGTCAACGGCATGAAACACGTCGAAGTCATGAAGATGTTCAATGACGATCCGGATACCGAAGCGGTCATCATGGTCGGTGAAATCGGCGGCTCGGACGAAGAAGACTGCGCGCGCTGGATCAAGGCGAACATGCGCAAGCCCGTTGTCGGCTTTATCGCCGGCCTCACGGCACCGCCCGGCAAACGCATGGGCCATGCCGGTGCGATTATTTCCGGCGGCAAAGGCACGGCAGCGGAAAAACTGGCCGTGATGGAAGAATGTGGCATCAAGGTCACGCGCAATCCCGCGGCAATGGGGAAACTGCTGAAGTCGGTGCTCAAATAATCTGGCGCAAAAACTTTTTGCGCCCGGCGCAGTCCGGAAGGGGCCGGCTTTGAACCAGAAAAACAGCAACGG
>CAZVDN010000244.1:0-5791 GCA_964625665.1 uncultured Streptomyces sp. | reverse complement strand
GCCGGCTCCTGCGCTGCAACGGCACTGGCTGGCACCAGTGCGGTGCTCTCATCTCAGCCCTGTAGCCCGGAAGTAGCGAAGCGCATTGCGCCCTACCTGTTTGCTACGGAGCCGCGGCCTTCGCCCGCTTCGCGTGCAGCTTCTTGTAGCTATCGATCAGCCGCTGATGCCTGTCGAGCCCCTCCAGTTCCATGCTCGTCGGCGTCAGGCCATAGAAACGCACGCTGCCGTCCACTGAGCCCAGCACGGCGTCCATGCGCTCGTCGCCGAACATGCGGCGGAAATTGACGACGTAGTCGTCGAGCTTCATCTTCTTGTCGAGCACCACTTCCAGCACTACATTCAGCGCCTGATAAAACAGCCCGCGCTCGACCGTGTTTTCGTTGTATTGCAGAAACGCGCCGACCAGTTCGTGCGCCGCCTTGAATTTCTTCAGGGCGAGGTTGATCAGCAGCTTCAATTCCAGAATCGTCAGTTGGCCCCAGACGGTGTTCTCGTCGAATTCGACGCCGATCAGGGTGATGATGTCGATATAGTCGTCGAGTTCGCTGTCTTCCAGGCGTTTGAGCAAGGCCTTCAACCCGCGGTCGTCGAGACGATGCAGATTCAGAATGTCCGCGCGGAACTGCAGCGCTTTGTTGGTGTTGTCCCAGACCAGATCTTCGACCGGATAAATTTCCGAATAGCCGGGCACCAGAATGCGGCAGGCGGTTGCCCCCAAACCGTCATAGACCGCCACATAGACCTCTTTGCCCAGCTTTTCGAGGATGCCGAACAGCGTTTCGGCTTCATCGCCATTTGAATTTTTGCCTTTGCCGGAAAAATCCCAATCGACAAATTTGAAATCTGCCTTCGCGCTGAAAAAGCGCCACGACACGATGCCGCTCGAATCAATGAAGTGCTCGACGAAGTTGTTCGGCTCGGTCACCGCATTGCTCTCGAATGTGGGTCGCGGCAGATCATTGAGGCCTTCGAAGCTGCGGCCCTGCAGCAGCTCCGTCAGGCTGCGTTCCAGCGCCACTTCCAGGCTCGGGTGCGCGCCAAACGAGGCAAACACGCCGCCGGTGCGCGGGTTCATCAGGGTGACGCACATCACCGGATACTTCCCGCCCAGCGACGCATCCTTCACCAGCACCGGAAAGCCCTGTTCCTCCAGCCCCTTGATGCCGGCCTGTATGCCGGGGAAGCGCGCCAGCACGTTCTGCGGCACATCGGGCAGCGTCAATTCGCCTTCTATGATTTCACGTTTGACTGCGCGCTCGAGAATTTCCGACAGGCACTGCACCTGCGCTTCGGCGAGCGTATTGCCCGCACTCATGCCGTTGCTGAGAAACAGGTTGTCGATCAGGTTGGTCGGGAAGTACACCACCTCGCCGTCCGAGCGTCGCACATAGGGCAGGGCGCAGATGCCGCGCTGGGTGTTGCCCGAGTTGGTGTCGTAGAGATGCGAAGCACGCAACTCGCCATCGGGGTTGTAAATTTGCCGGCAGTATTCATCGAGAATCCCCGCCGGCAGCGCATCCCGTGCGTTTTTTTTGCCCGGCTTGAACCAGCGCTCGTCCGGGTAATGCACGAAGGCCGCGTTGCCGATGTCTTCGCCCCAGAACTGGTCGTTGTAGAAATGATTGCAACTCAGCCGTTCGATGAACTCGCCCAGCGCCGAGGCCAGCGCGCTTTCCTTGGTCGCACCCTTGCCGTTGGTGAAACACATCGGTGAATGCGCATCGCGGATATGCAGCGACCAGACGTTCGGCACGATGTTGCGCCACGATGCGATTTCAATCTTCATGCCGAGCGCCGCCAGCACGCCCGACATATTGGCGATGGTCTGCTCCAGCGGCAGGTCCTTGCCCGGGATGCAGGTGCGCGCTTCTGTGGCCGGGTTGAGTGTCAGCAGCGCCTGGGCATCGGCATCCAGATTGTCCACTTCTTCAATCACAAACTCGGGCCCGGCCTGCACCACCTTTTTCACGGTGCAGCGGTCGATCGAACGCAGAATGCCCTGACGGTCTTTGGCGGAAATATCAGCCGGCAATTCGACCTGTATCTTAATCGTCTGCTTGTAGCGGTTCTCCGGATCGACAATATTGTTCTGCGACAGCCGGATGTTCTCCGTGGGAATGTTGCGCGTCTGGCAATAGAGCTTCACAAAGTAAGCCGCGCACTGCGCCGATGAGGCCAGAAAGTAATCGAAGGGCCCCGGTGCCGAACCATCGCCCTTGTAGCGGATCGGCTGATCAGCGATCACCGTGAAGTCATCGAATTTGGCTTCAAGACGAAGCTTGTCGAGAAAGTTGACTTTGATTTCCATGGGAATTGGAGCCGGCATCCGTGACAATTGAACCGCTATTGTCCGCTTTTTCACCGCGGAATTTTGTGGTTTTCAGCAATGGTTGCTGCGCAAGCCCGAGTATTCGACGCCGATCAAAGTGGCGATGGAAATGATGGGGCGATAGGTGGGCGCGGTAGCGGGCCGGTGGGCTGCACTCGGCCCGCTACCGCTAAAAGATAAACGTCATCCTAACCCACGCTGGCGGCGCCTGCGTCGTCTCCGTATTCACGCTTGCGCGCTTCAAGGTCCTCTTCGCTACGCCGCTGCTCGGCGGCGATCATCCGATCAAGCATGAGATCGTGTGCCTCCGCATAACCACCCCTCGGCCGCCCGCAACGCCGCCGATGGATGATCTGCATCCAAGTTGGCTATGCAACTCACTTCTGTCGGTCGAGTCCCTTGTCTTTGAGATATTTTGACAGCAGATCGGCAATTTTCACGTTGTTCAGATCCAGCATCGGGAAATGCGTATTACCCTTCACGCCGATTTCCGGCAGCATGACAACTTGCGCATTGCCGCCGTGACGGTTAATCGCATCGACCATCAGTTTTGACTTCATGACGTTGGCGCGCCGGTTGTCGAGGGTGAGGCGGGGGCCGACGTTTTCGGCTTTCATTTCGGTGGGGATGTAATCGCCCCAGACGATCTGGATCGGGATCTTGGTCAGTTTCAGGAAGGCTTCCATCGGGATTGGGTTGCCTGCCGGCACTTTGGAGCCGTCCGCGCGCACGATATCCGGCGGCATTTCTGTGTCCGGAAACACGGCGGTGCCGGGTTCATAGGAAATTATGGCCGCAACGTTGCTGCTCTTGGTGCCGGTGATCCAGCCGCGGATGCCGGTTGAAGAATGCGTGAGCATGATCGATGGGCCTATCTCCTGCAGCAGCGTCTTGAGTGCGTCGGATTCAAGGTTCTCATTTTCCGCATCGTTGAATTCCGGGTATTGAATGCGAAAGAATTCGTCCAGGGCCTTCTTGTTGTTCACCGCAAACTGAACGCCCGGGTAAAAGTCCGGCGCGCTCATGCCCGGAAGCCAAAGGCCGATCCGCCAGGTTGTCAGTGACGCCTGATCATTGTTGACGCGTGGCACATAGGTGGTCGATTTGCAGGCCTGGCCGGCGCGGCCCGTGCGCGGCAGATCGGTCAGGTAGACCGCATAGCCGCGGCGCAGGAAGATGTTGCGGAAGCCTTCCCGGCCGTCGAACGTGGTGTCCCAGGTCTTCGTGCTGCTCGCGTGCACCATGAGGATCGGCAGCTTGCGCGGGCGCTGCGGAATCTGCCACTCGACGTAACCGTGATCGCAACTGATAGACGCCTTCGCCGGATCGCCGATCTGTGTGCCGGCGAAGGGCCGGGCACCCTGCTCCTTGATGACCAGCGGCGAGGCTGCCAGCGCGTCCGTGGCGGATACGGCGCAGAGGGCCACTAAAGCGGCCGCTGTCGCCAGGCCGAAATAGACGGTTTTCTTTGCAATGTAACGGCAATCCAATTGCGTTTGCATGTTACCTCCCCATTGAAATTTCTTGTTTGAGTTATGTCCAGGCATTGTATTTGTCAGTCATGAAATTGTCGCGCTATGTAAAGCCAAGGCGTAAATCCAAGGGGCGGGCCCGCATTGCCATCTACTGTGCCCGCGCCGATACACTCGCATCCTTCAGCCCTTCAGCCTCGATCTCCCGCGCAACCATCCCCGACGCCTTGATGTCCTCGACAAACTCCTTGAGGTAAGCAAGTCCCGCTGCGCGTCCTTTCGACATGCCGATCGCCTGACGAATCGCCATGAACTGGCCGGGCAGCAGGCGGGCGCCGGGCACGCGCGCGATGGCATCTTCGGCGCGCTGTTTGACGCCGGCGTAGACGTCAACCTTGCCGGCGGCGAATTCGTCTTCAGAGCCCTTGGTCGTTTCGGCGCGCAGGAGCTGGGCGTTTTTCAGCGTGCGGGTGAGGAACAAATCGTAATTGCTGCGCGCCACCACCGTAATGCGCACGCCGGTGCGATCGACTTCATCATTGCTGCGGATTTTTGAGCCGGGCGGCACGGCATAGACGCCGGCGATTTCCGCGTAGGGCGCGGTGAAATCGATCACCGCGGACCGTGCCGGTTCGATGGCGATGAATACTACGTCGATCTGGCCGGCCTGCATGGCGTCGGCGGCGTTTCTGGCCTGATCGAAGACCACCGCTTCGACCGGCACGCCCAGCCGGCGCCCGAGTTCGCGCGCGATGGTGACGGCGATGCCGCGGGCCTGGCCGGTGGCAGGGTCGCGCGTGGCCACCACGCCGTTGCCGAGATTGATGCCTGCGCGCAGTTTGCCCGTGGGGGCGAGTTCAGCGCGCGCGGCCGGCGGGGCGGGCGGGGTGGTTGCGCAGGCGGTGAGCAGCAGGGATACGAATAGCAGAGATACGAATTTCATGATTTCTCCTTCGCGTTAACGCCATTGTCAGGTATCGGGGCGGTTCAGATTCCGCTCACCGCTATGGAATACCTTGCCACTTTCGGCGAACCCGTCGCCGTGCCACAATTGCAGCGAACGGCGCATCAACCAACAAAAATCAATAATTCGCTGGACAAGTTCATGTTTCACTTTTTTTCGCGCGGTTTCCGCAAAACGGTGCTGGTCGCCGTGTTCGGTCTATTTTCGCATGCGGCCTGCGCCGCCGACATCGCTCCGGCACCCTTCGAGCTGCCCGAAATCACGGTGATCTCCACCACGCCGGTCGGCGGCACCGGCATTGCCGAAGACAAGTTTCCGGGCAACGTCCAGATCATCAACCAGAAAGACCTGCCGCAGAACGCACAGTCTCTGCCCGAGGTGCTCGATCAACTGTCCGGCTCGGTCAACGTCAACAGCACGCAGGGCAATCCGACCGTCGTTGACCTGAATTACCGCGGGTTCACCGCGTCGCCGGTGCTCGGCACGCCGCAGGGCATTTCGGTGTTTCTCGACGGCATGCGCGTCAACGAACCCTTCGGCGACCTTGTGTCCTGGGACCTGATTCCGCAGATCGCGATTGCCAACCTGACGCTGGTGCCCGGCTCGAATCCGGTCTACGGGCTCAACACACTCGGCGGTGCGGTGTCGGTCAACACCAAAAGCGGCTTTGCGTTTCCGGGCGGCAGCGCGAAAGTCACGCTCGGCTCGGCGGCGCGGCGCAGCATCGATGCCGAAGTCGGCGGCCACAAGGACAACACCGATTATTACGTCGCGACGACGGTTTACAACGATCGCGGCTGGGCGGCGTGGAACCCGAGCCAGGTGCGGCAGTTGTTCGGCAAGATCGGCTATCAGAACGATCGCGCCGATCTCGACCTGACGCTGATGCTTTCGGACAACATGCTCAACGGCAACCAGAACGTGCCGTACTCCTCGCTCGGCAATCCGGCGCAGGGCTATTCGCATCCGGACTACACCGGCACGCAGAGCTACACGCTCAACGTGCGCGGCAGTCTGCAGCTC
>CAZVDN010000243.1:1308-5804 GCA_964625665.1 uncultured Streptomyces sp. | reverse complement strand
CTCGATTGGTTGTTATTCCCGTCGCAGCGCACCGATGTCGATCAGCCGTTTGAGGCGCTGAACTTCATTGTTGATAAAACGCTGAAACTCCTCCGGCGTGCCGCCCTGCACTTCAAGTCCGAGCTCATCGAATCGCTTTTTCACATCGGGCAGGCCGAGCAGACGGTTCGACTCGCGATTGAGTTTGTCGATGATGGCACGCGGTGTTTTCGCCGGTGCCGCCATGCCGAACCAGACGATGGCCTCGGCATCCTTGATACCCGACTCGGCGAGCGTCGGCACGTCGGGCAGCAAGGCAACACGCTTGTTCGCGGCCACCGCAATCACCCGCACGCGTCCTCCGCGGATCTGCGCTTCCGCCGATACCGTAGTGGTATGCATGAACTGGATCTGCCCTCCCACCAGATCGATCAGTGCCGGCGCCGACCCTTTGTAGGGAATATGCGTGACATTGACGCCGGTGGCCGCCTGAAACAAGGCGAGCCCGATGTGCAGGCTGCTGCCGGTGCCCGAAGACCCCCAGTTCACCTTCCCGGTGTTCGCCTTCAGATAATCCATCATCTCCTTCGGATTTCTGACCGGCAGCGCGGGATTGGTGAAAATCATCAACGGCGCGTAGCCGAAAAACACCACCGGAACGAAATCGTCAACCTTGTAAGGCGCGTTCTTCGCCAGCAACGGCGAATTGACACTGGGCCCCGGGTTGGACAACAGCAGGGTATAGCCGTCAGGCAGCGCCTTGGCGACCGTGTCCGCACCGACGAGTCCGCCGGCACCACCGCGGTTGTCGATGATGAATTGCTGGCCCCATGCTTCACCGAGTTTCGCCGCGGCCAGCCGCGCGACGATGTCGTTCGACGCACCGGGCGTGAACGGCACCACGAAGCGCACCGGCTTCGAGGGATAGTTCGCCGCGGCATTCTGCGCCGGCGTCGCTGTGGCAATGACACTTCCCGCTGCCAATGCCAGCCACTGCATGAATCGGTTCATGGCCGCCCTCCTGTCTGACGCGTTATTGCGGCGTTGCTTCGACCGCTATTTTTTCAGCACATCCGGATTGACCACATTGATCGGCTTGCCCGCCACGTAGGCGTTGATCTGGTCGAAGATGTCATTGAACTGGTTTTCGAATTCATCATAGCCGACGTAGCCGATGTGCGGCGTACACACCACGTTCGGCATGTTGAGCAGCGGATGCGCGGTATCAAGCAGCGGCTCTTCTTCATAGACATCCACCGCCGCCATGCCCGGGCGACCGGCGCGCAACGCATTGACCAACGCCCCCGGTTCGATCAGTCCGGCGCGACTGGTATTGACGATCAGCGCCGTCGGTTTCATGCGCGCCAGATCGGCCGCCTTGATGATGCCGCGAAATGACATCGCATTCCTCAAAGAAGGCCTCGCGGCTGCGCGACACGCTGTAGCCGTCGGCACGCGCCCGCTCACACGAGGCTTCACGCCCCCAGACATGGACTTTCATGCCGAAGGCCTTGCCGTACCCCGCGATCACGCTGCCGATGCGGCCGTAGCTGTAGACGCCCAGCGTGCGGCCGCGCAGACCGCGCCCCAGCGCAATCTGCCACTTTCCGGCCTTCAGTGAATTCATCTGCTGCGGGATCTGCCGCATCGCGGCCAGCAGAATGCCCCAGGTCAGTTCCGCCGTGCCGTAGGACGGCGTGCCGGCATGCTGGTTCGAAGAAACGATGACGCCGCGTTTGGTGCAGGTATCAACATCGATATGCGGATAGACGCTGCGCTGGCTGATCAGTTTGAGCTTCGGCAGGCGCTCGAGCAGGGCCGTGCGCACCGGTGTGCGCTCGCGGATCAACACCAGCACCTCGGTGTCTTTCAGGCGCTCGGCCAGAACATCGATATCCTTCGTGTGGTCGTTCCAGATTTTCACATTGTGGCCTGCAACCTTGCTGAAGCAGTTCAGCGTGCGGACCGAATCAAAGTAGTCGTCGAGTATTGTGATATTCATTGGTCAGTAAAATGTAAAAAGCGATGCGTCACGTGTAATGTATCAGGGGCAAGGAAGGTCGGCGTGATTCTAGCGCGCTTTGGCGCGCCGCCCCCCTCGCCGTCAGGCGCCTGTCCAGCTTTCCGCCGCCTTCACGACGTCGTCAACGATTTCCGGTGCCTGCCCGACATAGGTGGTCGGATCCAGGGCCGCCTTGAGCTCTTTCTCGGTCATCGCACCGCGCACTTTGGGGTTCTCCATCAGCGCCTTTTCAAATGCGATGTTGTTCTCGATGCCATGCATGGAGATTTCGTAAACGAGCTCGTGCGCGGTCTGCTTGCCGATCTTCTCGGACAACTCGAACATCACACGTTCGGAAAGCAGGAACCCGCCGAGAAGATCGAGATTGGCGCGCATCTTTTCCGCATCGATCTCCAGCCCGCCGATGATGTACTTCATCGAAGCCAGAACACCCCCTGCGATCAGACAGGACTCGGGAATCGCGCGCCACTCGGAACGCCACGCCGCGCCGTCGCGCTCATGCTCAATGACCATCGATTCCAGCATCAGCGAAACGTTGTACTTGAGCGCGCGCGTCGCGCCCATCACCGCTTCACAACTCGACGGGTTGCGCTTGTGCGGCATGGTCGATGAACCGAGCTTGCCGTCGCTGAACGGCTCGTAGAGTTCGCCGATCTCGGTGTGCTCAAGCACGTATATTTCGTTGGCGATCTTGTTCAGCGTCTGCCCCAGCATGCCGAGCACACACACATATTCGGCAAAACGGTCACGCGCCGGTTGCCAGTTGATGTCGGCAACACCCAGCCCCAGGCGTTTCATCAGGCGTTTTTCGAGTTCACGCGCCTGCGGCCCGTAAGACGCCATGGTGCCGACCGCACCGACCATGCCACCGACGAAGACACGCGGCTCAAGCTGACGCAGACGCTCGTAGTGGCGCCCCAGTTCCGACAGCCAGATCGCACTTTTGTGGCCGAAGGTGATCGGCAGCGCCTGCACGCCGTGCGTGCGGCCGACCATCGGTGTCGCACGGTGGGTTCGCGACAGGCGGCACAGGTCCCTGCCGATGGCCTTCAGGTCGCGCAGATAAATCGCATGGACATCGCGCATCTGCAGCACCGTGCCGGTATCGAGAACGTCCTGCGTGGTCGGGCCGAAATGGATGTACTCGCCGAGGTCGCCCCTGCACTGCGCCTGCAGCGCCTTGAGCGCCGGCACCAGCGGATGCTTGATGCGGCGGATTTCTGCTCCGATGGCGTCGACGTCGATTTTCGCCGTCTTTGCGCGGGCGACAATCTCGTCGGCGGCCTCTTGCGGAATGATGCCCATCGCCGCCTGCTCGATCGCCAGCGCGGCCTCGAACTCATACCATTTGCGCACACGGTTTTCATCGCTGAAAATCGCGCGGCACTCGTCGCTGCTCCACAGGTGTTTGATCAGCGCATCGTCGAAAATACCGGAAGCCATCAGGTTCTCTCCAGAATATGCAGGCCGCGCACGCGGTCGAGCAGGTAAATCAATCCGCGGTCATCCACCGTGACGTCATTGCTTTGCACACGGTCGGAACCCGGCGGCACATCGGGCATGTAGTAAGCGACTTCCTTCAGCGCATGCGGCTTCGAAATGTCGATGATACGCAGGCCGTAGGCAAACCACGCCACCGGAATTTCGGTGCCGGTGACGATTTCGCAGGGCTGGTGGCAGCCGGTCATGCGCGGCTGCGGCGTGTCCGGCATGTCTTCGACCTGAAATGTGGATATCGGCTGCGGATGTTTTTCATCCGTAATATCGACCATCCACAGAAATGCCGCGGGATACGGCGGATAGTCGGGCTGGCGGAACACGTCCTCATCCGAGACCACCATGAAGTCGCGGTTGTTGATCTTAAACGGGATGCGCAGCGCGGTGTGCGTCGGCCATGGAAACGGCGGGCTCCAGTCGAGCCCCGACACGAACTTCGGTTTGCTCATGTCGTCGATATCGAGAATCACCAGCCCGCCCTGCCAGTAGCTGGTGTAGAGGCGGTTGCCGAAACGCAGCGGGTGATGGCATTTGTGCGCATCGCCTTTCCAGGTCGGCGTTTCCCCGCCGGCGACCCACTGGCCGGGCATCCACCAGCGGCCGACCTCTTCCGGCCTGGCCGGGTCTTTGAGGTCGAGGATCATCATGATGTTGCCGACATAGCCGTCCATGGTCGGCGAGATATAGGCGTAGCGGCCGTCGAAGTCGAAGCGGTGCACGCCGCGCGCATACGTCGCGCCGGGACCGTCCGTGGTTTCCCAGTTCGTGATGAGGCGCGGCTTTTCCGGTTTCGAAATATCGTAAATGCTGAGGCCGCCGTTGTAGCCGTCGGGCGGCACTTCGCCGTGCAGCGCGTGCGCGCCCATCACCTCGCGGTTGGTCACCATGATGTCGCCATGCACGCGCACCTTGTGCGAATGCGTGCCCGGCGGCATGGTCAGTTCAGCCAGCAGCTTCGGATGCTTCGGGTCCTTGACGTCGATGATCTGCGTGCCCT
>CAZVDN010000243.1:0-1298 GCA_964625665.1 uncultured Streptomyces sp. | reverse complement strand
CTCGGCCTGGCGCTCTTCGCGTCCCACGGCGTTCAGCTTGGCGATCTTGGTGACGATCGTCACGCTCAGCGGCAGCGTCAGCACCACGACCAGCGTCAGGATCCAGCTGATCGTCAGCATCATGATGATGATGCCGACCACAGACAGCACCGAGCTGATCAGCTGCGTCAGGTTCTGCTGCAGCGTGCTGCTGATGTTGTCGAGGTCGTTGACGGCACGGCTGAGGATCTCGCCGTGCGTGCGCGAATCGAAGAACTTCAGCGGCAACCGGCTGAACTTGGCTTCGACATCCTGGCGAAGGGCATACACCGTGCGCTGCGCAATGCCCGACATCAGGTACTGCTGCAGGTACAGGAAGGCCGCGCTGATCACGTACAGCGCCACCAGCCACGACAGCATGTTGCCGACGTAGGCGATCCTGTTCTGCACCACCACCTGGCCGCCGCCGGCGCAGTCGTGCCAGTGCACGGCGTTCACACCGTCCGCATGCCCGTGGTTCTGCACGTCAACATAACCGACTTCCTTGATGCCTTTTGCTTTTGCCATGATCACTGTCCCTCTGATGAATTCCCGAGCGCGCCGCCTTACTCGGCGCGGATGTTAGCCTGCTTGATGACTTTCGCCCACTTGTCGTGTTCGCTTTTGATGAATGCCGAAAATTCCGCCGGACTGCTGCCGACGGGATCATAGCCCAGTTGCCGCAAGCGCTCCTGCATCTCGGGCTGGTTGAGAATGCGCACGATTTCGCGGTTAAGCCGTGTCACGATTTCCTTCGGCATTTTCGCCGGCGCCACCCAGCCGAACCAGCCGATGGCTTCGAATCCGGCAAAGCCCGATTCGGCCACCGTGGGCAGTTCCGGCGCCAGCGGCGAACGCTTCAGGCTGGTGATGGCCAGCGCGCGGACGCGCCCGGCCTTGACCTGCGGAATCGCCGTCAGCGCGATGCTGAACAGTGCCTGCGCCTGGCCGCCGAGCACCTCGGTCAACGCCGGCCCGCCGCCCTTGTACGGCACATGAATGAAATCCGCCTTCGACTCAAGGCGAAACTGTTCGAGCGCCAGATGGCCGGAGGTGCCGTTGCCGGCCGACGCAAACACCAGCCGGCCCGGGCGCGCTTTCGCATAGGCCAGCAACTCGGCGACCGAATGTGCGGTGACCGAGGGATGCACCACGAGAATGTTGGGCACCGAAATGCCCTGCGTAATCGCGGCCAGGTCTTTCACCGGATCGTAGCGGACATCGCGATAAAGGCTCGGGTTGATCGCAACGCCGGCCGCAACTGCAGTAAAGGTATAACC
>CAZVDN010000242.1:0-5825 GCA_964625665.1 uncultured Streptomyces sp. | reverse complement strand
CCCTTCTCGCCCGGGCCCGGAATCGTGTAACGGCGCCACAGATGTTCGCCGGTATCCGGGTTCCAGCCGTCGAGGAAACAGCGCACGCCGAATTCCGCGCCCGAGCAACCGGTGACCAGCACGCCGTTGGCCAGCAGCGGCGCCAGCGTCAGCGAATAGCCTTCCTTCCACTCGGCAACCTTCTGCTTCCACAGCACGGCGCCGGTTTTCTGGTCAAGCGCCATGACGTGGGCGTCGATGGTGGTGCGCAATACCTTGCCGTTGAACAGCGCGACGCCCTTGTTCGACACACCGCAGCAGACGATACGCGGCGTGTCGGGATCGTAGTTCACCGCCGTGCGCCAGAGCTGCTTGCCGCTGACGGCATCGATGGCGACGGTCCATTTGGCATCGCTGATGTACATCACGCCGTCATAGATCATCGGCTGCGCCTGCTCGCCGAGATCGTTTTCAAGGCCGAGGCTCCACACCGGCACCAGTTTTTTCACGTTCGACTTGTTGATCTGCGCCAGCGGGCTGTAACGGTTCTGGTGATACCCCATGCCGTAGGTCAGCACGTTGTCGGTGTTTTTGCCGTCATTGCGCAGATCGTAGTTGCCCGGTCCGATCGCACAGCCGGCCAGGGCAAGCAGCGCAATCAGGGCGAAGAGTAATTTGTTCATGGCCTGTTTCTCCGTGTTGTATGTGCCGATGCCGCTGCTTATTCCATCACCGCGAAGACCCACACGGTGCCGCCGCGCGGCACATTCGCCAGCTGCGGCCCCATGCGCACGACGTTGACGCCGCCGAGGCCCGACTGAATGGCCACGTACTGCCGGCCCTTGTGCGTAAAGGTGATCGGCTGCGCGTTGATGCCCGAGGTCGTCTGAAACTGCCAGAGCAGATTGCCGTTGTCGATATCGTAGGCAACGAACTCGCCGGTTTCCTTGCCGGTAAAGAGCAGGCCGCCGCCGGTCGCAAGCATCGCCGAGTAGTGCGGGATGTCCATGATCGGCGTGCGCCACCGCTGCTTGCCGGTCAACGGCTCAACAGCATCGACGTGGGCGATCGGCCGGAACGGCGCCGCAGCCGCCGGCGAGTTCTGCAGACCGACATACCGCTGGCCGACCTTGTATTCGACCGGCACGAACTTGACCATGCGCGGGTTGTGCATGGTGTTGGCGTAAAGCAGGCCGGTTTCCGGGTTAAACGCCGCATGCGCCCAGTTCTTGCCGCCCCACTGGCCCGGCCACAATTCGATTTCCTCGCCGGCACGCACGCGCTGCGAAACTTCGGTCTCGACCGGACGACCGGTCTTCATGTCTACGTGTGACGCCCAGTTCACTTTCTCGAACGGCTCGGCCGAAATAAGATCGCCGTTGGTGCGGTCGATCACATAGAGGAAGCCGCCGCGCGAGAAATGCATGGTCACCTTGCGCTTGACGCCGTTGACATCGATGTCGGCGAGAATCCATTCCCAGACCGCATCAAGATCGAACATTTCGTTCGGCACCAGCTGGCGGTGCCAGACGATTTCACCGGTCTTCGGCCGCAGGGCGAGCACCGACGCGGTATAGAGGTTGTCGCCCGGACGGCCGCGCGGGTCCCAGGGGCCGGCATTGCCGGTGCCCCAGTAAACGAGGTCGAGTTCCGGATCATAGGAACCGGTGACCCAGGTCGAACCGCCGCCGCGTTTCCAGGAATCATCCTTGGGCCAGGTCTCGCTGCCTTTTTCGCCCGGCGCCGGGATCGTGTAACGGCGCCACACCTGTTTGCCGGTCTGCGGATCAAGGCCGTCAATGAAACCGCGCACGCCGAATTCGGCGCCGGAAATGCCGGTCATGACCACGCCGTTGGCCACCAGCGGCGCGCCGGTGATCGAGAACCCTTCTTTCCACTCGGCGATCTTGGTCTTCCAGACCTGCTTGCCGGTCTTCTGATCGAGCGCGACGACATGCGCGTCAAGCGTGCCGCGATAGACCTTGCCGTCATAAATCGCCGGCCCTTTGTTGGAAATGCCGCAGCAGACCACGCGCGGCGTTGCCGGATCATAGTCAACCGCAGTGCGCCAGAGCTGTTTGCCGGTCTCGACGTCGATAGCAATCGTCCACTGCGCGTTGGCGATGAACATCACGCCGTTGTAAACGAGCGGCTGGCCCTGTTCACCGAAGTTGCTCGACAACCCGGCACTCCACAGCGGCACCAGGCGCTTCACGTTCGATTTGTTGACCTGCTTGAGCGGGCTGTAGCGGTTCTGGTGAAAGCCCATGCCGTAGGTCAGCACGTTGTCGGTGCTGCCGCCGCGGCCGTCGCGCGCCAGATCCTGGTTCGACTGCGCGCAAGCCGTGCCCGCGACCGCAACGGACAGTGTAAACAACGCGACCGAAATTCTGCTCTTCATCGAAGCTCCTCCTGATTGCATGTGCATAGACGGCGACAGCGCTGCAGCGCTGTCGGTTTTTTTTCTGTTATTGGGGAAAATCTTATCAGTTAAGCGCTCCCCGCGCCATTCAATCAAGCCGGCCGCGGCATCCCGTCGCATGGCAGCAGACAATCAGCACGCGGGCGCCGCAATAATCGTTCTCAACTGACACTGGAGCAGGCGGAAATAGCTTCTATTGCGCTTGCCTGTCCTGCCGTGGACACTGGCGGACCGCACGAACATCGGGGTGCCGTCCGGGAAAAATCCCCCTAGAACGACAGCGAGGCGTTGACGCCGGCCAGCCAGTTGCGGCCCGGCGCCGGCTCGTAGAAACGGCTGTTGGCATCGGCGACGATAACCGAGCCGACATACTGCCGGTCGGTAATGTTGTCGATGCGCAGGTATTCGGCGATGCGCCAGCGTTTCGCGCGCTGCTCGAACCCGGCGCGCAGGCTGCCGATGGTGTAGGCATCGGCGGCCGCCGTATTCGGATCGTTGACATAGATTTTGCCCGCCATACGCACTTCGACGCCGGCGTGAAAACCGCTCGCCGCATGGCGCCAGACGATTTCACTGAACAGCGCATAGCCCGGCACGCCGGCGATGCGACTGCCGGTCGCCACGGTCGCCGCCGAAGCGCCGCTGCCAGTGACAAACGGCAGCGTGAAATGCGCGTCGAGCCAGGTGTAGCCGACGTAACCCTCAAATCCGCCGCCGAGATCGACTTCGGTCGACAGTTCCACGCCCTTGCGGCGCGACTGCGAGGCGTTTTTGTAATCGGTGCGGCCGCCGGACGAATTATTGACGACGATTTCATCGTTGGTATCGATGCGGAATACCGAGAGACTGGAACGCAGCGAACCGGTCTTGACCTTGACGCCGATTTCGCGGTGCAGGCTCGTCGACGGCGTCAGGGCGAAATTCAGGCCTGTCACGCCGCCGGCACGGTAGGCCAGTTCGGCAAAACTCGGCGTCTCGAAACCGCGCCCGATATTGGCGTAGACGTTCAGCGGCGGCGCCACATTGAAGATGACCCCGGCGGCCGGCGTGGTCTTATTGAAACTCGCCGCACCGCTGTCATTGCCGTTGCCGGCGCGGACAAAATAATCCTTCGAGTTGAAATACACGCGGCTGTGCCGCACGCCGGCGGTAGCGCTCCAGCGCGGCAGGAATTTCCACTCGGCCTGGGCATAGGCGTCGGTGTTGTGCACGGTGTCGTCCTCGTCGCGCTTGAGGGTGCCGACCACGCCGTTGTTATTGAGAAAGCCGCGACGGTGCTCGGCCTGACGGTCGTGATCGGCGCCGGCCGTGACGGTCAGGGGGCGCTCGCCCTCGATCACGCGTTGCGTCCAGCGCACGCCGACACCTTCGTAGCCGCGGTCGAGATCGACCACGCCGCCCGACGAGGTCGCCGGTGCCTGTGCCGCGGCCGAAAGCGACAGATATTGCGTGACCTGACGATCACCGCCGTAGGTGCGCACCTGCAGATCACCGCGACCGAGATTGAGGTCGTAAATTAGACCGAGCTGATTCTGGCGAATGCTCTTGCGCGTGTTGAATTGCGTGGCCACCACATCGGACTGTCGCGGATTGGCCACCATCTGGCTGCGCGTCAATCCGAGCGGGTCCTGCGTTTCTGGCTGATCGAAGGCGTTGGCCACCAGCGTCAGCGTGCCCCCCGCCAGCGGCAGTTTGAACTTGACGTTTTGCATGTCGCGCGTGACCGTGCTGTGGTCGCGATAACCGTCGCTGTGAAAACGCGAGGCATCCAGTGAATAATTGACACTGCCCCACTGGCCGCCGAACTGCGTCGCCGCCTTCCAGGTGCCGTAACTGCCGCCGGCCACCGAAGCGCCCAGCGTCGGCTCCGGCGGGCCGTCGGCCGTGATCAGCTGAATCACGCCGCCCGAGGCATTGCCGTACAGACTCGAAAACGGCCCGCGCATGACTTCAATGCGCTCGGCCGCGCCGAGATTGAACGACGCGGCCTGCGCCTGGCCGTCAGGACTGGTCGCCGGGATGCCGTCGGCAATCAGGCGGATGCCGCGCACGCCGAAGGTCGAGCGCGCGCCGAAACCGCGCGACGAAATCTGCAGGTCCTGCGCGTAGTTCTGGCGGTTCAATACCGCGATGCCCGGCACGCGGTTGAGCGATTCCGAAATATTGACCTGGGGACGGTCTTCCTGGATGACGCTTTTGTCGACGCTGTCGATCGCCACCGGCAGTTCGAACGCATCGCGCGCCGTGCGCGTTGCACTGGTCACCACCTCCGGCAAGACCACCGCCTTGTTGCCGGCGGCCGGCGTCTGCGCCATTGCCTGCCCGGCGGTCAGCAGCACGCATGCCGCGACCAGGCCGCCTGTCGCCCGCTCGAACTTCATTGTGTTCCCCCAGATTGGCGCGCTCCTCGCGCGCAGATTCGCGCAACGCGGCCGTACCCCCATCATAAACCATTCGGCCACTGTTGACAGCGGACGCATGCCACGTGCATTCCCCCACGTTGCCGGGGGTTTTTGCCGCGTTTGAAAGCGGCCACAAGCAGGCGCATACTTGCAACGCGCACGGGCCTCAGCCGAATAAAAATCAAAGGCCCTCGCCGGTCAACAGCCGCACAACCGTCACATCAGGGAGGAATCGCCATGAGTTCAATGCGCAGCCTGCTCGCCGCGTTCGCGGGCGTATTACTGGCTTTTGCAGGAGCCACACAGTTTGCTGCAGCAGCAGAAACGCCACCGGCCTTGACCGGCACGGTCAGCTCGGCAGAAGAAGGCGCTATGGAAGGCGTGCTGGTCAGCGCCAAAAAAGCCGGCTCGACAATGACCATCACGGTCGTCAGCGATGCGCAGGGCCGCTACCGCTTCCCTGCCGCGAAACTTGAACCGGGCCAGTACCGCATCAGCATCCGCGCCATCGGCTACGACCTCGACGGCCGGGTAACTGCCGATATCGCTGCGCAAAAAAGCGCCACGGCCGACCTGAAGCTGCGCAAGACCGCGGACCTCGCAGCGCAAATGACCAATGCCGAATGGCTCGCCAGCATGCCCGGCGAACAGAAAATGAAAAACACGCTGCTCGGTTGCGTCGGCTGCCACAGCCTCGAACGCATCGTGCGTTCCAAATACGATGCCGACGGCTTCCTCTCCACGGTGCAGCGCATGTCGACCTATGCGAACCAGAGCACGCCGCTCAATCCGCAGAAGCGCCTGACCACGCGCGCCACCGAACTCGTCGGCGAAGACCGCGTGCGCGTGCAACGCGCGCAGGCCGATTTTCTGGCAAGCGTCAACCTCAGCCAATCCTCGACCTGGGACTACGCGCTGAAGACCTTCCCGCGCCCGAAGGGCAAGGCCACGCAGGTCGTCTACACCGAATACGATCTGCCGCGTCCGACCATCGAGCCGCATGACGTCGTGCTCGATCCGGA
>CAZVDN010000241.1:0-5906 GCA_964625665.1 uncultured Streptomyces sp. | reverse complement strand
TGGCTTTCGGTGTTTTCGCCGGCGCGTAGAGCGCATACCAGCTCTGTACTTCGTAGCCTTTGAGGCCGAGTTCGTCGAGCGTGGCGACCTCGGGCAGGACTTTCGAACGCGTCGGGCCGGTAAAGCCGAGGGCGCGCACCTTGCCGCTCTTCACCGACGGCGCGCACTGGATCGCACCCGAATACATGAACGACACATGACCGCCCAGCACGTCGGTGAATGACGCCGCCGCGCCCTTGTAGGGCCCGTGGTTGAACTTCGTGCCGGCCATGATATTGAAGAGCTCGCCCGCCATGTGCGTGATGTTGCCGACACCCGCCGAGCCATAGGAGATTTCGCCGGGCCTGGCCTTGGCGAGATCGATCAGCTCGCGCACGTTGCGCGCCGGCACCGACGGATGGGTGATGAGGAACAGTCCGCCCGACGTGACGATCAGCGTGACCGGTGAGAAATCGTCGGGCGAGTAGGGCAGCTTGCGATAGATGCTCGGGTTGATGGCGAACGACGCGGTCGAAATCAACACGGTGTGGCCGTCGGGCGTGGCGCGCGCGACGATCTCGCTGCCGATGATGCCGTTGGCGCCGCCGCGGCTGTCGACGATCACCTGCTGATGCAGTTTGTCGGTGAGGCCGTTGGCAATCAGGCGGCCGACCGTGTCGGTGGCGCCGGCGACCGCGGTCGAGACGAAGCGCACGGGTTTGCTGGGGAATTGCTGCGCACCGACCGGCATGGCGATGAGTGGCATCAGCAGCAGTAGCGGTTTGTACGCACGCATGACTTCCCCCGGGTTATGCGGTCTGCTGTGCCGCCTTGCGCCGTTTCAGAATGAGCCACGTCGTTGCGGCCAGCGACAACAACATGAATGGAATCGAACCGAGATTCACGGCATGCCAGCCGGCTTTGTTCAGCAGCATGCCCGACGACAGCGACGACACGGCCATGGTGAGAAAGACCAGAAAGTCGTTGGCGGCCTGTGTCTTGGCGCGTTCGGACGGCGTGTGACATTCGGTGAGGAGTGCCGCACCGCCGACGTACATGAAGTTCCAGCCGACGCCGAGCACGAACAGCGCCACCGAGAAGTGGATGAACTCGGTGCCTGAGAGCGCGGTGAAAATACAGACGAACATCAGCGCGATGCCGGTCATGATCACATTGAGCACGCCGAAGCGGTTGATCAGCGAACCGGTGAAAAACGACGGCCCGTACATGCCGAAGACGTGCCACTCGAGCACCATCGCCGCGTCGTTGAAATGGTGATCGTGCGCGCGCATCGCCAGCGGCGTCGAGGTCATCATCAGGTTCATGATGCCGTAGGAGAGCATCGAGGCCAGCACGGCAACGAGAAACTCGGGCTGGCGCATTATGATGCCGAGCGGGCGGCCCGGATCGTGGATTTCCTTTTCCGACAGCTTCGGAATGTCGAGCCGCGTGAGAATCAGCATCGCCAGCAGACAGACGAAGCCCAGCGACATGTAGGAACCCATGTAGGGGTAGTCGGCGAAGAGATCGTGGGTGCGCTTGGCCATTTCGGGCCCGGTGATGCCGCCGACGATGCCGCCGGCCAGCGTCAGCGAAATCGCCTTGGCACGGAAATCGACACTCGCCGCGTCGGCGGCGGCGAAGCGGTAGTACTTGCCGAAGGCGGTGTAGATGCCCATGACCATCATGCCGGCGCAGAGCATCCAGAAGTGCGCCATGTAAACGGCAAAGCTGCAGGCGATCGATCCGAGCACACCGACCGCGGTGCCGAGCTGAAAGCCGATGCGGCGGCCGACGCGTTTCATCAGATAGGACGCGGGGATGGTTGTCATCGCCGAACCAAGCACATAACAGGTCAACGGCAGCGTGGCGAGCGCCTTGTTATCGGACAGCGCGAAGCCGGTGAGGCCGGTGACGGCCACCATGGTGACGCCGGTGGTCTGCAGCGTGGCCTGGGTGCATGACAGCACCAGCGTGTTCAGATATTGTTTTTGCATGCTGCATTCTTTTCAGGACAAGGCCCGAATATACCGCGCCGGCGCGTGATTGCGAATGGTGACGACACTGCGGCGGCTGCTATGCTTGCGTTTGTGCAAATCATGGGGAGGCGTCATGGATGTGGAGCCGACACTGAGAGTCATCAATGCTGCAAACCTGAAGCCGGAGCCGGGCGTGACCGCCGGGCAGACCATGCAGCGCATCGTCGGCCATGCCGCCGAGCCGACCGACCGCATCCGCATCGGCCTGGCGACCTACACTGCCGGGTCCTACGAACAACTGCACTGGCACCCGATCGAGGCGTATTACTTCGTGATTTCCGGACATGCCACCGTGCGCGATTTTGCCGGCAACGAATATCCGGTCGAGGCCGGCAGTTCGATCTACGCGCCCGCCGGCATTGCCGGCGCGCACGAGTGGGAGGTCAAGGACAGTCTGCAACTGCTGGCGGTGCGCGCCACGCCGGAATCCGATCGCAAAATGCAATTCACCGTCGATAAAAAAACCAAACGCTCGTTTATCGATCTCGACGAGCTGGCCAAACGCGGCGGCCTTTCATTCAAGTCACATTATTAAAGTCAAAGCCATGGACATCAAACGCGGGATGCTGTTGTGGATTGCCTTTTTGCTGTGCGGCAGTGCGGCTGCACAGGGCTACCCGGTGCGCGCGGTGCGCATCGTCGTCGGTTTCGAGACCGGCGGCGGGCCCGATACCACAGCGCGCATTCTCGCGCCGCAGCTTTCGCAGCAGACAGGGCAGCAGTTCATTGTCGACAACCGGCCCGGTGCGAACGGCATCATCGGTGCCGACATCGTGGCCAAGGCGCAGCCCGACGGCCACACGCTGCTGATTTCATCGGCGGCCTATGCGGTGAATCCGAACATCCGCAAGAAGATGCCTTTCGATCCGCTCAACGATCTGATTCCGGTCTCACAGTTGTCGGCCTCCGACGGATTGATACTCGTCGTCTTGCCGTCGTCGCCGGCGCAGACGCTTGCCGAGCTGATCGCGCTGGCGCGCAAGCCCGGCAGCAAGATCGCCTACGGCTCGGCCGGCATCGGCAATACGATTCATCTGGCCAGCGCGATGCTCAATGCGCGCGCCGGGACCGACATGGTGCACGTGCCCTACAAGGGCGGCGGGCCGGTGCTGAGCGCGCTGATGGCGGGCGAGATCCAATGGATGTTCGGCAATCCGTCGACGGTGCTGAATCAGGTCAAGGCGGGGCGGCTGCGCGCGCTCGCCTACAACAACGCCGCGCGCGCGCCCTTCCTGCCCGACGTGCCGACGACGGCCGAGGCCGGCGTGCCGGGCACGGTGATCGACACCAGCTGGAACGGCCTGTTCGTCCCGGCAAAAACACCGGCGGCGATCGTGGCGCGGCTGGAAGCCGAAGTGCGCAAGGCGATTGCACTGCCGGAGGTGCGCGAGCGTTTTGAAAAAGTCGGCCTGAATGCCATCGGCGGCAGCAGCGCCGAATTCAAGCCGCATCTGGCGGCGTCGATCAAACGCTTCGGCGAAGCGGTGAAGCTCGCCGGCGTCGAACCGGAATAAGCTTTTGCGCGCGGCTCAGACCGCGCTGAGCATTTCGAGCAGGACCGCCTTGTTGATCGGTTTGATCAGCAGCGCATCAAAACCGGCGGCGAGGATCTGGTCCTGTTCTTCCTTCATGGTGTGCGCCGTGTAGGCGATGACGTGCAGGTCTTTGAGCGTGTCGCTGGCGCGGATCTGCTTGCAGACTTCCTCGCCCGACATGTCGGGCATGCTGATGTCGAGCAGCACGCAGTCGTATTTTTTGGCGTTGAGTTTTTCCAGCGCTTCCTTGCCGCTGCCGGCCTGGTCGCAGACCCACTCGGTGCCGCGCAGCAACACTGCCGCAAGCGTGCGGTTGATCGGGTGGTCATCAACGATCAGAACGTGTTTCTCGGTCATGCCCGGGACCCTTCGTGCAGGCGGTCCGAAACGCGCCGGCGGATCGGCAGGCTGAACGAAAACGTGCTGCCTTCGCCCGGTTTTGAGTCCACCCAGATTGTGCCGCCCATCAGTTCCACCATTTCTTTTGCCAGTGCCAGACCGAGGCCGCTGCCTTCGTGCGCGCGCGTATCGAAGTTGCCGACCAGCTGGCGGAAGCGCTGGAACAACTGCGCCTGCTGCTCGCGCGAGAGCCCGGGGCCGGTATCGCTGACCGCGAATACCACGCGGCCGCTTTCGGCCTTGAGCCGGACCGTCACGCCGCCCGTTTCCGTGAATTTGATTGCATTATGCACAAAATTGTTCAGCACCTGTATCAGCTTCGTTGAATCGCAGATCAGGTGGGTCGGCAGGCCCTCGCCGGTTTCGAGGGCGAGCGTCAGGCCCTTGCCCTCGGCGAATGCTTTTTGCATGGCGATCACGCGCTGCACCAGCGGCGCGAGTTCCTCGGGCTTGCCGGCGATGTCCATGCGGCCCGATTCAATTTTGGCCAGATCCAGCGTGGTGTTGACGAGGTTCAGCAGATGGTTGCCCGCCTGATGGATGTTGGCGGCGAACTCGCGGTTCTCCGGCGATTCCTGGCTGCCCTGCAGATATTCCGAGAAGCCGAGAATGCCATTGAGCGGCGTGCGCAGTTCATGCGCCATGCGCGCGATAAATTCCGATTTCATCTTGCTGGCCGACACCGCCTCGCGTTCGCTGGCGCGCAGCGCCGACTGCACGCGCTCCTGATTGCGGATCAGGAACAGCAGCACCAGCCCCATCGCCATGATCAGCAGGGTCGCAATGCCGCCCATCACGCGCATGACGCGGATGTGGTCGTTGTATTCTGCATAGACCTCGTCTTCGGAAAAGCCGACCAGCACGATCAGCGGGTATTCGCGCAACTTGCGGTAGCCGTAGAGCCGGTAGGTGCCGTCCACCACGCTGCGCGCGAAATAGGTGCCGGCCGGCGTGTGCGTCAGGCGTTTGAACAATTCCGATTTGCTGATGTCCTGACCGACCGTGTCGTCGTCGTCACTGCGGCGCGCACGCACGATGCCGTCGGTGCCCGCAAGCACCGCCACACTGCCCTGGCCGGTGTCGAGCGATTTGTAAAACGTGGAGAAATAATTCGGATCGAGGCTGGCGACGACGATGCCGCCGAAGCTGCCGTCGGCCCTGTTTACGCGCCGCGTGAACTGCACAGACCACTTTCCGCTGGAACGGCCGAGTACCGGTTTCGAGATGAACATCCTGCCGCTGTCCTGCTCGACATGGACCTTGAAATGTTCACGGTCGGCGATGTTCGACGGCGGCAGTTTGCGGTCAGCGGCGATGATGTTGCCGTCCGGGCCGGCGAGAATGATGAGGTTGAAAAAGCGGTCGAGAAACACGCCGCGCTGCGCATAGCCGGCGAGGTCGAATTTTTTGCCGAGCCGTTCGTATTCGGTCTTGACGAACACCGTGGTCTGATCGAGCACGCGGACCGTGCGCACCGTTTGTTCTTCGAGCAGCCGCGCGTAATTGTTGACCTGGCGTTCGGCATCTTCGAGCGCCGAGCGTTTTTCCACGCTCATGTATACGGCAAGGCTGACCCACAGCGCCAGCAGCAGGCCGACGCACAACGCGAGCACCGCCCATGACGCGCTGACATGGCGCCCTAGCCAGTCGGCGAACCGTTCAAATCGCGTGGTTCGCGCAGCGGCCGGCGGCGGATTGGAGGAGATCGCGGTCATTTCACACCCGTGCCGCGGCAAAGCTGCGGCCGCCGGTTCCGGATAAAGGTCGGTTCTGGAAGTTCGGTTTAAGCATGATTGCGCTGAAGTGGCGATTGTATCGCCGTACCGCAAAGAGCCGGGCCGCGCATACCCTTTTTGTCATTAAATGCCGTTGCCCGTAACGGATTGTACGGGGCCTCCGCTGGATAACGGCAGCCCCGTTGGAAACTTGAGGGCAAGTCAACCTTGGCGTTGCG
>CAZVDN010000240.1:0-5917 GCA_964625665.1 uncultured Streptomyces sp. | reverse complement strand
TCTGCTGGTGCGCACGGGCCACGTCGAACGCAAATTCGCCGACAAGAACTGGGACGGCTACTCGGGCGGCGATGCTCCGGGCCTGGCTTTTGAAACGCTCGACTGGCTGCACAAGAAAGAAGTCGCCGCCATCGTCACCGACACCTGGGGCGCGGAAGTGCGCCCGAACGAAACCGAAGACACCAACCAGCCCTGGCACTGGATCGCGATTCCGATCATGGGCCTGACGGTCGGCGAAATTTTCGACCTCGGCGGGCTGTCGAAAGCCTGCGCCGAAGACGGCGTCTACGAGTTCATGTTCTGCGCACCGGCGCTGCCGATTACCGGCGCAGTCGGTTCGCCGGTGAATCCGTACGCGGTCAAGTAAGCGCCGTCGACGAGAAGTCGTTCGAAGAAACGCGGCCCTGAACGGGCCGCTTTTCATTTCTGCTCCGCAATCCAACCGGTCACGAAAATCACAATGAAAAAATCAAAAGCCGTCATCTCTCCGGTCATGCGCAAGCTCAGCACCTATATCGCCGGCGCGGCAAAACGTCCGCTGCCCGCGCGCGTCACCGAACGCGCCAAGCACCATCTGCTCGACACGATTTCCGCAATGCTGTCCGGCGCGCCGCTGCTGCCGGGCCGCCGCGCCATCGAATACGTAGGCGCCATGGGCGGCACACCGGAGGCCTGTGTCCTCGGCACGCGCATCGTCACCACCGCGGTCAATGCGGCGCTGGCCAACGGCATGCTCGCGCATGCCGATGAGACGGACGATGCCTATTACCTTGCGCTAGTGCATCCGGGCTGTGCGGTGGTGCCGGCGGCATTGGCCATGGCCGAACGTCAGCGTTCGAGCGGCCAGGCGCTGTTGCGTGCGGTGGTCGTTGGTTATGACATCTGTGCGCGCACTTCCAAAGCGCTCGGCATTGAAAAATTCCGCTCGGCAGGGCATTCGACGCACAGCTACGGCGGTACTTTCGGCGCGGCGGCGGCGGCCGGCGCGCTGGCCGGCATCAATGCGGACCAGGCGCGCTGGCTCCTGTCCTACACCGCGCAACAGGCCTCGGGCCTGTCGTGCTGGGCGCGCGATACCGAACACGTCGAGAAGGCCTTCGACTTCGGCGGCATGCCGGCGCGCAACGGAGTTACTGCCGCGACCATGGTGGCGAGCAAATTCACCGGTGTCGAAGATGTGTTCTACGGCGACCGCGGATTTTTCCACGCGCATGAAAAATACGCCGAGCCGGAAAAATTCGTCGCCGGCCTCGGGCTTGATTTCGACATCATGCAAACCGCGATCAAGCGCTGGCCCGTCGGTTATCCGATCCAGGCGCCGCTCGATGCGCTGTCGAACCTGATGGCGAAGCACGGCGTGCGCGCCGCCGACGTCGCATCACTGAAAATCACGCTCGACGAGCAGGGCGCGCGCACCGTCAGCGGCCGTACCATGGCCGACATCAACATCCAGCATCTTGCGGCACTGATGCTGATCGATGGCGACATTACGTTCGAAACTTCGCACAGTTCAAAACGCGTGCGCGACCCGAAAGTGCTGAAGCTGCGCGAACGCATTGCGATCGTCGGCAGCGCCGCGCTGTCGAAAGCCAAAACCACGCAGGCGATCGCCGAGATCGTCACGCGCGACGGACGCAAGCTCCGGCACCACACGCGCGAAGTGCGCGGCACCGCCACCAATCCGATGACGCGCGAGGATATTTCCGCAAAGAGCCGTGCGCTGCTGGTGCCGGTGATGGGCAAGCGGCGCGCCGAGGCCCTGATTGCCGCCGTGATGAACATCGACAGTATGCGCGATGTGCGCCAGTTGCGGCGACTGCTGCAAGGCTGAGCAGTAGTATCTGACAGGGATATGAACGGGAACCTGCACTATGGCCGCGCATAACAAACTGCTTTTCATCACCGAGCCCGACACCGTCGAGCTGCTGAAGTGGCCGGACGTCATCGCCTGTCTGGCCGCGGCCTATGCGGCGCCGGACGAGGCCGCAGCCGTGCCGCCACGCGTAGTGGCGCGCAAGGAGGGCGCCTGGCTGCGCGTGCTGGCGGCGATGTCGTCGGGCAAACACATGGGGGCGAAAATCATCGCCCGCGCGCGCACGCCGCAGCTGAGTTATCTCATGCCGTTGTGGGACCGCGATACCGCCGAACTGGTGTGCCTGCTCGATGCCAAACACATTACCGGCATGCGCACGGCGGGCACCACGGCGATGGCGGCTGACCGCATGCTGCCGAAAAAAGCGCTGCGCGTGGCGGTGCTCGGTTCAAGCCATGAAGCGAAAGCGCATGCGGCGGCAATTGCAGCAGTGCGCGAGATTGCCGCGATGACGGTCTACAGCCCGACGCCGGCCAGCCGCGAAAAATTCGCGCGCAGCTTCAGTTCTGAATCCGGCATTGTCTGCAGCGCTGCTGACAGCCCGCGCGCTGCCATCGAAGGCGCAGAACTGATAATCTGTGCCGCGCGTTCCCATGATGAAAAACCGATCCTCGAAGGCGCCTGGCTCAAACCCGGCGTGATGGTGGCCTCAATCGGTTCGACGCTGCCCGAGCAGATCGAGGTCGATCCCGAAGTAATCCGGCGCGCGGCGGTGATCGTCGCCGACGTGCCCGAAGAAGTCATGCATCAGACCGGCGATCTGCTGGCGGCAGCCAAGGCCGGTGTTCCGTTTGCCGACAAGGTGGTGTCCCTGCATGATGTCGTGCAGGGCCGCAGTGCGGCGAAGCAGACGGGCGACAACATCGTGCTCTTCAAATCAGTCGGTTCGGCACTGCAGGACATGGCGGTGTCGGAGCTGTGTCTGGAAAAGGCGCGCAGCAGCGTCAGGGGCACCGAATTGCCGGTCGGCCTGACGGTCAAAGGACGGAAGTAAAATCATCGGCAACAATGCACCGGGGAGTGATTAATGGTTCGCTACGAAAAACACGAAGCGCGCGCGTGGGCGCGCGAAAACATGAAGGGCATGGCGAATGTTGTCATTCCTTCTTATACGCAGGACCTCGAGCGCCTGAACGAGAAGGGCATTCGCCACGATGTGCGCCTGTGCATTGAATACGGCTACTGGGGCACGCTGCTGGCCTCCGAGGTGGCGATCACGGTTGATGAATACCGCCAGTTCGTCGAATGGGCGCACGACGAGGCCGGCGGCAAACTGACGATGATCCATCATGCCGCTTTCGGCACGCTGGCGCAGAACATCGCTGCGGTGAAAGTGGCCGAGAAGGCGGGTGCGGAACTTGTATTGCTGGCCTATCCGCATAATTTCTATGCGACGACCGAACAGCACATCTTCGATTACACCAAGGCGTTCTGCGATGCGACGCGGCTCGGCGTGATCCTGTTTCCGGTGCCGCACTGGGGCTTCGAGCGCGTGCATCCGGCCGGCATGAGCCCGGACTTGATCAAAAAGATGGTGCGCGAGATTCCGAACATCGTCTGCATCAAGGCCGAGGGCGGCATGCCGACGCCGGCGGGTTTCGTCGAAACCTGGCGCAACCACTCGCACGAAGTGGTGGTCACCTGTCCGCTCGAAGCCGACGCGATTCCGTTCATGGGCCTGGTGCCGATGCAGTTTTCGGGCACCAGCAACACCGGTTATTTCGGTGACACCATTCCGCGCATGTTCAACCTCGCGCGCGACGGCAAGTTCGACGAGGCGATGAGAATATACTGGCAGATCCATCCGGCGCGCATGGCGCAGAAGGCCGCCGGTGCGAGTTACATGCCGGGCACCGCAGTGATCAACCGCATGGACTGGAAATATCAGACCTGGCTGGCCGGTTTCAACGGCGGCCCGCTGCGCCAGCCGACGATGAAGATCACCGACCGCAATATGCGCATCCTGCGCGAGGGCCTGAAGAAATCCGGGCTCAAGGTAACGGATGAGCCGGACAGCGCTTATTTCGTCGGCCGACATCCGGCGTGACAGCGGAATTCAGTGAAAACAGGTTGGCTGGAGGTCATGGCATGAAAAAATCGATGGCAGGGATCTCGGTTGTGTTGTTGCTGGCGGCGAACGGTGCGCTGGCGCAGAACTGGCCGTCGCGCTCGATTCGCCTCGTTGTGCCGTGGGCGGCGGGCGGCCCGCCTGATGCCGTCGGGCGCCTGCTCAGCCAGCGCGTCGGCGACGCTTTCAAACAGCAGATCGTCGTCGACAACCGGCCGGGGGCCAACAGCATCATCGGCACCGAAATGGTCGCGCGCGCAGCGCCTGACGGTTATACCTATCTGCTGACCACCGGTTCGCACACCACCAACGCGGCGCTGCACCCGAAGCTGCCCTACGACACACTGAAGGATTTTTTTCCGCTGACCATGATCGGCGAATCGGCAGGCATGGTGATCGGCGTGCATCCGTCGCTGCCGGTGAAATCGGTGAAGGATCTGGTCGCGCTGGCGAAGTCGCGTCCGGGGCAGCTGACCTTCGGCTCGGCCGGCAACGGCAACACGCTGCATCTGGCCGGTGAACTGTTCAAGGCGGCCACCGGTGTCAATCTCACGCACGTGCCGTTCAAGAGCGCGGCGCCGGCACTAAACGATCTGCTTGGCGGGCACATCGACATGATGTTCGCCAGTCCGATTTCGCTGGCGCCGCCGATCAAAGCGGGGCGCCTGCGCGGCATCGCGCAAATGGGCAAACACCGCTCGCACTTGCTGCCGGAACTGGTTACCCTAAACGAACTGGGCATACGCGATGCCGAAATCGGCGGCTGGTATGGCTTGTATGCGCCGGCAAAAACGCCGCGCGAAGTCATCGACCGCATGCTGGCTGAAGTGTTGAAGGCGCTGAAGGAACCGGAGGTGCGCGAAAAGATCGGCAATCTCGGCGCCGAACCGGTGGGCATGCCGAGCGACGAGTTCGCGCGTTTCATCGTGGCCGACATCGACAAATATGCGCGCCTCGGCAAGCGCATCAATCTGAAACTGGGTGACTGAGTGATGAATAAACACTGTGCATTGGCGTTGGCGCTCTGCGCCGCATCGGTGGTGTCTGCCGGCGCACAGGCCGCCGGCGCGACCTGGCCCGACCATCCGTTGCGCCTGATCCTGCCGTTTCCGACCGGCGGTCCGACTGACATCGTGGCGCGCGCCTTCGGCCAGAAACTCGGCGAAGCGCTCGGCCAGCAGGTCGTCATCGACAACCGCGGCGGTGCGGCGGGCGTCATTGCCTGCGACATCGCGGCACACGCGGTGCCCGATGGATATACCCTGCTGCTCGGCGTGATCGGCACGATGGCGGTGCAGCCCAATCTGACGGCAAAGCTGCCTTATCAACCGCTCCGCGATTTTGCGCCGGTGTCGCTGTTGAGTGCCTCGCCCTATGTGTTTGCGCTCAGCAATACCGTGCAGGCGCGCAGCGTGAAGGAACTCGTCGCACTGGCCAAGGCGAGCCCGGGCAAATTTACCTATGCCTCGGGCGGCGTCGGTACCGGCAATCATCTGTCGGCCGAACTGTTCCGCATCACCGCCGGTGTCGATCTCGTGCACGTGCCTTACAAAGGTTCCAGCCTGGCGATTACCGATGTGATTTCCGGCCAGATCCAGATCTGGTTTCTCAATCTGCTGCCGGCCACACCCTATGTGAAAGCCAACCGCATTCGCGCACTCGCCGTAACGAGTGCGAAACGCGCGCATTCGGCGCCGGATATTCCGACGGTGGCTGAATCCGGTTACCCGACCTACGAAACCACGTCGTGGCACGGCATCGTGGTGCCGGTGAAAACGCCGCCGGCGATCGTCGCGCGCCTGAATGCCGAGCTGGTGAAAATCGCGCGCCAGCCGGAATTGCGCGACCTGCTGGGCGCACAGGGCTCCGAAGTGATCGGCAGCACGCCGGAAGAATTCACCGCAAAGATCAAAGCCGAATCGGCGAAGTGGGAGCAGGTCATCGACGAAGATGAACTCGAGCCGCAGCCCATCGCG
>CAZVDN010000239.1:0-5967 GCA_964625665.1 uncultured Streptomyces sp. | reverse complement strand
CGTGCGCCGCGAATAACGATCAGCAAAGGTGCCGGCAAAGGGCGCGAACAACAACAGCGGCACAAACTGCACGCCGCGCGCGAAGCCCAGCTGCACCATCGAATCGGTGATCTGATAAATCAGCCAGCCGCGGCTCAGCTCGTCCATCCAGAAACCGAGGTTGCCGAAGATCTGGCACACCGACACCGTGCGGAAGTCGCGGTAGTGCAGCGCCTGGAACGCGCGGTTGTTGCGGAGGGCCGTGAGGAAGGAGGGCATCGTCCGATTTTAACGGGTTCGGTGACGACGCCCCTAAACGCAGGCACGAAAGCGGGATTAAGCGCCCGTAAAACCGCCGCGACGGGGCGCGGCGCTCAGGCCGGCGCGCCGCGCCCGCTCCCGCGCAGCACGTACCAGATCACGATCACACCGGTCAGCGCCACCGGCACGAGCGAGATGTGGTTGAGCAAACGCCAGCCCTGCGTCGTCACCAGCGCGCCCGACGACAGCGACGAGGCCATCATCATCAGAAAGATGCAGAAATTGATCGCGCCCTGCGCCTTGTCTTTTTCTTCGGGCCGGTAGGCGTTGAGCGAGAGCGCGGTGCCGGCGGTGAAAAGGAAATTCCAGCCGACGCCGACGAGAAACATCGAGAGTACGAAATTCGCCACCTCGATACCCTGCAGCGCGATGCCGATGCAGATGAGGTTCAGCACCACGCCGGCGCTCATTACCGCGACCGGGCCGAAACGCTTGATCAGATGGCCGGTGAAAAATCCCGGCGCGAACATGCCGATGATGTGCCATTCGAGCACCAGCGCCGCGTCCGAGAACGGATGCCCGCAGATCTTCATGGCGATGGGCGAGGCCGCCATCAACAGGTTCATCACGCCATAACCGAAGGCCGCCGCTGCCGTGCTGACGATGAACACCGGCTCGCGCATGATCTCGGCGAGCGGCCGGCCGGTCGCAACGCCCTTCTGCTTCGGCGGCACCGGCGGAAACTCAACGCGCGCCACAATCAACATCGCAATCAGCGCCACCACCGCCAGCGCGGCATAGGCGCCGACGAAGGGCACGCTGCCGGCGTGCTGCGCCCATTTCGCGAGGTTCGGCCCGAGCACGCCGCCGACGATGCCGCCGGCCAGCACCATCGACACCGCACGCTCGCGGTAATTGGGTTTGGCCAGTTCCGCCGCCGCAAAACGATAAAGCTGGCCGTTGGCGCTGTAATAACCGGCGACAACGGTGGCGGCGACCAGCATCCAGAAATTCGACGTATACACCGCCCATGCCGCCAGCAGCGAGGAAACGAAGGCGACGACGAGGCCGATCTGAAACGACACGCGCCGGCCCCAGCGCGCCTGCGTCCACGCCACCGGCCCCGTCGAGACCGCGCCGCCGACGACATAGCCCATGATCGGCAAAGTGGCCAGCCACGGAAAAGGCGCGATCGACAGACCAACCAGCCCGTTGACGGCGACGAAGACGATGTTATTGGTCATGAACAGCGCCTGCGCTGCGACCATCAGCCAGAGATTGCGATTCATTGTTTTTCGCGTGCGTTGATACGAGGAATGCTGCTGTGTGTTTCGGTTTCTCTGTTAATCAATAACAGAAATCGCGCGCGCCGTCGAATCGGCAGTCCGGCGCGTTCACGCAAAGGCGGCCGGCACCCCGTCAAAACCGGTTGATTTAATGCGGCATCATGCCGCTGTAAGCCCATGCCGGGCAGCAGATGGCATGTTCAAAAATCAGAAGTCCAACGTCTTCAACCGTTACTGGCGCTGCCAGTCCTCAAACAACCTGTAAACATCCGCCATATACGATTCGCGATAACTCGAAAGAACAATGATCTTTTCGCTGACCGGATCGATGCCGACACGCTGTCCGCCGAATCCGACCCACCAATATGATATCCGGCCACGCGGATTCAGAATCCAGGTCTGGTAGCCATAGCCCGGAAAATGGGCGCCGACCCGCTTCGATCGATTAAGAATCTGCACTGAGGTCGCCGCTTGCATGAAACTTTTCGTACATGGATCGTCTGCAGACAACAAGCGCAGCGAATACATTGCCAGTCTCGCCCAGTCACGACCGGTGGCGCTTAATCCGGCCTGTGCGATCGCGCGATTATCACGGTCGATCAACCAGTAGCCTTTGCCCTCGGCGCCGATCCTGCTCCAGATATGCTTCTCGAATGCGGGCAAAAAACCGCCCATCGCATCGGCGACGTTTGCCAGCGCCAGCGTATCCAGCCCCGAATAGGAAAACCAGCTGCCCGATTGAAGTGCCTCACCGCCGGGGCTTTTCCCGCGCGCCGTGAACTGGCGCAGATACTCAAGCCCCGTCAGGCGCTGCGCGCGCATCATTTGCCAGCCGTCGCAATTGACGCCCTGCTGGCAATCCGGCGTGGCGGCAACATGATCGCCGCTGTGCAGCGCATCCGGCGCGCCGCTGCTCATCATCAGCAACTGGCGCAACGTCGCCTCGCCATGTACCGATCCATTGAGGTCGCTCGATATGCTTGCCGCCGGCCGGTCGAGGTCGACGCTCTGGCCATGACAGATCATCTGGCCCAGCGTATACGCGACAATGCTTTTGCTCATCGACCACGAAAACAACGGGCGGGATTGGGTCGCTGGACTCCGGTAGTTCTCGTAAACGATCCGGCCTTTCTCGATCAACAGCAGTGCCAGAGCCGGATTGCCGGCAAAAAGCTGCTCCGCCCTCCGGATGATCGATTTGTCCTCCGGAGCAGGCCCCTTGAGCGGCAACTCGAGCGGCGTCGCGGCTGGCGGAAAAATCTGATTGCGGAATTCACTGGCCATGCCGCCGGCCGCGCGGACGGGCGAAACTTCCGCGTCGGCCGCCATGCCATGCCGGGACATTGCCATCGCCCAAAACAACACGGACAAAAAGATCATCCGAAACATCGAACTGAGGCAAACTGCGGACAAGGTCATCGCTTTCATGCCGCCGCACCGGAATACAATTCGACACCCGACACCGCCGCGTCTGCATTGCCCTTCGTCATTCCCGACCCCATCACTTGATTTCAGAATTGCTTTCTGTTTCACGCCGCACCACGACACAGACACGTCGAAGCGCAACGACTGATTGTGCCGCCCGCCCGGCTGCGGCGCAACGGCGCGGTGCGCCGTGCTAACATCTTTTCCCTCACAAACCGTCCGCAAAACCTGCAACAACAGGAGGCCCCGCATGGCCGCAACCCTTTTCCACAATTCCTTCGCCGTCGATGATCTCGACCGCGCGCGCAAGTTCTACGGCGAAATCCTGCAATGCCCGGAAGGCCGCAAGCTGCCGAACCGCGCCGACTTCAATTTCTTCGGCCATCACATCGTCGCGCACTACGCGCCTGAAGAAGTGACCGGCAACAACGGCAAGACCATCAGCGACGAGGCCGCTTCGCCGCTCAAGCATTTCGGCGTGGTGATGACGCTCGATGATTTCCGCCAGACGCAGGCGCGCCTCGAACAACACGGCGCGCAGTGGATCAACAAACCGATGACCACGCAGAAAGGCACGCCGCGCGAGCAGATGCTGATGACCGTGCGCGACGGCTGCGGCAACGCCATCGAGTTCAAGGGCCTGCAAAACCCCACCGACGTTTACAACGTCAAAGACGGCGGGCGCGTGGCGAAATGATCGCGCTGCGTTTTACTGCTGTGCTCACCGCGACAATGCTCGGCAGCGCCGCGATCGGCGCCGAGGTCTATCCGAACAAGCCCGTGCGCATCGTCACCGCGCAGCCGGGCGGCGGCGTCGATTACACCGCGCGCGTACTCGGCCAGGGCCTGGGCGCGAAATATGGCCAGAACTTCATTATCGAAAACCGCGGTGGCGCGGCCACCATTCCGGCGCAGAACGTCTCGTTCGCCGCGCCCGACGGCTACACGCTGCTCGTGCACAACAGCACGATCTGGACCGCCCCATTGTTCGAGAAGCTGCCCGAATACATGGCCGACCTCACGCCGGTGGTGCTGGCCTCGCGCTCGCCCAACCTGCTGGTCGTCAATCCGAACGTCACCGCGCGCACGGTGCAGGAGCTGATCACGCTGGCCAAAGCCAACCCCGGCGGCCTCAATTACGCCTCGGGCCCGGTCGGCGCGGCGAACTATCTCGCGGCTGAACTCTTCAACCACATGGCCGGCGTGCAGATCGTGCGCATCGGCTATAAGGGCGGCGCGCCGGCAATCAGCGACCTCATCGCCGGACAGGTGCAGATCATGTTCGCCACCATCGGCACCGTCGCGCAGCACGTCAAGTCGGGGCGCCTCGCTGCGCTCGCCGTCACCGGCACCGAGCAAACCCCGCTCGCACCCGGCGTGCCGACCGTCGCCGCCTCAGGCCTGCCCGGCTACGAACTGATCGCGATCTACGGCCTCTTCGCGCCGGCGAAAACCCCGCCGGCCGTCATCGCCAGCCTCAACAAACTGTCGCGCGAAGTGCTCGCGCAAGCCGACGTGAAGGAACGTTTCTTCACCGCCGGCATGGAAGCCGGCGGCGGCTCGCCGCAGGAATTCGGCGCGGCGGTGAAGGCGGATATCGCGCGGATGCAGCGCATCGTCAAGAAGCACTGATCAACAGCGCAAGGCGCAGACGTCTTCAGGCGCCTTCAGCCGCCTGCGGGTTGAACTGCCCCTTGTTCATGCGCTTTTGCGACGATAGAGAAGTTGAGCTTGCTCCCTTTGATGAGTCGGAAAAATCATACTGACCCCATTGATTCGCCATATGGATAGCCAAATCATCGCGCTGCTGAAAGATTATTGGCCGCGGGTCGGCGGCGTGATCGCCGCGCTGGCATTCTGGATTCACTACAAGATTGCCGATTTGCTCAACGACGACGAGGAGGAATTGTCATCGTCTGTCTGGGGCAATATCACTCGTGCGTCGGCACCCGAAATACGAATGCCGGATCCTCGCTCCAATCGTGACCCCGGCGCACCCGGTCCGCTCGCGCGCGCGCAAGCGGCGCGACCTCGCAGAGAAGCGTGAGCTGCTCCTCGGTCAGATTGAGCCCGGCACGCCGCGCCAGCGTTGAGACTTCCGACCGTACCGCGGCATCGATCGCGACGCCGGTGAAAGCGGAAGGCGGCACAACCGGGACACGCGGCACGCCCGGCACGAGTGCCGGCCGGCGCTCGCGCCATGGTGTTGCCTTTTCGTAGGCATGGGCCACCCGCAGGACCTTTTCTTCAGCGAAGGGCGCTGCCGCGATCTGCATCGAGAGCGGCAGGCCGTCGGTCGTGTACCCGTTGCAAATCGCCATTGCGGGCCCGGCCGTCACGCTGAACGGGGTGAACAGATTCGGCTTGTCCCATGCGTTACGCGGTGAATACTGATCAAGGCGCGGGGCAGGGCCCCCGCTCGCCGTCACCAGCACGTCGAAATCCCGATACAGCGGGGCCATCTCAAGCTGCATGCGCCTGCGCTCACGCTGCGCGGCAAAATATTCGACGGACTGAAACAGGCATCCGGTCAGCGTTTGCGACAGGAAGTTGAGACCGAATTCATGCGCACGCGCTGCAAGGTCTTTTTGATGAACCCCGAATACTTCCGTCTCGGCAATGACGGTCTTGACGTCCATATAGTCCTGAAGCGGGCGCATGCGCGCGTCCCGGACTTCGGCGCCGAGCCGCTTCAAAACGTCAACGGCGTCGTCCATCGCCCTGCATAGCTGCGGATTGGTCTTGAGGTCTTCTTCCCAGAAATGCCGGATCACGCCGACACGCACGCCGCGAAGATCGAGGCCGAGTCGCGGGGCGTGCTGCTGGCCGGGGAAGAAGGCCCACACGCCAAGCCCGATGAACTTTCTCAACAAGATACTCGGCCGGCCGAAGGAAGAGCGGCCCTTCCTCTTGCTGGTAGTGGGCTACCCCGCGCCGGACGTGAAAGTGCCCGCCATCCCCCGCACGCCGCTGGACCAGATCGACCTCGCCGCCATCGATCCCGCCTACACCGCCG
>CAZVDN010000238.1:2111-5979 GCA_964625665.1 uncultured Streptomyces sp. | reverse complement strand
TGCATGAAAACCGACCGTTATGGCCGCAGCATCTGCCGCGTCTTTGCGGACGGCACCGACGCGTCTCTCGAAATGCTGAAGTCCGGGGCGGCATGGTGGTATCGGAGCTACGCGCATGAACAGCCCCCCGCGGAGCGGCGCGCTTACGCTGACGCAGAGCAAAACGCCAGAAAGGGTGCAGC
The DNA here is from genome assembly GCA_964625665.1 of uncultured Streptomyces sp. Lineage (GTDB taxonomy): Bacteria > Pseudomonadota > Gammaproteobacteria > Burkholderiales > SG8-41 > PALSA-1004. The sequence goes on along the minus strand of CAZVDN010000238.1, from coordinate 5,797 downwards.
CGGGTTATGGCAAACGTCATCGCCGGTTGCCCCCTGGCACTGGCGCAAAACCGCCCGTCACTGGGTAGCCCCCCGATAGGGCCGAGGCGATGTTCGATGCACCAAGCGCGGTCAATTCCTGATTGGGCACAATGCGTTGCCGCCGCTTGGCCGCCAGCGTCCGCGCGCTAACGCCGGGGCGTCCTCGGGCCAGCCCCTGCGATCCTTTTGAGTTGCTCGCGAAAGTGGCTGACTAGTACAACAATCTCGGGTTTCTGCATCACCCCGCTATCCACCGCCTCATTTATTGCCTGCCGGACCGGTGCGTCCGCCGGGGGCGCAGGCCTGTTCGACAAGCCGTCCGGTTCCACCTCATGCCATCTGTTGGCGGCCAGCACCTTGACGAAAACATAGAGCAACAATAACCCGCTCGCCACCATCAACACATTCAGGTAAAGCAGGAACAGCGCGCCCGCCGAAAGCTGACCGTTAAGCCAGCCCGCAGCCAGCGCATGGGGCCAATGCCCCCAGGGTAACGCCGCAAGCCAGGCGTCGCCGTCGTGCAGCAATTCAAATATCGCGATCAGCAGCAGACCGTACCAATGTACCAGTATGACCCATAGCGGCGTCTCCGAAAAATAAGGGAATTTCATGCCGGCTTTTGCGCGTCCTTGTTATCCAGGATGCAATTGGCTAATTCGCGCATCAGTTCCACCCGCGCCTGCCGCGTTGCCAGCGCCTTGATTTCGCTGTCGTGCGCTGCGCGCACATGCCGGTGCAACACCTGCTCGACAATCACAATCTGTGCATTCACTGCTGCCAATTCGTTCTCAAGCTGCGTCTTCTCCTCGATTTTTGCCGCAAGGCAACGCATGCTATCGACCACGTCGGCCACTTGCGGCGATAGATTTTCGTCTTCCGACAGTGTCGCGAAGAGTTCCTTGACAGCGCCGCTCACCGCCATCAGGCTGCTGGCGCTCGGCCACGCCTGTTGTGCCGCCTCCGGCACCGCCTCAGCCGCCACCGCTGCGACCGCCTCCGGTTCTTCATTTCTCAACTTGATCCGGCTGCCATTACGACTGAAGTGGAAAATCGCGGCCCTGCCAGCATTGACTGGCGCGGCGTCGGACAATCGCGCCGCAGCATGCGCTGCATCGCCTTGCGTCGGGTCTGCCGTGGGCACGGCATGCACATTATTGGATGCTGCGGCGTCAACCCAGCCTTTGTGCGGGTCATATTGTTTCATTTCACACCTCGAACGATTGCCAGATCAAAGAATTTTCAGCGGCTCTTGCGACGCAAAAATTCAAACCATTTCTTCTCATCCGGCTCTGTTGCCAGCGGCCCACCCCGGTTGCGGACGGCGCGGCCCGCGACAAAGCGGTCGAGCACACTTTGTTTCACTTTATGCGGGGACAGGCCCTGACGCTGAACCGTCACACCCTGGCTGGCGCGCAGCATGAGCGGCTCAAGTATCTGTTTGACTTCCGTACAGACCTGCAAAAAGGCATTGCGCAGGCTCAAATCGACCGTGGAAAACAAAAACCGTTTGCCAAAACAGTCCTGCGCGGCTTTTGAATACATGATCGGGCTGAGCAAATGGAACCTGACCGGAAATCCCGATTCGCTGAATATCTCATTATAGTGGTCAATGTCGTTCAAGCGGTTTGGCGCCACCACAATTTGCGGGACACGCTGTCTTACCGAATTGAATATGTTCGCAAAACGCTCAAAAAAATCATGCAGGCTGTCCAGCTCGATGCCGGACAGGGAGGCCGGGATCAAAATCAAATCGTAATCCAGAAAAAAACTCGGAGGCAGGGTATCGACCCAGGTCAGATCTGAAATGACAACATCGGTGTCCAGGCAGGCCACGCGCAGCGCCTCTTTGGACTTGAGCACGCTCAAACCGCTCGATGTGAGCGACAGGATGTCAACCGGAAAAACCCGGACCCGACTGTCACCGCAGCGCCGCAGCCAGGTGCTGGACGTGGCCTGATGATCGAAATCAAGCAGCGCGGTACGCATGCCCCCATGCAGAGACAGATAAGCTGCAAGGTTCGCTGACAGCGTGCTTTTGCCAACACCGCCCTTCTGACTCGTCACCAGAACCTTGATGGCCATCACCCCCCCCCAAAACAGCCATGCGAGAATACCCTGATGTAACCAAGCTGTTCTAAAACCAGACTGATTATCTCAGTTTTTACAACATTTGTAATGATTACATCATTTTATTCAAGGCAATTTTCCATAATTGGCATCCTTTGGAGGATGCTGCAGATGCTGTTTCAGGTCGCCTGAAGCAGCGGTAGTACCAGCGCTTTTTTGCGCATAACGTTTCGGCCACGAATCAGCTAAGCCGCGTTGCCATGGGTTACAGTGGAACGCAGCAGGTCCTGTGTTTACCCCCGCCGCGCCAGCCTCGCGCTTCGAGCGGGCGGCCGCGGCCTGACTCAGCGAGCGCCCGGCGCAGTCTCCACGGCAGGTTTTGCCACCTCCTTCGGCGGGTTCGGATAACGTACAAAACTAGTATTAGGCCGCTCCACCCGTTCTTTTTCTTTCGGTGCCACGGCGACTGGCGCAGCAACCGGCGCAGCGACCGGTGCCGGCGCAACGGCGACCGGCTTCTGCTTTTCCATGCTGATGAGCGTTTCGACATTGCGTGCGACGCCGTTGATCTTGGCCAGATTCGCCTGCATGGCAGCGAGTTGGTCAGCAAGTTTGGCCGTTGCACGCGCCTGCGCCTGCAATTGCGGCTCGAGCGCCTTGATTTGCGCCTGCAGTGCGAGCACCCGCGGGTCGGCTTGCGGAGTCTGGGGCGGCGGCGGTGCCGCCTTGGCAGTTTTTTCCGCCTGCTCGGCCAGCGCCTTGCGCAGCTCGGCCATGCCGCTATCCAGACGCGGCACCAGTTTCTCGACGACGACAGCCTGACTCTGCTGCCGCTCGTTGATTTTTTCTATGATTTCTTCAATTTGCTTGATGCTGCCGATGCCGCTGTTGAGCTGGACCACGCGCTTGCCGACGGCGAGAACAGTGGCATCAGCCGCATCGATTCGTGACTGCAGTTGCAGCGCCATCAGGGTAAACACGCCGACGGCGGCAATCATGGCGAAGCCGCTGATGCCAAGCACGATGATGGCGTGCATCCGGGCGCTCTGCGCCGCGTCGCGCATCGCCTCGGTTGCCGCAATCAGTTGCCCGGTGGAATCGGCGGCGATCGATGCCGTCTTATTGGCAACGTCGCTGGCATCGAGGACCCGCGTGATGACCTCGTCAAAGCTGGTCTCCTTGACGACGGCGATTTCGTCAGCGGGGGCCGTTGCCTCATTCACTGCGCCGTCTCCGCCGGGCAGGCTTGATACCGGTTCTGCGGCCGCGGCAACCTTTTCCGCGCCTTGTGCGGCGCCTTCCTTGCCATCACTCATTTGTGCCTCTTCTCTAGTCGTGCGTATTGAGTACCGAGTTTTTCCAGTTGCCGGTTGAGCCTTGCCGTTTCCTCTTCCACCGTATGCATGTGCTGCGCAACGGCCGCGCTTATTTTCAGACTCATTGCAGAATTGCGGTCGTGATCATGCACGGCGTCGGCGTCAACAGGGTTCACAGGGGCCGGAGATTCCACCGCTGTCGGTTCCTGCAGCTGGGCCGCAGCAGGCTGGGAAGCCACTTCAATGTCCGCACCGTGCCGCTCGGCACCGAGGTGGAAATCC